>DASZNJ010000170.1:0-15005 GCA_035551575.1 Gemmatimonadaceae bacterium
CCGCCCCTAACGTTCGGTCGCATCGGTGGTCGTCCCGAAGTGTCCGCTATCGACATCGCTGGTCTCCTCGCGCCACGACGGCTGCGCGATCAGCGAGATGATCGCGCCCGCCAGCTCGTCGCGCCCCTCGCCGGTGATCGCGCTGAAGGGAATGATCTGCGACTCGTCCATCCCGATCAAGCGACCGATCTCACGCACCCGCTTGCCGACCCCGCCCTTCGGCAGCTTGTCGATCTTCGTCGCGGCGATGATCGTCGGCAATCCGAGCTCGCCGAGAAAGCCGAGCATCTGCTCGTCGTCTGCGGTCGGGTCGTGGCGCGCGTCGAGCAATTGAACGATCCCGCGCACGCCGGGGCTCCTCGTGAGGAATCCCTCGATCA
Organism: Gemmatimonadaceae bacterium; assembly: GCA_035551575.1. GTDB lineage: Bacteria > Gemmatimonadota > Gemmatimonadetes > Gemmatimonadales > Gemmatimonadaceae > JABFXC01. The sequence continues at coordinate 381 of DASZNJ010000170.1, forward strand.
GCGGCCGCCACTCGGAGCGCCGCTCCTTCGAGATCCGCGCGTAGCCGTAGCCCGGCAGGTCGACGAGGACGAAGTCCTCGTTCACCCGGAAGAAGTGGATCTCCCGCGTCCGTCCCGGCGTGTTGCTCACGCGCGCGAGCTTTTTTCGCCGGACGAGCTTGTTGATCAGCGATGACTTCCCGACGTTCGAACGGCCGCCGAAGGCAACCTCGGGAAGGGCGTGCGTCGGCCGCCATCCCGTATCGGAGGCCATCGGGCCCAGGTACTCGATGTCGCGGATGACCAGCGGATCCTTCGACGCCTCGCTCATCAGTGGGCCGTCGCGCTGGCGGCGTCGCGGGCCGCGGTCGGCTGCACCCGGAGGGCGAGCGACACGACCTCGTCCATCGTCTTCACCGGATGGAAGACGACGGAATCGCGCACCTCCACCGGCAGCTCCTCGACGTCGCGTGCGTTTCCCTGCGGGATGATGATGTGCCGGATCCCGTGCCGGTGCGCCGCGACCGCCTTCTCCTTGAGGCCGCCGATCGCCAGGACGCGTCCGCGCAGCGTCACCTCCCCGGTCATCGCCACGTCTCCCCGCACCGGGATCCCGGTCAGGGCGCTCGACACCGCGGTCGCGATCGCGATTCCCGCCGACGGGCCGTCCTTCGGCGTCGCCCCCGCCGGGATGTGGACGTGGATGTCGCGGGTGCGGTGAAACTCGCGGTCGATGCCTAACGCTCCGGCGCGAGACCGGACGTAGCTCATCGCCGCGCTCGCCGATTCCTTCATGACGTCGCCGAGCGTGCCGGTGAGCGCGAGCTTACCGCGCCCGGGAAGCACCGATACCTCGATCTCGAGCGTCTCCCCGCCGACCGTGGTATAGGCGAGCCCGCAGGCGACCCCGACCTTGTCGTCGAGCGAGCTGTCGTCGTCGTCGAAGGGGGCGACCCCGAGAAGCCCGTGGAGGTCGGCCGCCGTCACCGTGAGGCGGGTCGGCGGCGCGTCCATCGGCCGCGTCGTCGCCTGCTCCGCTTCACGCCGCGCCAGCTTGCGGGCCAGCCTCGCGATTCGCCGTTCGAGCTCCCGGACCCCCGCCTCCCGAGTGTAGCCGCGAAGCACGCCGAGCAGCGCGTCCTCGTCGATCGTGACGCGTGCCGGGTCGATCCCGTTCCGCTCGAGCTGGCGCGGGACGAGGAAGCGCCGCGCGATCGCCAGCTTCTCCTGGTCGAGGTAGCCAGGGAGGCGGATGATCTCCATCCGGTCGCGCAGCGGCTCGGGAATGCCGGCCAGGCTGTTCGCGGTCGTCACGAAGAGCACCTGGGAGAGGTCGTAGTCGACCTCGAGGAAATGGTCGTTGAAGGCGCGGTTCTGCTCGGGGTCGAGCACCTCGAGGAGCGCCGCCGCCGGGTCGCCGCGATAGTCGTTCCCGAGCTTGTCGATCTCGTCGAGAAGGATCACGGGGTTGACGACGCCGGCGCGGCGCATCGCCTGGACGACACGTCCCGGCATCGCCCCGATGTAGGTCCGGCGGTGTCCGCGGATCTCGGCCTCGTCGCGGACCCCGCCCAGCGACATCCGGGCGAAGCTCCGGCCGAGCGCCCTGGCGATCGACCTGCCTAACGACGTCTTGCCGACGCCCGGCGGCCCGACCAGGCAGAGGATCGGCGCTTCCGGCTTCTCGACCAGCGCGAGCACGGCGATGTAGTCGAGGATCCTCTCCTTCACGTCCTCGAGCCCATGATGGTCGGAGTCGAGCGCCGCCTTCGCCTTCGCGACGTCGGGGTGCTCGTCGGTCCGCTCGGTCCAGGGCAGGGCGACCACCCAGTCGAGGAAGCCGCGGGCGACCGTCGATTCCGGTGACATCGCCGACATCTTCCGCAGCCGCCGCAGCTCGCGCATCGCGCGCGCGCGGACCGCGTCGGGGAGGGGCTTGGCCGCGAGCTGGGTCTCGAGCTCGGCGAGGTCGTCGCCGTCCTCCTGCCCCAGCTCGCGGTGGATCGCCTTCAACTGCTCCTGGAGGTAGAACTCGCGCTGGTTGCGGAAGAGCGTCCCGCGCACGTCGTCGTCGATCTTGCGCTCGAGGCGGAGCAGCTCGATCTCGCCCGTCAGCGTGGCGACGAGGCGGCGCAGCAGCAGATCGAAGCTGTCGATCTCGAGCAGCTCCTGCCTCCGCTCGGTGGCGATCGTCAGGTGTGCGGCGATCCCGTAGGCGCGCTGCGGCGCGCTCGGCGCGCCCTGGACCATCGCCGTCACCTCGGCGGGAAGGCGCCGGTGCAGGGCGACGTACTCCTCGAACAGCTCGAGCGCCGACCGCCCCTGCGCGTCCTCGCTGCCGCTGTCCCCCGCGGCGGATTCTCCGGCCTGCACCGCGAGCGGAGCGGGCGCGGCGACGGCGCGGAGATGTCCCGCCGCCGGGGCGTACCGGCTCACGCGCGCCCGGGCGATCCCTTCGACGAGGACCTTCGCCGTGCCGTTAGGCAGGCGGTTGAACTGCAGGACCCGGCCGACGACGCCGGTCCGGTGCAGGTCGGCCGCCGCCGGCTCCTCGACCTCGGCCGCGCGCTGGGCGACGAGCAGGATCCACCGATCGTCGGCGACCGCCGCTTCGAGCGCGGCCAGCGTCGCCGGCCGCCCGACGAGCAGCGGGGTCACGACGTAGGGAAAGAGCACGAGATCCCGGAGCGGCAGCACCGGCAGCCGTTCGGGGATCTCGAAGTGTTCCGCGTCTCGGGTGTAAACCGGGGTCATCCCGGGAATCTAACCCGCGCCGGCCTCCCGCGCGCCGTCGCGCGGCGAGCGGAGCTATGCTTCGCGCTTCTGCCGCTTCGGCGAGATCTCGAGCAGCGGGAGCTGCTTGTTGAGCACCGTCGCCTCGGTCACGTGCACCTCGGTGACGTCCTCGCGGCTCGGCAGGTCGAACATGACGTCAGTGAGCATCTCCTCGAGGATCGCGCGAAGGCCGCGGGCACCGGTCCCGCGCTTGAGCGCCTTCTGGGCGACCGCTCGGAGAGCGGCTTCGTCGAAGGAGAGCTTCGTGTTCTCGAGCTCGAAGAGCTTCGTGTACTGCTTGGTGAGCGCGTTCTTCGGCTCCTTGAGGATGCGCACCAGGGCATCCTCGTCGAGCGCCTGGAGGGCGACGGTCACCGGCAGCCGTCCCACCAGCTCCGGGATCAGGCCGTAGCGGAGCATGTCGTCCGGCTCGACCTCGACGAACGGGTTCTTCTTCAGATCCTGCTCGTCCATGCGCGGCGCGTCGCCCTTGCTCCCGGTCCCGCCGATGCTCGTGTTGCCGAAGCCGATCTGCTTCCGCCCCGTGCGCGCTTCTATGATCTTCTCCAGGCCGTCGAAGGCTCCCCCGCAGATGAACAGGATGTCCTTCGTGTTGATCTGGATGTATTCCTGCTGCGGGTGCTTGCGGCCACCCTGCGGCGGCACCGAGGCGACGGTGCCCTCGAGGATCTTGAGGAGGGCCTGCTGCACGCCCTCGCCGCTGACGTCGCGGGTGATGCTCGGATTCTCGCTCTTCCGCGCGATCTTGTCGATCTCGTCGATGTAGACGATGCCGCGCTCGCACTCGGCGACGTTGAAGTCGCCGGCCTGGAGCAGCCGGACGAGGATGTTCTCGACGTCCTCACCGACGTAGCCGGCTTCGGTCAGCGTCGTGGCGTCGGCGATGGTGAAGGGAACGTCGAGGATGCGCGCCAGCGTCTGGGCGAGCAGCGTCTTCCCCGTGCCGGTGGGCCCGATGAGGAGGATGTTCGACTTGTCGAGCTCCACGTCGTCGTCGCGGACCGACTGGACGTTGATGCGCTTGTAGTGGTTGTAGACGGCGACGGCGAGCGCCTTTTTCGCCTTTTCCTGCCCGATGACATACTGGTCGAGGACGTCCTTGATCTCCTGGGGAGACGGGACCTGCGTGATCGCTTCCGCGACCTCGCGCTCCTCGTCTTCAGCGAGGATCTCGTTGCAGAGCGCGATGCATTCGTTGCAGATGTACACGGACGGGCCCGAAATGAACTTCCGGACCGAATCCTTGGACTTTCCGCAGAACGAGCAGCGAAGGTGTTTGTCGTGCGACATGGCGCTCGGAAACGGGGGGACGCGGCGGGGCGCCGGCTGCGACGGCCCCACGAGAACTAACAGACGCCGCCGAAGCGGTCAAGCAACATCGTATGGCGGCGGGCATCGTGAAATGTTTCACATGCCCGCGCACCATTGACAATCTGATGCCTTACTTCGCCACGGCCGGCAACGGCTCCGCCGGGATCTCCCCCCGATGGGTGATGACCTGGTCGATCAGCCCGTACGCAACTGCCTCGGGCGCGCTCATGAACTTGTCGCGCACGATGTCCCGCTCGATCTGGTCCACGGGCTGGCCGGTGTGCTTCGACATCAGCTCGTTCATCTGGTGGCGAAGGTAAAGGATCTCCTTCGCCTGGATCTCGATGTCGGCCGCCGTTCCCTGCGCCCCGCCTGACGGCTGGTGAATCATGATCCGCGAGTGCGGCAGCGCCAGCCGCTTCCCCTTGCGCCCGGCCGCGAGGAGGAACGCGCCCATGCTCGCCGCGAGCCCCATGCAGATCGTGTTCACCGGACTCTTCAGGAACTGCATCGTGTCGTAGATCGCCAGCCCGGCCGAGACGCTGCCACCCGGGGAGTTGATGTACAGGTGGATGTCCCGGTCGGGGTTGTCCGCCTGGAGGTAGAGCAGCTGGGCGATGATGATGTTCGCGACGTCGTCGTTGATCGGCGTCCCGAGGAAGATGATGCGGTCCATGAGGAGCCGCGAGAAGATGTCGTACGTCCGCTCGCCACGGCTCGAGCGCTCGATCACATACGGCGGATAGATCGTTGCCATTTCGTTCATCGTCCCTGTGGTGGTTCGTTGCGTTGACCGTCAGGCGGTGCGGTCTACTCGACGGTGTTCCGTTCCTTCAACCAGGTGAAGACCTTCTCCTCGGTGATGCTCCGCTCGATCTCACGGAGGCGTCCGGCCTTCTGCAGCGACGCATAGACCTCGGAGGGGTTCGAGCCGCGCTTCGACGCGACCTCGGCGACGCGGTCGTCGATGTCCGCCTCGGTGGCGGTCAACCCTTCGCGCTCGGCGATCGCTTCGATGACGAGATCGCGGCGCACCTGGCGCTCGGCCACCGGCCGGAACTCCTGCGCGAAGCGCGGGCGCTCCTCCTCGGGGACCTGGAACTGCTTCAGGTACGCGTCGCTCAGCTCGGACACCCAGCCCTCCGGCACGTCGAACGGGTTGGCCGAGATCACCTCGTCGAGCAGCTGCTGGCGGAGCTGCGATTCCGCGTCGCGCTGCGCATGCGACTCGAGATCGCTCTTCACCGCGGCCTTCAGCGCGTCGAGCGAATCGAAGTCGCCCACGTCGCGCGCGAAGGCATCATCGAGGGCCGGCAGCGACTTCCGCTTCACGTCGAGGAGCTGCACCCGCACGGGCTTCGTCTTGCCGCGCTGTGCTTCGTCGGGGAAGTCATCCGGCCACTTCACGGGCCGCTCGATCGTCTGTCCCGGCTTCGCCTCGAGGATCAGCTCCTCGATCGCGGGGATCGCCTGGCCCTCGCCGATGACGAGCCGATACTCCTTGCCCTCGCTCATCGCTCCGCCCTCTTCGGCGGTCGCCAGGTTCACCGTCACCTGGTCGCCGGGCATCGGCTTCTCCTCGACCGGCGCCCAGGTCGCGCGCTGGTCGCGGAGGGCATCGAGCTGCTCCTGCAGCTGCGCATCGCCGACCTGCTGCTCCGGGCGCTTGACGCGGAACCCGCTCGTGCGATCGAGCTTCACCTCGGGGCGAACCTCGACGTGCAGCTCGAAGGTGAGCGGCTTCCCTTCATGGAAGTGGAGGTCGTGGACGTGCGGCTGCGACGCCGGCTGCAGCTTCTCGCGCTCCATCACTTCCTTGAACGCGTCCTGCACGAGCGTCTCGAGCGCGGCCTGGCGGATCGCCTCTCCGAACTTCTTGCGGACGATCGCCGCCGGGGCCTTGCCAGGGCGGAACCCGGGGAGGCGTGCCTGCGTGGCGTACTTGCGCGCCGCCTTGTCCTCGGCGTCGCGAACGGTTTCGACGGGGACGGACACTTCGAGCAGGCGCTCGAGTCCCTCGCTCTTCTTGGTCGTGATCTGGATTTCCATGGCACTCGGAGATTGTCGTACGCAGGGCGCTCCGCCCACTGCCTCTAAAGATAACCCGGGGGTGGAGGCGGGGGAGGCGAGAAGAACGCGGTCGGGCCACTGGGCGAAGGGTCCGGGGCGCCGCCCCCGGGGGGGGCGAGGACCCGTGTCAGCGCAGCAACCAACGGCGCAGCGTCAGATCGTCGCCGCGACGAGGTCGGCGACGATCTTCCCCGAGCTGATCACCCCCGGCAGCCCGGCGCCCGGGTGCGTCCCCGCCCCCGCGAAGTACAGGTTGGGGACGTCCTCGCTCCGGTTGTGCGGCCGGAACCACGCCGATTGCGTCAGCACCGGCTCGACGCTGAACGCGCTGCCGAGGTGCGCGCCTAACGTGTCGCGGAAATAGCGCGGGTCGATCGCGCGCTCGGTGACGATCTCGCGCGAGAGCCCGGGCAGGTAGCGATCCTCGAGATACCGGACGATCGCGTCGCGGTACGGCCGGGCCGCTGCCGCCCAGTCGGTCGGCGAGCGGAGGTTCGGCACCGGCGCCAGCGCGTAGAACGCGTCGCACCCGTCGGGGGCGAGCGACGGGTCGGTGGCCGTGGGCCGGTGGAGGTAGAGCGAAAAGTCGCGCGACAGCGGCCGCCCGCGAAAGATGTCGCTGAGCAGCGCCTCGTAGCGTGGCCCCATCAGGATCTCATGGTGCGCGACATCGTCATAACGGCGCTTCGTCCCGAAGTACAGCACGAAGAGAGACATCGAGTATCGCGTGCGGCGCCACCGCCGCGCACGGTTCCGGCGGAGCACCGCCTGCGGCAGCAGGCGCGTGTAGGTCGTGGCGATGTCGGCGTTGCTGACCACGATGTCCGCCGCGAGCAGCTCGCCGTTGGCCAGCCGGACGCCGCTGGCGCGGCCGGTCTTGCCGTCGACGAGGATCTCCTCGACGCCAGCTCGCAAGCGGACCGATCCTCCCATGTCTTCGAGCAGGCGGACGAGCCCGCGCACGAGGGCGCCCGTTCCTCCCATCGCGAACCAGACGCCCCACCTCCGCTCGAGGGCGTGGATCATCGCGTAGACGGAGGTCGTGTCGAAGGGATTGCCGCCGATGAGGAGCGGGTGAAACCCGAATACCTGGCGCAGTCGCGAGTCCCGGATGTTCCGCTCGACCATCCGCGCGACCGGCCGGTCGGCGCGCAGCCGGACGAGCTCCGGGAGGACTCGCAGCATGTCGCGAATTCGCGTGAACGGCTTGTCGATCAGTGGGAAGCCGGCATCGAGGATCCGTTCGGCTTCCGCCGCGAACCGGCGATATCCGTGGACATCATCGGGGCTCCAGGCGGCGACCTGGCGCTCGACGTCGCGCCGGTCGCTTCCGTAGCTGAACACCGACCCGTCCTCGAACCTGACATTGTAGTACGGATCGATCGGCGCCAGGTGGACATAGTCCGCCGTCCGATGCCCGCCGAGCGCGAACAGCTCGTCGATCAGCGCCGGCGCCGTTATGATCGTCGGCCCGGCGTCGAAGGTGAATCCATCCTGCTCGAACACGTACGCGCGCCCACCCGGCTTGTCGAGCCGCTCGAGCACCGTCACGTCGTGGCCGGCAGCGCGAAGGCGGATCGCCGCCGCGAGCCCGCCGAATCCACTGCCGATGACCAGCACGCGCATCGTCTCAGTCCACCGATGCGGTCGAGGCCGACCATGACGTGCCCTCGCGCGGGCGCAGCTTCCGGTTCATCGCCCACCCGCCGCGCGGCGCGGCGATCGCGAGGCCGATCGGGACCGCCATCGCCGCGGCGCCGAGTATCGCTGCCCACCACAGCTGGTGCCGCAGGCAGATCGCGATCGGAAACACGCCGTTGATCGCGTACAGCCAGAGTGGGAGGGGGGAGGGCGAAACCAGCGCGGCGATGCGAGTCGGCCGGGCGATCGAGACCATCGCGAAGGCGACGATGCTTCCCGTCAGCCACCACCCGAACCAGTTGAGGAGCGGCATGCCGTAGAAGAAACCGCGGGTGTGCCAGAGCCAGTGCGCCGTCGCGAACGACATCGCCGGGTCCATCGACACGTCCCAGGCGGTGAGGGTGAGGCCGCCTGACGCGGCCCAGGCCAGACGGGTGCGCAGGTCGTCGCGCGGCACGAGGAGGCGCCCGAGGATCGCGAGGGAGCAATACACCATGTAGAACCACGACAGCGGGATCGGGAATGGCACGAGCCCGGCCACGCGCCAGCCGAGGAGCGGAGTGTAGGAGTACGGTCCGAAGGGAAGTCCCGTGCTCGTGCCGGTGAGCTCCGCGGCGAGGGAGATGAGCGCTCCCGCGGCGAGCAGCGCCAGCGCTCGCCTCCAGCCAAGCCGGCCGGTGGCATGCACGAGGGCGGCGAGCGCACCGAGCACGACGTATGTCGGGCCGGAGAACGTCCAGCCGATGCGCAGCGCGCGCTGGCTGGATTCCGTCTGCAGCCAGGCGGGCGGCGTTCCGGCGAGGAATGTCGTCATCGCGACGGTGCTGAACAGGATGAGGACGACGTGGGCCGTGAGCAGCGGCGTCGAGAGGCGCTCGCGGGCAGGTGCGTCGCCTGGCGGTTGGTTGCGGCCGCTCGTCACGCCCACGTCGCGCTCCACGGGAACGGACGCGGCGAATCCCAGCGGACGAACGGCCCGTCGGCGGCGGGGGCGGGGACTCGCGTCGCGGGGTCGTCGCGCCAGATGCGAACGAGGAGGGCTGCCCGCCGTCGCAGCGGGACCTGGACGCGCCGGGTGACAGTGTCGTATCCCCCCGCTTCGATCGCGTCGAGAATCGCCGCGTACCCGGTCGCGCAGGCGGCGGCGCAGCGACGCGCGTCGGCGGCCAGCAGCGACAGCCCCGGCGCCGCGGCCTCGTAGAGCGAACGCGCGCGTCCGACCTGGAACGCCATCAGCGGCCGCCACCGCTCGTCGCGGGCGAGCGCGGCACCCCCCGACAGCACGTCAGCGCGATCGAGGCCGAAGGCCGCGAGCTCGTCGGCGGGGAGATAGCAGCGGCCGCGCCGCGCATCCTCGCCGATGTCGCGGAGGATGTTGGTCAGCTGCATCGCGATGCCTAACGTGCGGGCGTAGCGCCTCGCGCGCGCCGCTGTCGCCGGGCCGCCGGGCACACCGAAGATGCAGGCACAGAGCTCGCCGACGGTGCTGGCGACGCCCTCGCAGTAACCGGCGAGCTCGGCCCAGGTCGCCGGCCGCGAGCCCCCGTCGAGGTCACGCGCGACGCCATCGACCAGCGCATGAAGCGTCGTCGCCGGCAGCTCGAAGGACGACACGGCGTGCACCAGCTCCCGGAACATCGCACCGTCTGGTTCCCCGGCAAGGGCGCCGTCGAGCGACCGCCGAAAGCGCGCGATCGCGGCGGCGGGCGACTCGCCTCCCGGCGCCGACTGATCGACGATGTCGTCCGCGGTCCGGCAGAATGCGTAGACCGCGAAAGCGGCGCGCCGCTTCTCCGCCGGGAGGAATCGACTGGCGAGGGTGAAGGTGCGCGCGTGGCGGCGCGTGATGCGCTCGCACTCGCGTGCGTCGGCGATCGACGTGGTTGTCGGCATCGGCATCGGCAGCTGAGGCGCCACCCCATGTGGCGCGCCCGTCTAAAAGGGCCGATGGTACCGCGAGTTCCCGTCGAATCGAGCCACGTCTCGTTGTTGCGAGCTGCGACGGCTGCGACATCCGTGGCATGAATCATGGACGCCGCGCGCCACCAACGAATCGCGCGCGACCCCGTGCGTGCGCCTGCAGTGCGAGCGCCGGGACTCGAACCCGGACAGGTTGCCCTACCAGCTCCTAAGGCTGGCGCGTCTACCAGTTCCGCCACGCTCGCCGCGACAGCGACGGCCCCAAGATAACACCCCCCCCGATACCGGCCCGCTCGCCCCCGGCTCGACGCGGCGCGCGCGAACGCGCGCGGGGCCCCCGCCAGACAACAATCTTACACAATGTTGACACGCAGGGGGCTGTGCCTTAGCCTCGACTCACGGTCGGGCAGGCGGTGACCGGTGGACTTCTGGCTTCCATGTGAAAGAAGGAGGAGGAGGCATGCGCCGCAGAATTTGTCAGATGCTCGCTCTCGCCGCGGGACTGGCTGCAGCGCCAGTCGCGGTTCGAGCACAGACGCCGGCAACGATCACCGGACGGGTGACCAATCCGTCGGGAGCACCGGTGAACGGGGTCAGCGTGTATCTCGAGGGCCTCAGGATCGGGTCGGTCACCGACGACGCCGGACGCTACACGATCGTCGTCCCGGCCGCCCGCGTCACCAACGCGCCCGTCACCCTCACGGCGCGGCTGATCGGGTTCCGGCCGCTCTCGCGAACGGTCATCCTCACCGGCGGGAACAACTCGGTCGACTTCTCGCTGGTGCCGAGCCCCGTGACCCTGTCGGAAGTCGTCGTCACCGGCGCCGGGCTGACCGGGACGCGTGAAGCATCCGGCAACGTCACGAACACGGTCAAGGCGGACCTCATCCAGAAGTCGAGCGAGCCCAATGTCGTCTCGGCGCTGGCGGCGAAGGCGCCTAACGTCTACGTCTCGTCGCAGTCCGGCGAGCCGGGCGCATCTTCGTACATCCAGATCCGCGGCGTCCGCAGCATCACCGGCAACGGGCAGCCGCTGATCGTCGTCGACGGCGTGCCGATCGACAACAGCACCAACTCGACGACCGGATACCTTGCCGGCACCGTCACCTCGAACCGCGCGGCGGACATCAATCCGAACGACATCGAGTCGGTCGAGATCCTCAAGGGTTCGGCAGCCGGCGCGATCTATGGATCGCGCGCCGGCGATGGCGTGATCCTGATAACCACGAAGAGTGGCCGCGGGACTGCGCGCTACTCGCTGAACTCGATGTCGACGTGGGACCGCGTCAGCCATGGCGTACCGCTGCAGACCAAGTTCGCGCAGCGCCCCAACACCTGCACGACCACGCCCGGCTGCCGCCGGAACAGCGACAGCTTCGGACCGGCCCTCGCCCCCGGGACGCCGACGTTCGATCACTTCGGCGAGATGTTCAGGCTCGGCCATACCTACGACAACATCCTGTCCGCATCCGGCGGCACCGACCGGCAGTCGTTCTATCTCTCGGCCGGCCGCACCGACCAGAACGGGACGATCGTCGGCCCCTGGAACTTCTACGACCGGACGACCTTCCTCGTGAAGGCGTCGCAGCTCGTCGGGAACAAGCTCCGGATCGGGGCGAGCGCGAACTACACCGACGCCCGGCTCGGCGCGGTCCAGAAGGGCTCCAACCTCTCGGGACTGCTGCTCGGCGCGCTTCGGACGCCGCCTGAGTTCGACAACCGCCAGTACCGGGCCGCGAACGGCTACCATCGCTCGTATCGCTACCCGAACCCGATCGGCGCCACCGACCTGACCTCGCCGCGCGGCTATGACAACCCGTTCTGGGTGGTCAACATGGATCCGGCGAGCAGCAACGTGAATCGCGTGTTCGGGAACGTGAACCTGAGCTACGACCCGATCGACTGGCTGAACGTCCGCTACACGCTCGGCGGCGACTACAGCTCGGACGACCGCCTCGAGGCGCTCGTCCCCTCCTCGTCGTCGTACGCGACGGGGATCCTGACACGCGCTGACTACCTGAACTACCAGATCGATCACAACCTGCTGGCCACCGCGCGGCACACCTTCAGCGACTGGGTGGACGGTACGCTGACGCTCGGGCAGAACCTGAACAGCCGCAGCTATCGGCAGCGGTACGCCACGGGTCGCGACTTCATCGCCCCCGAGGGCCCGTTCAATCTCAGCAACACGATCACCGTCACGCCGAACGAGTACGAGTCGCTGGTCCACCTCGAGTCCTACTTCGGGCAGGCGAGCGTCAACCTGCTCGACCAGCTGTTCCTGACCGGGACGTTGCGCAACGACGGAAACTCGACGTTTGCCGCCTACAAGCGCCGGTTCTGGTACCCGAAGGGAAGCGCCGCCTGGACGTTCACGAAGGCCACGAACTCGATGGCTTCGTTCCTCGATTACGGGAAGGTGCGCGCCGCGTTCGGCGAGACCGGCAAGGAGCCGCCCGTGTACGCGATCTATGGCGGCTACTCGTTCGCGAACACCAGCGACGAAGGATGGGGCCCGTACCTGCGCACCATCCAGAACTCCCGCGGCGGGATGGTCTCGCAGTCGCAGCTGGCGCAGGACCGCATCCTCCCCGAGCGGCAGCGCGAGTTCGAGACGGGCCTCGATATCGGATTCGTCCGCGGGCTCGGCGACGCGAGCGTCACGGTCTACAACTCGCGGTCGAAGAGCGTCATCTATGCCACCCCGCGCTCGCCCAGCTCGGGCTACACCAGCCAGCTCCAGAACGCGGCGACGATCACCAACAAGGGGCTCGAGCTCTCGCTCAACCTCAACCCGGTGACGATGCAGTCGTTCGCCTGGGACGTCGGGCTGCAGTGGTCGCGGAACAAGAACCTCGTCACCTCCCTGCCTAACGTCGACCACGTGGACATCGGCGGGGCGTTCGAGGGGACGCCGGGCACCGTGATGCAGGGACATGCCGTCGGCGTCTTCCGCGGCTACGACTTCATCCGCTGCCGCTACGGCGAGTCGAACATGGTCGACATCAACGGCGACGGCGTGCCGGACGACGTCAACGCGGCCTGCCGGACGGCCGGCGCGCCTAACGGCGCGCTGTACATCACCGCCAGCGGCTTCCCCGACGTCGACCCGAACAACCACGTCCTCGCCGACCCGAACCCGAAGTGGCTGGCCAGCGTCCGCACCGGCTTCACCTTCTTCAAGAAGTGGCAGCTCTCCGGGCTGCTCGACATCAAGAAGGGCGGCGACGTGTGGAATGGCACCAAGGGCGCGCTCTACAACTTCGGCACGCACCGCGACACCGAGATCCGCGACCAGAACGTCGTCTTCGGCCAGACCTATCGGCCGGGCCCGGTCTGGGGTCCCGGCGCCGGCCGGACCGTCCAGCTGACGCGCACCAACTGGTGGCAGGACCTCGGGAGCGGATTCGGGCCGGTCGCCAGCCAGTTCATGGAGGACGGCAGCTACGTGAAGCTGCGCGAGATCTCGCTCGGCTACACCCTCGACCAGCCGTTCGTGCGGAACATGGTCGGGCTGAGCTCCATCAACCTCCGCATCGCCGGCCGCAACCTCCACACCTGGACCAAGTACACGGGCATCGACCCGGAAACGAACCTGGCGGGCGCCGAGACGCTCCTGCATGGCGTGGACTACTTCAACAACCCGCAGACGCGCTCCGTCGTCCTGACGGTTGGGCTCAACCGCTAACTGTCGAGGAGCCATCACATGACACGCCACTATCTCCGGTATTCGGCCGCGGTCGTCGCGCTCCTGGCCGCGGCGGCCTGCAGCAACTTCCTCACGGGCGACAAGCTGTCCTCGGACCCGAACCAGCCCCAGACCGCCAGCCGCTTCCTGCTCCTGAACGGGGTGCAGGCGACCCAGTTCACGAACCAGACCGGCGCCGTCGCGCGCGCGTTCGGCATGTTCACGCAGCAGTTCTCCGGGACCGACCGGCAATACTCGTCACTCGAGCAGTACGACTTCACCGGTGACGACTTCACGGGAACGTTCAACTCGACCTACGGCGCGGGTGGGCTGGTCGACATCCGGAAGATCCAGCAGGACGCCCGCTCCGCGAACGACAAGGTGTTCCTCGGCGTCGCCCAGGTGTGGGAGGCGCTGACGATCGGCACGGCCGCCACGATCTGGGGCGACATTCCCTACCGCGAGGCGGCGAATCCGTCGATCAAGAACCCGCACTTCGATCCCCAGGCGCAGGTGTTCGCCGACGTGCAGAAGGTGCTCGACAGCGCGATCGCCAACCTGAACACGAACTCCGGGTTGGGACCGCAGGCCTACGACCTGATCTACGGGGCCTCGGGCTCGAGCCCCGCCAGCGTCCAGAAGTGGGTCGCGGCGGCGCACACGCTCAAGGCGCGCTACTACATGAACATGGCGGAGAAGGATCCGTCGAACTACGCGCGCGTGATCGCCGAGGCGAGCCTCGGGATCATGGACCCGGCGAACGATTTCCGCACCTACCAGAGCAGCACGCCGGGCGAGGAAAACGTCTGGTACCAGTTCGAATTCCGGGAGCGCGATACCTATATCCGCGCCGGCGAGTATTTCGTCGACCTGCTGAAGGCGCGGAGCGACCCGCGGCTGACCGAGTTCTTCGCGCCTAACGGTACGGGGAGCGTGGTCGGTGCCGTCCCCGGCGCGGGCGACGTCAGTGCGTCGACGCTCAATCCCGAGACGCGCGGCGCCGCCAGCTACCGGCAGCCGCTCATCACGGCCGCCGAGAACCTGCTGATGCGCGCCGAGGCCAAGTACATGACGGGGGACGTGACGGCGATCAACGACCTCAACACCGTGCGCGGATGGTACGGGCTCGCCCCCGTGGCGCTGACCGGTGCGGCACTCCTCCAGGCGATCGCCGAGGAGGAATACATCGCGCTGTTCCAGAACATCCAGGTCATCGCGCT
>DASZNJ010000171.1:0-16392 GCA_035551575.1 Gemmatimonadaceae bacterium
GCCCACGTCCCACCATCCCTCGTCGCGCCAGCGACCTTAGGTCGCTGCGCCTACCCCTCGTCCCTCGTTCGTCCCTCGTCCCTCGTTCGTCCCTCGTCCCTCGTTCGTCCCTCGTCCCTCGTCGCAAGCTTTTCTCCAGTCTTCAGCGAACGCCCTCGCTGCAGCTCTGCCGGTGTCATGCGCCCCCGCCCCGCCGGCTGCACCTGCGTCACCCGCACCGCCCCCTCCCCGCACGCGACGATCATCCCCTCCTCCTCGATCGCGACGACCTTCCCCGGGGCGTGGTTCGTGTGCGGGAGGACGCGCGCCCCGAACAGCTTGACCGGCGCGCCGCGGAGCAGGGTGTGCGCGCCAGGCTTCGGGTCGTAGGCGCGGATCGACCGCGACACGATCACCGCCGGCTGCATCCAGTCGATGCGCGCGCTGTCGCGGTCGATCTTCCCGGCGTAGGTCGCGCGCGCGTCGTCCTGCGGCTCCTCGTGCGCCCTGCCTAACGATATGAGCGTCATCGCCTCGATCAGCGCCAGCGCGCCGAGCTCGGAGAGGCGGAGCGCGAGCTCCCCCGCCGTCTCGTCCTCGGCGATCGGGGTCGCGGCCTGGAGCACCATCGGGCCGGCATCGAGGGCCGGGACCATCCGCATGATCGTCACGCCCGTCTCGTGGAAGCCGCCGAGGATGGCCCCCTGGATCGGCGCCGCGCCGCGGAGCTTCGGGAGGAGCGAAGCGTGCACGTTGAAGCTCCCCATCGTCGGGAGGTCGAGGACCGCCTTCGGGATCAGGTGACCGTAGGCGACGACGACCGAAACGTCAGGCGCAAAGGTGCGCAGCTGCCCGATGAAGTCGTCGCCGCGCGGCTTCTCCGGCTGCAGGACCGGGATCGATTCCTCGAGCGCGAGCTCCTTCACCGGCGAAGGCACGAGCTTCGAGCGCGACCGGCCATGCGGCCTGTCCGGTTGCGTCACGACCGCGACGACGTCGAACCCTTCGCCGATCAGCGCGCGCAGCGGCGCGGTCGCGAACTCGGGAGTCCCCCAGAAGACGACGCGCAGCTAGAGCTCCTCGTCGCGGTGGTGATGCTCCGCGATCTCGTCGGCGGTCAGCGTGCGGATGTAGCCGGGGTACTGCCCCTTGATCGTCGCCCACTTGGCGAGCGCTGCCTTCCGCCGCAGCACGCTCAGGTGATCGATGAACATCCGCCCGTCGAGGTGGTCGATCTCGTGCTGCAGGCAGCGGGCGAGCAGTCCCTCGGCGTCGATCTCGAACGGGTTCCCGCCGCGGTCGAGCGCGCGCACCTTCACGGTCTCCGGCCGCGCGACGTCGCCGTAGACGTCGGGGATCGACAGGCATCCCTCTTCCCCCTTCGCCAGCGTCCTGTCGTCGCTGACGATCTGCGGGTTCACCAGCGCGTACGCCGCGTCGTCGACGTCGACCACCGCGATCCGCTCCGTGCGCCCGACCTGCGGCGCGGCGAGCCCGATCCCGTGCGCGGCGTACATCGTCTCGAACATGTCGTCGATGAGGCGGCGATGCTCGTCGGTGACGGTCTCGATCTCCGTCGTCACCTTCCGGAGCACCGGCGAGCCGAGGACGTGGATGCGGAGGATGCTCACGAGCGCGGGCGGCGGGTCAGGAGGTCTTGTCGGCCGCCGCGGTGCCGCCCGGGACGACGCGCGCGATGCTCGCCCGCTCGATCACGATGCGCGCGTCCGCGCTCTTGATGGTGATGCGGTCGGTCGGCGACTTCACCGACGCGCCGTCCTTCATCGACTCCTTGATGTGCATCACCTCGCCGACAAGGCCGCCGGTGGTGACGACCTCGTCGCCGCGCTTCACCTCGTTGACGCGCCTCTCGTGCTCCTTCCGCTGCTTCTGCTGCGGGAGGATCATGAAGAAGTAGAAGATCACGAAGATCATCCCGAACATGAACACCTGCTGGATCGCGCCGTTCGACGACGACGGCTGCATCAGCGCGAGCAGGGCGGGAACTGTGGTGAAGGACGTCATGGGGTCCGGGAGGAGGCGGTGTTTCCTGCGTGATAGCGCTCGAGCCATTCGCGGCTCCAGCGATCGAACTCGCCGGCGCGGATCCGCTCGCGGGCGTCGTGCATCAGTGTCACGAGGAAATGTACATTGTGCAGCGAGAGGAGTCGAAGTCCCATGATCTCGTCGCTCGTCACGAGGTGGCGCAGGTAGGCCCGTGAGAAGCGGCTGCAGAGCGGACATCCGCACCGCTCGTCGAGGGGGCGCGGATCGGCGCGGAACTCGGCGCGCCTCACGTTGACGCGGCCGCTGCTCGTGAACGCCGCCCCGTTCCGCCCCATCCGGGTCGGCGCGACGCAGTCGAAGAGGTCGACCCCCCGCCTCACTCCCTCGATCAGGTCCTCGGGGAAGCCGACCCCCATCAGATAGCGCGGCCGGCTGCGCGGCAGCGAGTCGTCCATCGTCTCGATCATCGCGTACATGTCGGGCTTCGCCTCACCCACCGACAGCCCGCCGATCCCGAAGCCGACCCACTCGCCGACCGCCGCCGCCCGCAGCGCCGCCTCGCGGCGCAGCGACGGGTGAATCCCTCCCTGCACGACCGGAAAGAGCGCCTGCTCGCCGTACGGCCTGCCCGCGGCGTCGCCGTCGCGGCCGAGCCGCTCGAACTCGGCGCCGCAGCGCTCGAGCCAGCGGATGCTCCGCTCGCTCGCGTCCCGTGCCGTGGCTTCGTCGCTCTGCCCCGGGATGACGTGGTCGAACTGCATCATCACGTCCGCGCCGAGGTTGCGCTCGATGCGCATCACCAGCTCCGGGGAGAAGTGGCGCCGCGAGCCGTCGAGGTGGCTCTTGAACTCCACCCCTTCCTCGCCGACGCTGCGCAGGCTCGCCAGCGAGAACACCTGGAAGCCGCCGGAGTCGGTGAGGATCGGACCATCCCACCCCATGAACCGGTGCAGCCCGCCGAGCGAGCGAATCAACTCGTCGCCCGGACGCAGGTGCAGGTGATACGCGTTGGAGAGGATCATCTGAGCGCGCATCTCGCGCAGCTCGCGCGGATCGATCGCCTTCACCGTGGCGAGCGTCCCGACCGGCATGAACGCGGGCGATTCCACGGCGCCGTGGGGCGTCGTGAAAACGCCGGCGCGCGCGGCGCCGGCGGTGGCCTCGACTTCGAAGTTGAATGCTGCGGAGGGACTGGCCAACTCGGTCCGGGCGGACGGTCAGAGAGAGACGGCCGCCCTCCCCGTCACTCCGTACGCATCGCGCACGCAGCTGTATCGGACGGCCATGTCGTAGCGCGGAGTATACACCTGTTGCGCCTTGTCCCGGAAGCGCGGGGGGAGGAGCGCGGCCAGGTCGGCGACCGCCGCGTCGATGTGCGGGTTGCCCGACGCCTTCACGACCCGCGCCGACACTTCGTCGTCGAAGACGTCCTGCGACACTCGAACGGAAACGAGTCCGCGCACGACCTGCTCGTCGCTCCCCATCTCCGCGCAGGCGTTCCGGACGAGGGTGTCGACGGTCATTCGCATCTCGTCCTCGGTGATGACGCCGCCGACGACGTGGTTGCGGGTGCTGACGATGCCGCCGAACGAGGCGCAGGCGGTCAACGTCGCGATCGACGCGATGGCCGTGACACGAGCCGCCCGGCGCACGGCCTCCCGGGGCGAGAAAGCTCCGACCGACATTCGTACCCTCCTCGATGCGCGGCGCGATGCGCCGGTCCAGCGCGGTGCCGATGCGGCGCCGCTTCGAGGAGTCCCTGATGCAGAACGCGGGCCGCTCGCGTTCGCTTCGGTTCTAGAGCTGCAGCGTGGTCAGTGCGGTGCCCTTGCCGCAGGAATAGCCGATCGTGATCATCGACGCCCGAAGATCTTCCGTCTGCCCCTCCTGCGGGTCGAACTGGAGCCGGGCGCCGAGCCCCCCCCAGACGGTGTTCATCCGCTCGTCGTTGCTCGGCCGGGTGAACTCGATCTTCTGCACCGCCCCGCTCCTGTCGACGTAGACCCGGGCGCGCGCCTCGCCGGTCGCATAGTCCGAGCTCCCCATCAGCCGGGGGCACTCGACCTTGAGGATCTCGTCCGATGCGTCGCGGAACTCGTCCTGGTTGAGGCGCGGCTGCCCTTCGGTCGGGACATAGTAGGTGGAGGTCGACCGGCACCCCGCCACGGCCAGCATCGCCGTCGCGACGATCGCGATCGACGCCATCCTGCCTAACGTCAGGCGCGCCGCCGAGCCGGCATCAGATGATGGCCATCGCGTCGCCGTACGAGTAGAACCGGTACCGTGCATCGATCGCCTCCTGGTATGCGCGCATCGTCAGCTCGTACCCCGCGAACGCGGCGACGAGCATCACGAGCGTCGACTTCGGAAGATGAAAGTTGGTGATCAGCCTGTCCACCACCCGGAACCGGTAGGGCGGACGAATGAAGATGTCGGTCTCCGCTTCACCCGGATGCAGGGTCCCGTCGGGGGTCGCCGCGCTCTCCAGCGCGCGGCAGCTCGTCGTCCCCACCGCCCACACCGCGTTCTTCGACGCCCGCGCCGCGGCGATGGTTGCCCCCGCCTCGGCCGGGATCGTGAACCACTCGCTGTGCATCACGTGCGCGGCCGGGTCGTCCACCTCGACCGGCTTGAACGTCCCGGCGCCGACGTGGAGGACGAGCTCCGCCCGCCGCACGCCGTTCCGCTCGAGCGCGGCGAGCAGCTCGGGGGTGAAGTGCAGCCCCGCTGTCGGCGCGGCGACCGAGCCGCGCTCCCGCGCATAGACCGTCTGGTAGCGCTCCGCGTCCACGACCTCGTCGGGGCGGTGCATGTAGGGCGGGAGGGGAACGTGGCCGAACCGCTCGATCGCCTCGTCGGCCGGGAGCGCGCCGCTCTCCAGCCTGACGATCCGCGTCCGCCGCTCCGTCGTTTCCATGATCTCGGCGTCGAATCCGTCGGCGATGTGCACTCGCCGCCCGGGCCTGAGCTTCCCGCCGGGATGGACCATCGCCTCCCAGCGGTCGCCGCCTAATGGCTTGAGGAGGAAGATCTCGGCGGCCCCCCCGCTCTTGTCGCGCGTGCCGAGCAGCCGCGCGCGGAGGACGCGGGTCGCGTTGAGGACGAGCGCGTCACCCGGCGCGACGTAGTCGACGAGGTCGCGGAAGCGGCGATGCTCGAGCTGTCCGGTCGCGCGGTGGACGACGAGGAGGCGGCTCTCGTCGCGCCGCTCGGTCGGCCGCTGGGCGATCAGCTCCTGCGGGAGGGCAAAGTCGTAGTCGGCGGTGCGCGCGCCGTGCTCCTCGGTCACGAGGAACCGCGCACCGCGCTGGCGAACGCGCGCACCTTCTGCGCGTCGAGCGGTCCGCCCGTCCGCACCCCGCTGCAGACATCCACGCCGTAAGGCCTGACGGCGTCGATCGCCTCTCGCACGTTCTCCGCGCGCAGCCCGCCGGCGAGCCAGAGCGGGATCTCGATCGACTCGCGGATCTCCCGGCTCACCGTCCAGTCATGGATGCGCCCCGTGCCGCCGAGCTCCTTGACCTTCGCCGACCGGTTGCCGGAGTCGAGGAGGATCATGTCGCTCGTCCGCGCCGCGATGCAGGCCTCGTCCACCGACTCGGGACCGGTGACGTGGACCACTTGGACGATTCGCAGCGCGGGCATTGCGTCGCGGAGCCGCTGTCGCGTTCCCGGTGTCACGTAGTCGACGATCTGCACCGTGTTCGCGCCGGTCGCCCGCAGCTGGGCGATTATCGCCTTCGCCTCGATCTCGCTCGTCAGCATGAGGGTCGGCACCCCGTCAGGCACCGTCGCGATGATCTCGCGCGCGAGCTCCTCGGCGATCGGCCCGGGCCCGCTCGGCATCCGCATCACGAAGCCTAACGCGTCCGCTCCTGCCTCGAGCGCGAGCGCCGCCTCGGCGATGCTCGCCATGCAGCAGATCTTGATCCGGGTGGGGAAGGCGGAGTCCATCGCGGAAAATTAGAGGGTGTCAGATGTCAGGGCTCAGGGCTTTCGAAAGGTGCATCGCCCCTGACCGGCGAAACCCCGGCACCCGAACCCTGCCCCTCAGAACAGCGTCTGCTGCGGATGCTGCGCCGGCGGCGTGTACCCGAAATGCCGGTACGCCTGCGCCGTCGCCATCCGCCCGCGCGGGGTCCGCTGGAGGAAGCCGTTCTGCACGAGGAAGGGCTCGTACACCTCCTCGATCGTGCTCGCGTCCTCGCCCGTCGCCGCGGCGATCGTCGTCACGCCGACCGGGCCGCCGTCGAACTTTTCGATGATCGTCTTGAGGATGCGCGCATCCATGTCGTCGAGCCCGAACTCGTCGACGTCGAGCATCGACAGCGCCTGTTGCGCGACGCCGAGGGTGATCACCCCGTTCGCCCGCACCTGCGCATAGTCGCGAATGCGGCGAAGCAGCCGGTTGGTCACGCGCGGCGTCCCGCGCGAGCGCCGGGCGATCTCCAGCGCGCCACCCTCGTCGATCGTCACGCCCACGACTTCGGCCGACCGCTTCACGATCTCCTGCAGCGACTCGACGGGATAGTAGTTGAGCCGCTCGACGATCCCGAATCGCGCGCGCATCGGCGCGGTCAGCATCCCGTACCGTGTCGTCGCTCCGATCAGGGTGAACTTCTCGATCGGCATCGTGATCGTCTGCGCCTTCGGCCCCTCGCTCAGGCGGATGTCGATCTTGTAGTCCTCCATCGCCGGATAGAGGAACTCCTCGATGATCGGGCGCAGCCGATGGATCTCGTCGATGAAGAGGATGTCCCCCTCGCGCATGTTCGTCAGCGTTCCGACGAGATCACCCGGCTTCTCGAGCGCGGGGCCCGACGTCGTGCGGATGTTCACCGAGAGCTCGCGCGCGATCAGCTCGGCCAGCGTCGTCTTGCCAAGTCCGGGGGGACCGAAGAAGAGCGTGTGGTCGAGCGGCTCACGCCGCGCCAGCGCCGCTTCGATGTAGATGCGCAGGCTCTCCTTCACCTTCTCCTGGCCGATGAACTCGGCCAGGCGCTGAGGGCGCAGCGACAGCTCGACGACGGACTCGTCGGCAATGACTTCAGGTGTGGTGATCTCGGCGCGCGTCATCGCTCCATAGTACATGCGCGGGGAACCCGGGACCACGCGCTGCGAGAATCCTACCGCTCGTCGTCCCGGGTTCATGAAAGTAGACTCCCGAATATACACCGAAAACAACGTCGCCGCGAGGGTGAAAGGCCTCGCCGAAGAACGCTCCTCGTCATCCAGACCTCTACGGATTGAACCACAGAGAACCGCCTTGGCATTCATCGGCTCGCGATCGCGCGCGGGCCACCGGCGTTTGCCGCGTCGGGCGCGATGGACTCGCCCTGTTCGTCCCAAAAGCAATTTCAGCCCGCCATCCCGACCCTAACCCACGTGGCAGTTCCCTGTGGTTTCACCTGCCGTTCGACCGCGCCATTTCGACCCTCACCCTCGCGGCGGTTCTCGGTGGTTCAACCCCGCGAACCCGTGACCCTCCGCACGAAGTTGCGCCCGCTTCCCGTCGGCCGTCATGCAGAGTATCCCGCCGCGCCGAGCACCGCGCTGCAGCTATCCCCCGGTCTCACGATGATGCATAACATCCCCCGCACGACGGCCCGCCTCGCGGTCCTCGCCGGTTGCGCCTTCGTCGCGCTCGGCTGCCAGGTCCCGACCGACCTCCCCATCTGGAATACCGTCTGGCAGGTCCCGGCCGACAGCTCCGAAGTCACGGTCGCCAGCCTGCTCCCCGCCTCCGTCACGATCGTCGACGTCAGCGCAGGGACGAAGGCCTTCTCCTTCGGCCTCCCCCAGGCGGCCACCAGCACCACCCTCGGCGAGACCTGCTATGCGTGCGCGGCAGCGGCCGGGCAGCGCATCCCGAAGCCGGAGTTCACGCTCGCCGACTCGGCCACGGTCAACCTCCCCACGGACGTCGTCACGGCCGACATCATCGGCGGCTCGATCGACTACACGCTGAGCAACGGCTTCGGCTTCGATCCGCTGAACCCCGGTCCGACGCGCGGGTGGATGCGCGTCCTCGTCAACTCGGGATCGACGGTGATGGCGCGCGACTCGATCGATGGCGCGTCGCTCGCGCTCCCCAGCGGCGGGACGATCAGCCGCGCGATCCAATTCATCGCGTCGCAGAGCGCGCCGATCCACCTCAACGGTCCGGTGACGGTGACCGCGACGCTGTTCTCCCCCGCGGGCGACTCGGTCACTATCAACACGAGCGAGCAGTTCTCGGTCGCCGCGTCGGCGCACGACATCCGGATCAGCCAGGTCGCGGTGAACGTCCCGACGACCACCTTCACCCCGCAGCACGGCACCGTCGACCTCTCCAGTCTCGACAAGGCGAACGCGGGGAAGATTGCCGGGGGTGCCGTCATCCTCGGTATCACCAACCCGTTCGCGGTCGGCGGCTCGCTCTCGCTCGAGCTCCAGGCGCCAGATGGCGCGCACGTCGTCAAGGGCTTCACCCTGAACGTCGGTGGCGCCGGCTCGGCGCCGTCGACGATCCGGCTCGGGCTGACCAGCAATGAGATCAACTCGCTCGTCGGCCAGAAGGACGTCGCGATCACGCTCAGCGGCAGCATCTCCTCGCCGAACGGCGCGGTGACTGTCACGCCGGTCGAGCGGATGGCGATCACGACGCTGGTCGAGGCGACCATCGTCACCGGAGGGAACTGACGATGACCCGCCTGAACAACCGCTCGCACACGGTCGCCGGCGTCATCGCCGCCAGCGTGTTCTCCGCGGCCGCCGCCGGCGCACAGCTGCCGAGCGCGAGCCCGGCAGCGTTAGGCATGGGCGACAACTACACCGCGCTCGCCCGCGGCTTCGGCGCTGTCGCCTGGAACCCGGCCAACCTCGGGCTGTCGGGCAACCCGCGCTTCTCGCTGGCGCTGCTCGGGCTGCGCGGGAGCAGTGACCTTGGCCCGATCAGCACGAGCGATGTCGCCCGCTACCAGGGCGTAGCCCTCCCCAACGAGGTGCGCGATGCCTGGATGGCGCGCATCGAGGACCAGGGCGGTGAGCAGGGTCAGCTCGGCGGCGGCGTCACGTTCGTCGCGGCGAGTGTCGGCCGTTTCGCGATGCAGCTGTCGAGCGCCGTATCCGGCGACGCCAACCTCGCGCCCGACGCGATGGAGCTCCTCCTCTACGGGAACGCTGGACGCACCGGCAGCCCGCGGGCGATGAACCTCGCCGGCGCGCACGTCACCGGCGCGGTGACGACGACCGCCGCGATCTCCTATGGCCGGCCGCTCGAACTCGGCATCGGCCGCCTCTCGGTCGGCGCGACGGCGAAGTACATCACCGGCAACGCGCTCGTGCACGGGGAAGATGGCGGCTCGTATCTCGCTGCCAACGCGGCGGTGATCAACGTCCGCTTCCCGATGATCATGTCGGACACCGGCGCGAACTCCTCGGCGAACCATGGCACCGGCTTCGGTCTCGACGTCGGCGGCGCCTGGCAGAGCGGTCCGCTCACCGCCGGCCTCGCGCTCCAGAACATCGTCAACACTTTCAAGTGGGATGCGAGCAGCTTCTTCTACAAGCCGATCAACGGCTACTACGGCGCCGACACGAGCTACAGCGAGTCGGGGACCGCGCTGCCGCTCGACTCCGCGCCGCCGGCGATGCGTGACTGGCTGAGCGCCCAGCGCTACAAGCCCGCCCTCGCCGCCGGCGTCGCCTTCCAGGCGACGCGCGCCCTCGTCGTCACCGCCGACCTGCGGCACGAGCTCGGCGACGGCACGCGCCTCGCCGAGCGCACCCACACCGGCATCGGGGCCGAGCTGCGGGCGATCCCGTTCGTCCCGCTCCGCGTCGGCGTCTCGACCGCCGCCGACGGCTGGGCCCTCGCCGGCGGTCTCGGCGTCGAGGTCGGCCCGGTGAACCTCACCGTGAGCGGCCAGGACCGCCACACCACCAACGGCCGCTCCCCCGCCGTCGCGTTAGGCGTGACCTTCGGCGCCCGTTAGGCACGACCGCGTCCCGCGCGGATGATGCGCGGGCGCGGTCGGGGCGAGAGCCCGGGTTGGCTCCCCCGACTTCGTCGGATGGTCGCTGCACCCGGGCTCTCGCCCCTCCCTCGGATCCCGCCTCCGTCCCGCGCGGGAGCGAGAATGCAGCGGCTTGCCGGCGGTACACGTGATTGTTCGCGCGAACCTACGGCGCAGGAGCGACGGCGGTGTGCAGTTCCCCAAAGAAGCGGACGAGGGTCGGGGTGCAGCGACCATCGGGCGAAGCCCGGGGAGCCAACCCCGATCCTCGTCCGCTTCGCACCGCCGTCACACCGCCGTTAGGAAAGGCGCGCTACACCCGCGCGCGCATGTTGCGGAGCCGGTACGACGCTTCTTCGAGCGTCTCGAGTTTTTTGCAGAAGGCGAATCGTACCAGCCCCCGCCCGAGTGCCTTCTCGTGGTAGAAGCTCGACCCCGGCACCGGCACCACGCCGATCTCCTTCGCCATCCACTGCGAGAACACCCGGTCCGACTTCGACGACAGCGCTGAGAAGTCGGCGAGCACGTAGTACGCTCCCTCGGGGACGCAGAAGATGAACCCCGCGTCGGCGAGCGCCGAGACCATCACGTCGCGCCGCGCCCGGTAGTCGAGCGCCATGTGGTTGTAGTAGTCGGCGTCGAAGGCGAGTCCGACCGCTGCCGCGGTCTGGAGCGGGGCAGGGGCGCCGACCGTGAGGAAGTCGTGGACCTTCCGGATCGCTTGCGTCTCTTTCGGCGGCGCGATCACGTAGCCGATGCGCCAGCCCGTGCAGCTGAAGGTCTTCGACAGGCTCGACACGGTGATCGTCCGCTCGCGCATCCCCGGCCACGTCGCCATCGGGTGATGATTGCCAGCGTAACGAATGTGCTCGTACACCTCGTCGGTGATCGCCCAGACGTCGTGCTCGACGCACAGCTCGGCGATCAACGTCATCTCGTCGCGCGTCAGCACCCGCCCGGTCGGGTTGTGCGGGGTGTTGATGACGATCGCCTTCGTCTTCTTCGTGAACGCCGCGCGCAGCCGCTCGGGGTCGATGTGCCAGTGCGGCCGCTCGAGGGGCACGTACTTCGGGACGGCCCCGGCGAGAAGACAGTCCGGACCGTAATTCTCGTAGAACGGCTCGAAGATGATCACCTCGTCGCCGGGGTCGATCAGCGCCATGAACGCAGCCGCCATCCCCTCTGTCGCGCCGCAGGTCACCGTGATCTCGGCGTCCGGATCGACGTCCAGCTCGTGCATCCGCCGATATCGCTGCGCGATCGCCAGCCGCAGCGCCGGCGCGCCCCACGTGATCGCGTACTGGTTCACGTCCCCGTGAATCGCCGCGCACGCCGCATCCTTCATCGGCGCCGGCATCGGGAAGTCCGGAAACCCCTGCGCGAGATTGATCGCCTCGTACTGCTGCGCGACGCGCGTCATCTCGCGGATGACGGACTCGGTAAACGTCGAGGTGCGGCTTGCTGGCTTCATCTTTCGTCTCTGACCTTGGAAGTGGGTGTCAGGTGCCAGGTGTCAGGCACGGCGGCGGTGCGCGCAGCCCCTCACACCTGGCCCCTGACACCTGGCCCCTGCCGTTCATCGTCCCCCGATCTTCGCCAGCGCCGCCCGGATCAGCTCCGGCGCCGACATTCCCTTCTTCCCGCCATCGAGTGCCGCCCGGACCGCCTTCTCGGCGTCGGCGTTCGTGTAGCCTAACGACACGAGGGCGCGGATCGCGTCGTCCACACCGGTGCCCGCCGGCTTCGGCGCGCCGGCGACGTCGCTCGCCTGCAGCGCGTCGTCGAGCTTGTCCGCCAGGTCGAGGATCATCTGCTCGGCCTTCTTTCGCCCGACCCGCGGGACGCTCTGCAGCGTCGCGATGTCCTTCTCGCGGATCGCCCGCACCAGCCGCTCGGCGGTCAGCGTCGACAGCATGCCTAGCGCGAGCGACGGGCCGACCCCCTTCGCGCCGAGCACCTTGTTGAAGATCCGCCGCTCGTATGCGCTCGAGAAGCCGTAGAGCAGCCAGGCGTCCTCGCGGACCACCAGCGACGTCCACAGCGTGGCTTCGTCGCCGACCCGGCCGACGCTCTCGTAGACGTTGAGGGGAATCAGCAGCTCGTAGCAGACGCCGCTCGCCGTCATGACCTCGACGCGGTCGAGATCCTTGGCGACGACGCGTCCCTGTACCTGAACGATCACGCTCCTCTCCTGCCCATGGTCAGATTGCGCGTCGGGGGAGGCGGTGCGTGCGCGCCGATCCCCGTCAGGTGCGCGCCCATGCAGTAGGCGAGGGCGGCGGCGACGCCGTCGGCGGCGTCCGACGGTGTCGGGATGCTCTTCAACCGGAGCAGCCGGGTGAGCATGAACTGCACCTGCTCCTTCGTCGCCGCGCCGGTGCCGGCGACCGCCTTCTTGATCTCCGCCGGGGGGATCTCGTGCACGTGCACCCCGCGCTGCGCCCCGGCGAGCAGGATCACCCCGCGCGCATGGCCGAGCACCACCGTCGTCCGCACGTTCTTGGCGTAGAACACCGCCTCGACGCTCAGCACCGTCGGCTCGTGCCGCGCGATGAGCTCCTCGATCCCGTCGTGGATCTCCTTCAGCCGCGACGCCAGTGGATCACGCGCCTTCGTCCGGATCACCCCGCACTCGACCAGCGCGGCCTCGCCCGGGCGCACGGCGCGCACCACGCCGTAGCCGGTGGTCGCCGTCCCCGGGTCGACGCCGAGCACCAGCACGGAGGCTTACGCCCCCGCCATGTCGGCGACGTCGATGTCGAAGTTGGCCCAGACCTTCTGCACGTCGTCGAGCTCCTCGAGCGCCTCGATCAGCTTCAGCACCGTCTCGGCGTCCTTCCCCTCGACCTTGACGGTGTTCTTCGGCAGCATCGCGATCTCGGCGTCCTCGATCTTCAGCTTCTTCGCCTCGAGCGCGGTGCGAACCGCGTGCAGGTCGTTAGGCAGCGTCGTCACGACGTAGACCTCGTCCTCGCGGCGGAGGTCCTCGGCGCCCGCCTCGAGCGCCGCCTCCATCGCGCTGTCCTCGTCGATCCCCGCGCCGTTGACGATGATCTGCCCCTTCTTCTCGAACATCCAGCCGACCGAGTTCGTCGCGCCCATGTTGCCGCCGAGGCGCGAGAACTTGTGCCGGACGTCGGCGACGGTGCGCGTCGGGTTGTCGGTGACCGCGTCGACGATGATCGCGACACCGGCCGGACCGTATCCCTCGTAGGTGACCTCGGTGTAGGTCTCGCCCTCGAGCTCACCCGTCCCCTTCTTGATCGCGCGCTCGATGTTGTCCTTCGGCATCGAGTTCGCCTTTGCCGCGTCGATCGCCGTCCGCAGTCGCGCGTTGCCCCCCGGATCGCCCCCGCCGGCCTTCGC
Source organism: Gemmatimonadaceae bacterium (assembly GCA_035551575.1). Lineage (GTDB taxonomy): Bacteria > Gemmatimonadota > Gemmatimonadetes > Gemmatimonadales > Gemmatimonadaceae > JABFXC01. The sequence continues at coordinate 13,350 of DASZNJ010000171.1, forward strand.
CGCGACCGTGATCTCGCGGATCAGCTTCGTGAACAGCGCGCCGCGCTTCTTGTCGGTCGCGGCCTTGTAGTGCTTGATCTGCTTCCATTTACTGTGGCCAGCCATGGCACCCGTGCTCCCTGGTCTTTCCCGTCGGTCGACTGCATCTCGCAGCGCGGACAGCGGCGTCGAGAATACTCCCGGGAATATACGGCGCGCCCGCGGGGGTGGGAAACCACCGGCCCGCGCCACCGATCTGTTCCGGGCCTGCGCTCCGATCCCGGCTTTCGCGGCAGTTCTCGATGGCAAGAATGCAGCTGCTGTTACGGAAAGGCATCAAACCCCGGAGACTACCGCGCCAGTCCGTTCGCCGCGAATGCACGGATTTCGCGGCTGACGCCGATCGCCCGGTGGTGTGCGGCGCTCCGCGGGGGCGACTGCGGGAGTACCCGCGTAATCCGCGTCATCCGCGAAATTGCAGTTCAACCGTTGGTGCTGATCAGGCGCGAAGTGCTGACCCGGCTCCCGACGCCAGGGCAACCGGGGCCCGGAATTCTCCTCCGATCGGTGGCAGATCTCTCGTCATCGCCGTCAAAAGCATCACAGCGGATCGTGCCTCGGTCGGCCACGAGGAGCCAGCCCGCCACCTGGAACGACCCGCTGCGATCCGTGGTGATGCTTGAAATTGTCGTTCAGTTGCTGGGACTCGCACTGGTGCACAATGCCGTCCCGGTGGAGTTGAAGGGGAACCAGCCCCGGCCCCAGTCGAAATGGAAGTCGACACCTTTCCAACCCGCCGCTTCCGCGACCGTTCATGACCCCGCCACAGGAGAGGCCGAGTGGCTGCGATGCGTCCGTCGTGCAGTTGGTTGTCCACTGACCGCGGACCGTCCAGGAGCGGCCATCCCGCTGACCTCGGCCTCGAATGGAGCAGCGGCGACCAGGTCCGGGATGCCGCAGGGCGCGACGGCTGTTGCCACGACGACGAGGGTGAGTAACTCCGTGCGTGCGCTCATGATGGCCCTCCCTTGGTCCGGGTAACGGACTTGCCGGCATCGTTAGGCAGGAGCGGACCGTGGGCCGGGCTGCGGACGCTGCTCATACCCTTCGACGGGTCCGGCTCACCATGTCAAATCGCGAGCTAACCCGTCAGGCGACCCGATTACCCCGGGGAAGACGAAAACGGGGCGAAACGCATTTCGCGTCCAGCCCCCTCTCCCCCCCGTTCCTGTCGCGGCGCTACGGCACGAACCTGATCGCCACCGTCGCGTGCCACCCAGTGAGATCCTCGGTCAACAGCTTGCCGGTGGAGAACGCCGCACCCGGCGCGACCTGGAATCCCCCGACCTTCCACCGCGCCCGCACCCCGGCGGTCTCCATCTGGCCGCTCCCCCTCGGCTCCGCAGCCGCAGGCGTGCCCGCCGCCACCGCCCCGCGGGCGAGGTGCCGCGCCTCGAGCATCGGCTCGAGCGTGACGCCACCCGCCGCGTAGCTCCCGCTCAGCCGCACGTTGGTGATGTTCTCGAACGGCGCCGGCCGGCCATCGGCGCGCGTCCCATGCGTCCGCGTCAGGTTCCACGCGTTCAACGCGTAGCCGACACGGCGCACCATGGTTGCATACGCACCCTGGAACACCAACCGGTTACCCGTATTGAACGTCGCACCCGCCGACTTGTCGTCGCCGAAGCTCGAGTACGTCGCGCCCAGCATCGCGCTCGACGCGCCGAAGCTCCGGTCGACGCCGATCCGCGCGCGCAGCTCGTTCCCCGGCTGGTAGTGTGCCTTCTGCCCGTCGTTGTACTCGAACGGGGCGAAGTCGGCCGAGTGGCGGTAGCTCCCCCCGAGCCCGACGTTCCAGGCGCCGATGGAACGCGCCATTGCGATCCCGCCTGTCGCACCGAAGCCGGCGCCCATCGTCCCGATCGGGAAGAGCAGGAAGTCGTTCGAGATGTTCTGCGCCGCGGCAAACTGCCTCGCGTTGGCCGTGCTCTGGCCGGTGGGAAGGCTGACACCCGCCGTCAGCACGACCGCGTCCTGGCCGAAGACGTAGCTCCCGCGCAGCTGGGTGTCGGTCAGCCCGTAGATCGTGCTCGGCCGCGCGGCCGCTCCCTTCATCTCGACCCTCGAGTGCGCATACGCGGTCGCGAGGTCGAAGGAGAATCGCTCGCCGATCGGGACGGCGACCGCTATCGGCGTCACGAGCTGCGAGATGGTCTTCTCGCTGCTGTCCGCCTTCAGCGTGTAGCTCACCATCTCGACTGCGGCGCGCGTCGCGAGCACGCCGGCGTCCTGCGCCGCCGCGAGGGCCCGGGCCGGCGTGCCTGACGCGGCAGCGAGAGCCAGCGCGAGAACGAGACGGGGCCGCATGGAAGTGCCGGTCATGGGAGCTGCGGGAGGCCGACCTTGATGCGGACGACGGCCGTGTTGAGGGTGACGTCGCCGGCGCCCGTCGCGATTCCGACCGGGTCCTTCGTCGGCGGCGCAGCCGCCGCCGCGGCCGCCTCGGCGGCGGGGGAGGGGTTCAGGTCGTCGCGGGCCGCGCCTAACGTGGAGGCGAGCCGGCTGGCGTCGCCGGCCTCCCCGGCCTCCCCGTTCTCCGCCGCTGCGACGATTGCCCCCTCGGCGGTGCCGGCGAGCGATGCCTGCACCGTCGCCGGTGTCACCGATTGCCCGCTCGCCGTCGCCGCCGCGCGCGCCGCGCCACTCCGCGCCGCGCCGAATCCCGGGTCGATCCGCGCCGCTTCGCTGAACAGTCGCGCCGCGAGGTCGAAGCGACCCGAGTCCTCGGCGGCGAGCCCCCCGCTGTAAGCCAGGAACGCGGCGATCGAGCGCGTCGGGCGCTGGTCGATCGCCGCCCGCTCGGCTGGCGTGAGGGTGATGCCCATCTCGTCGAAGACACCGAAAACGATGCGCTTCTCGGCGTCGAACAGCGCGTCGAGGCTGAAGTCCGCGTTGAGTGCCCGCCCGGCCTGCGCCGTGCCGACGTCGATCACCGCCGCGTCGGCGCGGAGCGAGCTCCCCTCGAGCTGCGTGACCGAGCCGCGGACGACGCGCCCGGCGCGGG
>DASZNJ010000172.1:0-19444 GCA_035551575.1 Gemmatimonadaceae bacterium
CCTCCCGTCAGCGCCTCCCGTCAGCGCCTCCCGTCAGCGCCTCCCGTCAGCGCCTCCCGTCAGCCCGGTCCAGCGACAGCGTCGCGACGGTCCCGGCGTCGAGTGAGACGATCGCGATCCGGGTGCCGGCCGCCGCGGTACCGATCCGGTCGAGCCCCGGGGAAACTCCGGCGCGCGAGCTCCCGGAACATCCTTCGCTGGCATGTTACTGGAATGACGGGACCGTGCTCGCCGATGCGAGCGATCGAGCTTCGCGCCACCCGATCGACCATCCCGGCGCGGAATCGCGCCCTGCCCCCCCGATTCGCCCATGAACGAGCACCACGCACCAGGCGGTGGGTACCGCAATCCATGGCCAGGCGCCCGGCCGAAGGGATTTGGCGCCGTCCTCCGCTGGGCCGCCGGCCGCGCCGTTAGGCGTGCCCGCGGCGAACGGGCCGTCGAGCGCTCGGTGCTCGCCCTCGGCCCCCACGCCATCGTGCATCCGCGACAGGGCGACGCTTCGCTTCGCGCCACGTGGATCGGCCACTCGACGGTGCTCCTGCAGATCGGCGCGATGAACGTGCTCACCGATCCGATCTGGAGCGAGCGCGCCTCACCCGTCTCCTGGGCGGGGCCGCGACGCCTCGTCCCGCCGGCGGTTTCGCTCGCGTCGCTCCCGCCGATCGATGTCGTGGTCCTCTCGCACGACCATTACGATCACCTCGACGCGCCGACCGTGCGCGCGCTCGCGACCGCGCACCCGGCGGCACGCTGGGTCGCGCCCCTCGGCGTCGGCGGGCTGCTCACCCGCCTCGGGGTCTCGCAGGTCGCCGAGCTCGATTGGTGGCAGTCGACCCATGCCGCCGACACCGTCGTCACCGCGGTCCCCGCGCAGCACTTCAGCGGACGCTCGCTCGCCAATCGCGACAGCACTCTCTGGGCGGGTTTCGCCATCGCCGCCGGCGGGTGGCGCGTCCTCTTCGGCGGCGACACCGGCTACCATCCGGAATTCGCCGAGATCGGCCGCCGCCTCGGCCCATTCGATCTCGCTCTCCTCCCGATCGGTGCCTACGAGCCGCGATGGTTCATGAGACCCGTGCACATGAACGCCGAGGAAGCGGTCTGCGCGGCGATCGATCTCGGCACCGGCGCGGGCGCCGACGCACCGGCGCTGCTCGCGACGCACTGGGGGACCTTCCGCCTCACCGACGAGCCGATGGACGAACCGCCCAGGCGCGCACGCGACGCCTGGACGGCTCACCAGCTTCCCGCTGATCGATGCTGGATACTCGGTGCTGAGCGGACGCGGCGCCTCCCGCCGCGACCGCCCCGCCCTGCCTGACGGCGTACTGGCGCTCGCTATCGCGCGATCGCGACGGGCGAGGTCGTGACGTGGAGGTTGTGGTTGACGCGAAGCCCCGCGACGCCGCTGGTCGCGATCGTTCCCGCCTTCACCGCCCCCACCTGCTTGTCGTCGACCATGAAGCGCACCGAATCGGCGCCGACGCGAATCGACAGCCGGTAGGTCGCCCGCCCGGTGCTGTCCGCCTTCGCGACCGCGGGGTCGGCCCGCCACGCCAGGACATCGCTCGTCTTCGCACCGGCACGGCTCTTCACGAGGAACTGCCCGTTGCCGCGCACCAGGAAATAGGTGTACGCGCGATTCGGCGACTCGAGGTCGCGCCCGCCGATGAACAGCCCGTAACCCTCCGGGTGCCGGGGGGCCTCCATCTGCGCGAAGCTCGCGGTCGCGGTGTACACACCGCTCGCCGTGTCCTTCGGCGCGAAGATGATGTGCGCCGGCCCGGTCGTGATCTCCCAGTTCCCCGCATGGGTCACGTAGCGCACGTTGCTGATCTGAGCGGTCGTGTCGTCGGTGATCGCGGTGTACCCGGCGGGGATCCCGCCCCCCTGGACCGCGACGTCGGGATCGGCCGGCGGATGCGCGGTGGTGTCGGCCTCGCGGCTCGTCCTTGTGCTGCATGCCGCCAACGTTGCGGCCAGCATGAACGTCGTGAGTTTCGTCATGGTCTCCTCGAGTGGCGAACTGGCGAAGGAACGGGCGGGAATATACGATCGTGACCGCCCCGCCGCATGCTCGCTTCCGTTGCGTGCACCTTCCGGCTCCCGTCATGCTGCGCCATGCGACGCCTCCGACGATGACAGGACCCCCTCCCGATGCGCGCCGGGTCGAGATGCCGGATGGCACGTGGTGGCGCGTCGTCCGTCGTCACGAGATGGTTCGGATCCGGACACGCCGCGACAGCGGGGAGCGCCGGCTCTACCTGCTGTTCTTCGCCGACGACGGGCGCTTCCGTCGCACGGAGGTGCCGGACGACTTCCCCGACCCGCCGGTCGCCCCGCTCAGCGAGCTGGTCGACGCCTGGCGACTGGCCGACCAGCCCGGATGAGGTGGACCAGGTGCTTCTCGCGTGGGGGAGTGACGCGCCGGTCGGTAGCCCGCGGCCGTCAGGGCCATGTACGAGCTATGATGGCCCGAGTAGAGGCGATTCGGGCCTGGACCCCTCGATCCCGGTGATTTCCATCTTGCCGCCGGTGACTGTCGTGTTTCTGTGCACTTCGCGGATGCGACGCACCGGCGTGTCCCGCGATGGCGTGGGCCTGTGGCGGGACCGGTTGCGGCACGATCGCTGAACGGCGGTCCCGCCTAACGCGACGGCCCGGAGACCCCCGGTCCTGATCACCGGCTCGCCTGCCCGCCCCTCGTCGTCGAGGGATGCGCGCGCCTCACCGCGGGGGTGCGCGCGCGCCATCCGGACGGGCGGTCGCTCGTCGCTTGCGCACGGCCGGCGAGCGGCACGCGATGCGCCACCCCGACCTTCGTCGCGTTCACCATTCCGCTTGTGCGCGGAAATTGCGGTTGCGCCCGTTACAACCCTCACGAGGACAGACAACAATGGCAACACGAGCCAAGTCGTCACGCGGCGGCGCCAAGCGGTCCGGCGGCGGCAAGCGTGCAGGCGCAAAGCGTAGCGGTGCCAGGAAGGGCGCGGCGAAGCGCGGCGCCAAGCGCGGTAGCGGCGCGAAGAAGAGCAGCGCGAAAAAGTCGTCCACTCGTCGTCCCACCGCCCGCGGCGCCGCGAAGAAGAGCAGCAGCAAGCGCCCGAGCACACGTTCCGCCGGTGCGGCGAAGAAGTCCTCTCCTCGCAAGTCGTCCTCGGGGCGCAAGACTTCGGCGCGCAAGTCCTCCGCGGGGAGCAGCCGGTCCTCGCGTTCGCAGTCCCCGATGGAGCGCGTGAAGCGCGTCGGTGGAGCGGTGCTTCAGCAGGCCGCTGATGCCGCGGGCGTCGTCAAGGACACCATGGGAACGGTCGTCGAGCGCGTGCAGGATCGCTTCTAGCGCTCGTGTCGCAGGCCGAGGGAACGACGAGGGCGCGCCGGACGGCGCGCCCTCGTCGTTCCTCATTCGCGCCGGCTGGCGCCGGCCTGGCGATGGGCCGTGACCCCCGCGTCGCTCCGCACCGGATGCCGCGCCAGCCAGTCGAGAATCAGCTCGATGACTCGCGCCCGTCCGTAATCGACGGTCAGCACGTGCCCGCCCTGGTCCATCCAGACGAGCTCCTTTTCCGGCGCGCCGAGCCGTGCGTATTCCCGCGCCGCCGCCTCGGGCGGGATTCGCTCGTCGTTCCGCCCGTGGATCACCAGCGTCGGCACGCGCACGCGCGGAAGCGAGACCTGGACGCGGCGCACCACTCGCGACAGCTCGAAGAGCAACCGCGGGGTCAGGACCCCGTAGCCGAGCGCCTTCGCGCGTTCCGCCGGATCGAGGATCGACCGCTCGCCCCCCGAGCGGAAGTACGGCGTGACGAGCTCCCAGAGCGGATGGAACCGGGCGACGAATCGCGCGCGCCGCGGGATGCTGACGTAGGGCGCGACCAGCGCCAGCGCCGGCATCGTCGGGGTCTCCGCCGCGAGCACGATGCCTAACGCGCCGCCCATCGACAGCCCGACCACCGGCGATGGCCCGAAGGTGGCCGACAGCTCCGCGTAGGCGTCGCGGGCGGCGGCGATCCATTCCTTCGCGCGCGTCGCGCCGAACTCCGCCAGCGTCCGGCCATGCCCCGGGAGGAGCGGCGCGCGCACCGTGTACCCCGCCGCCTGCAGGGCGTCGGCGACGTAATGCAGCGTCTGCGGAGTATCGCCGAAGCCGTGCAGCAGGAGCACCGCCCGCCCTCCGGCCGCCTCACGCGCGATCGGACCCGCCCCCTCGATGATCCCGTCCGCGCCGACCCTCAGCCGCGCGGCTACCTCGCCCGCCAGCGCACGCGCCGACCGCCGGCCCTGCCAGAGAAGTACCCCGAACGCGACCGGGACCGCGATCAGTAACGTCGGACCGATGGGTCGACCTCGGTGCTCCAGCGGTCGATCCCGCCGGACAGGTTGCGCGCGCGAACACCGGCGCCCCGCAGCATCTCGACCGCGTGCGCGCTCCGAATCCCGTGATGACAGTAGACGATGACGTCGCGCTCCCTCGGCAGCGTATCGATCGCCCCGTGCAGCGTCGCGAGAGGAATCAGCGTCGACCCGCCGATTCGCGCGTACGCGTGCTCATGCGGTTCACGGACATCGAGGAGGAATGGGGCACCACCGCGCCCCAGCAGCTCGGCCAGCTCCCGTGGAGTCAGCTCCGCGAGCGGAGCCCCGGGATCATCCTGTTGCGCCTCGCGGTCGGAGTCGCCTGGCACCGCGCCGTTCGCCATCGTCGGAGCCTCTCGAAGGAGCGAAGCGGAAATATATAGACGCTCAGGTGAGCGCGCGCCGCTCCCGGTCCTGCGCTCCGTTCAGGTGAAGCATCATCTCGCCGTCGATCCAGCTCTGGTCGAGCTTCGACGCGAGCCGCGCAGGCGGCTCGACAGTCACGACCGCGCCGTCCCGCGTCGCCAATCCTTCGCCGACCAGCTTCGCGAGCACCAGCGATACCGACTCGCGCGTCGCACCGACCATCTCGCAGAGGAGACGGTAGCGTGAGGCATCGAGCACCAGCGATCCGTCCGGCGCCGCGAACCCCTCGCTGCTGGCGAGCCGGAGGAGAGTCGAAACGAGCCGTTGCTCGACGCTCAACGTCGTCAGCTCACGGAGCCGATCGAGAAGCCCGGCGCGCTCGCACATCACCTGGCTGATCAGGGCGAGTGCGTGCTGCGGCTGCTCCCGCACAAAGGCCCGGAACCGCGCGCCGCTCAGATGGAGCGTCTCCGTTTCCTCATCGGCGCGCGCGTCGGTGGCGTAGCGCGCGTTCTGCGAGAGCCCCTCCGCGCCGAAGGTCTCGCCGGGGCATGAGATCCCTGGAACGAATCCTCGTCCGGCGCGCACTCGGCTTCGCAGCACAACGCGCCCGCGCAGCACCACGAAGATGCCGTCGGCCGACGCCCCACGCTGGTAGATCACGAAGCCACTGGGCCAGGTGGCCCGCGCTGCGTACGCCGCGATGGAGGCGCGCTCCTCAGCCGACAGCCGGCCCGGGTTGCGCGCGACTACTGCTTCGACCATCCCCGCCCCTTGTAAGTGGATCAACCCCGCAACTTTTTGCAATGTCCGGGCCGCTCTGGACTTCGCGCATGATTTTCGCTTCCTTGCGGGCGTCCTCGCTTTGAAGCAGACTCACGCGTGTCGCCGTTGCCACCACTCGCAGACTTCCGCGCTTCGAGCGCGCCGGCCGTGGTGATCCTCGGCAACGACGCGCTGCTGGCCGCGCGACCCGCTACCCCCGTCCAGCTCGCGCATGCCTGCCTTGCCGCCGGCTTCCGCGCTGTCATCCCCGCCAGCTGGGGCGACGAGCTCGTTGCTGGTGCGACGCTCGATGCGCTGAGCGGCCGCACCCCCCGCCCCGCAATTCACTGCGCGTGTCCGCACGTTGCGCGCCGCGTTCTCGGGGTCGGCTCCGACCTGGCGCCACACCTGATTTCCCTCGTCTCGCCCCCGGTAGCCGCCGCGCGCTACCTCCGCCTCAACTCGGCGGGCGACCTGCGTATCACCTACGCCGGACGATGCCCGGCCGCGGCCGACGATGCGATCGATGCCCGGCTCACCCCGGAAGAGCTGCTCGCGCAGCTCGCCGACCGGGGGATCGATCCGGCCGCCCAGCCGGAGGTCTTCGAGTCCGTCATCCCTCCGGACCGGCGACGGCATCTCTCCGTCCCCGGCGGGCTGCCCTCCTCCGAGATGCTCTGGTCACGCGACCATCTCATCGTCGAGACGATCAAGGGCGGCGACTTCGCTTCGGAGCTCGCCAACCTCGTGCTGGCGCGCAAGGACGTCCTCATCGATCCTGCGCCGGCCGTGGGCTGCGTGTGCTCCGGGGCCGTCCGCGGAACGGAGCCGAGCGAGGCCCGCCCCAACATCGTCGCACTCGAGCCACCGCGCACGGCATATCCCGTCGTCGATGACCGCGGCGCGCTGTCGCTCGAGCTTCCGTTGCCGATGGCCGCGCGCGGCACCGCCGACCTTGTCGCCGAACCGGTTGCGCCGGCGGCGGCCAGCGACCCGCGACTGGCCAGCGGGCCCGCCGCATCGTTAGGCGACGCGCCGCCCCCACCCCCGGCCGTGCCTAACCGTCGGCCGAGGCTCACCCCGCCGGGCCTTCCGGCGATCGCCGCGGCCCCGCCCGCACCGGGCCCGGCTCCGTTGGCCTCGCCCCGCCGTCGTTCCCCGACCGGCATGCCGCGTGTGGTTCCGGGCGCGGTGCCCGTTTCGAGCGACAGTGAAGGGCGCATCCTTCCCCGCGCCTACGTCGCACGCCGGCGCTCGCCACGCTCGGGGATCCCCGCCGTCACCGATTCGCTGCTAGTGACTCCCCCGCCGGGAAAGCCGGTGTCCACGGAGCCGTCGCTGCCGCGCGAACCCGCCCCTCGTCACACTGTTCGGGGCAGCCTTCACGACGCGCCCCCGCAGTCGTCGGCTGACACCGAGCGCCCGATGCCCCGGAGCGTCGAGCCGGCAGCCGTCGCTCACGCTGATTCGGCACCCCCCGCACGCCCCGCGGCCGCGGCGAGCGTCGCCGCCGCCGGTGCCCTCGTTGGCGCGCAGGTCGGGGGTGGCCTCGCGCTCCTTCGGAAACGCTCGTGGCTCGTTGCCGCCGGCGCGATCGTCGGCACCGGGTTGCTGCTCGGCGTCGCCATTGGCTACGCGGTCGCCCACCGGCGCGAATCGGCCGCGACAGCGCCGGGGCGCGGCGCCGACTCGATCACCTCGGCTGGGTCGCGCTCCGCCGGGGTGCGCGAATCAGTCTCCGCCGGCGGCATCGCTCCCGTGGCTGGCGCTTCGCGCCGCCCCGCGACACGGGCACAGCCTCGCCCCGCGGCCACAGGCCCGCGGCCGGCTCCGCGCCTGGCGCCGCGAGCGGTGACGCCGGGCGCAGAGCCACCCTCGTCTCCCCCCTCGGCTGGAAACGCGGCGGCGAGCCAGTCGATTGCCGCGCCCGCGAACCCGGTCGGGACGGTCGCGGACAGCGCTGCGGCCCGCGCCCGGCGCGACTCCCTTGCGCGCGCCGAGTCGCTCGTCGCCGAGCGTGATTCGATCCGCCAGGAGATCGAGCGGCGACGCGCCCGCCTCGACAGCATCGAGCGGGCGCGGCTCCGGCTCGACAGCATCCAGCGCGCGAACGAGACGGGAAGCCGGCCCCGGCCGCGCTAGTCGCGCGGCAACCTGGCGGACCGCCCCGGCCTAACGCGAACGGCGGTCCTCGTCGTCGGCGAGCGCCCGCCTGATCACCTCGCGCAGGCGGCCGTCCCGATCGTCTCCGGGCGGCACCCCGCGCAGCAGCGCGGCGAACTGCAGCGCCATCTCGCGCTGGACGAAGGACTCGCTGTGGCTCACGCCTAACGCGTCGAGCGAGCGCTCGGCGAGGGCGCGGAGGAGGGTTCCCGTCTCCGGATCGAGGCCGGCGAGCGACGCGCCTCCCGGCGGGTCCGTGCGAGCTGCGGCGGTGCGCCGCGTTCCTTCCCAGAGCCGCCGCATCGGAGCCAGCGTCGCGACGAAGGAGCCGGGGGAATGCTCGGCGATGGCATCGACCACCCCCTGCCGCTTGAGCTGGCGGAGGGTCTTCGCGACCGCTTCGCGAACCACCGAGAACCCCGCCTCGCTGCTGTTCCCGCGGCCGGTGATGATCAGGACCTCTCCCGCCCCACTCGCCTGACGCTCGCGCAGCCACCCCGTCGCCCGCCGCGCCGCCTCGGCGGCGGTCGGGAGCACCGCGCGAAGGTTGAGCGTCCGCTCGGCGCCGAACCGCGCCTCGTCGTAGGCGTGCTTCAGCTCGACCATTCGGCGTCGATGGTAGGTGCTCACAGCGGCATCATCGGATCGTACCTCGGCGGGCTCGCGATTCCGGCCAATGTACGGTCGCAGCTCGGCTTGGGCAAACGCTGCTTGGGCGAACAGGCTCTGGCGCCTGACAAATATTACTATTACCCTAGGAATATTGCTGATACGGGGCCCGCGAATAAAATTCCTAATATTACAGGAATATTATGGCAAGAGTATATGACATTGCCGTAGCAGCACTTGCGATCGGAGTCGAGCGAAAATGGCTCGACAACCTCACTGCGCAGCATTCTGTCCCGGGGACCGAGCATGTCGCGCGCGGCGTCGCGCGACGATTGTCGAGGCGCGCCCTGCTCACCGCCGCGATCGTGCGGGACCTGAACCGGGCGCTCGGCGTTCCGGTCGGGCGAGGCGTCGAGGTCGCCATCTCGGTACTCGGTGGGGAGCCGTCGCCGGATGGAACGTCAGGCGCGCAAGCGGGTGCGGGGGCGGTGGTCTCCACACCGCGGGTGGTGCTGCCGATCGCCGATTCGCTGGCCCTCGCCGTCGACGTCGAACGCCTCGAGCGGGAGATCGAGCGCCGGCTGCTCGAGGCGATGGAGACCGTGGTCCCTCGTCGTCGCGGACGGCCACCCCGGAAAGAACGACGGGGCACCCGTTAGGGTGCCCCGTTTGGCATCGAGCGGGAAGCTCGAGTTACCGAGCGCCTGCCCGGGTGACGTTCTCCGCCGCCGGACCCTTCTGCCCTTCGACGATGTCGAATTCGACCGCATCACCTTCGGCCAGCGTCTTGAAGCCGCTGCCCTGGATCGCCGAGTAGTGCACGAAGCAATCCTTCGAGCCGTTGTCGGGGGTGATGAAACCGAAACCCTTGGCGTCGTTGAACCACTTCACCTTGCCAGTCGTACGCATTGCCTAGCTCCTGAAATACCGATGCCCACATTGTGCGGGCTGTAACCGTGCGCACGATCACCATGACCGTGGCACGGCGTCAAATGTAGCAGCTTCGGCTGGAAGGGCAACAGCAGACTGCACACTATGTTGCAGTCGAACCCATCCGTGTCAGCGTGGGGTGGTCGCGGGGGCCGGTACCGTTGGCGGCGGGATGGGAGCCGGCGGCGCGCCACGCAGGTTGTTCTCGTCGACCGCCCGGACGCTGGTGATGAAGTACTCCGTCTCCCCGAAGCAGGAGGTCGGAACGCCACGATGCTGCTCGTAGCTGAGCGACACCCGGCGACCCATGTCCTGCTGGATCTCCCTCGCGACCGCGTCGTCCCGAACCGAGAACTTGAAGATCTCCGGCATCGCGCCCGGGATGTTCGCCATCGCGAGCTCGCCTTCCCACGTCTTACAGATCCACCCCTTCTTCGAGAACTTCTGCACGTAGCCCGCGCGGTCACCGCTCGAGAACGTGTAGTTCAGGGTGATCGCGACCCAGAGACCGATGACGATCGCCGGGCCGAGGATGAGGACGGCGAGAATGCGCGCAAGCCAGTTCTTGCGCCCCCTCGGCGGTGGGACCGGGGTAACAGGAGCAGCGGGTTCGCGGTCGATGTCGTCGGCCATGGGCGATGCGGGGTGGACGGGGTAGTGAGTCGGTCTCGCGCACAACATGGGCCGGACCGCCTGCGATGGGAAGGCGTCCGGCGCCATCATCCCGATGACGCCGCGGCCCGGCTACCTTTCTACTGCGCTGGCGAGCCGGCCGTGCGCGCGCGGATTTCTTCATGGAGTGACGGTCGTGGCTTTTGGAACACGCAGGCCGACGGTGACCGCGAACGTGGGCGGGGTCCTCGTCGGATCCGCCCACCCGGTCGTGGTGCAGTCGATGACGAACACCGACACGGCCGATGCGGGATCGACCGCGGCGCAGGTCGCCGCGCTCGCCCGCGCCGGCTCGCAGCTGGTGCGAGTCACGGTGAACAACGACGAGGCCGCGGCTGCGGTCCCCGAGATCGTCAGCCGCCTTCGTGACGACGGCATCGACGTGCCGATCGTCGGCGACTTTCACTACAACGGGCACCTGCTTCTCCGGCGCCACGAGGGCTGCGCCCGCGCGCTCGCGAAGTACCGGATCAACCCGGGCAACGTCGGCGGCAAGCGGCGCGACGAGAACTTCCGGACCATCGTTCAGGTGGCGGTCGATCACGGCAAGCCGGTTCGCATCGGCGTGAACTGGGGCTCGCTCGACCAGGATCTGCTGACCGTGATGATGGACGAGAACGCGCGGGCCGGCAGCCCGCGCGACGCGCGCGACGTCTACATCGAGGCGATGCTCGAGAGCGCGCTGCGCTCGGCGCTCCTCGCCGAGGAGACGGGGCTTCGCCACGACCAGATCATCATCTCGGCGAAGGTCTCGCAGGTGCACGACCTCGTCGACGTCTATCGCCGGCTCGGCAGCCGCTGCGACTATCCGCTCCACCTCGGCCTGACCGAGGCCGGGCTCGGGAGCAAGGGGATCATCGCCAGCACCGCCGGCCTCTCGATCCTGCTCTCCGAGGGGATCGGCGACACGATCCGCGTCTCGCTCACTCCGAAGCCTAACGGCGACCGGACGGAGGAAGTGCTGGTCGCACAACAGATTCTCCAGTCGCTCGGCCTCCGCAGCTTCACGCCGCAGGTCACGTCGTGCCCGGGCTGCGGGCGGACGACCTCGACCTTCTTCCAGAAGATGGCCGAGGACATCCAGACCTACCTCCGCGAGCAGATGCCGGTCTGGCGCGAGCGTCATCCCGGCGTCGTCGAGATGAAGGTCGCGGTCATGGGCTGCGTCGTGAACGGACCGGGGGAGTCCAGGCACGCCAACATCGGCATCTCCCTTCCCGGCACCTTCGAGGAGCCGAAGGCTCCCGTCTACGTGGACGGCGCGCTGGTGACGACGCTCAAGGGGGACAACATCGTCCCCGAGTTCCTCCAGCTGCTCGAGGACTACGTCGCCCGCACCTATCCCGAGCCGGCGACCGCCAGCGCCTAGGCGTGCGGCTCGTGCTCGCTCGTCGTGACCGGCGCCGCCGGATCGTTAGGCGAGCGGTACGTCCGCTCGTGGATGTAGTGCGCGGCGAAGGTGAGGCCTAACGCGAGGGCGACGATGAAGGCGGCAACCCCCCAGCCCTGCGCGTTGTTGTTCGCGGTCACGTGGCCGCGGCTCGTGCGGACGTCGGTCGATTTCGTGGTCATCAGTGTGTCCCGGTAGGTCAGCGGCGTCTGGTGATCGCGGTCGTCAGCGGGCGAGGCGCGGCGCCGACGACGTGTCTTCGGCGGCGAGCTGCTCGAGCGCCGCGACGACCGTCGCCAGCTCTTCCATGATCGGCGCCGTGAACCCGACCGCCGTCAGGCGGTCGAGCGTCCGCCGGTAGGAGCTCGCGACCTCGTCACGTCCGCTCGGGTAGCGCCCCCACACCGTCTCGGGATACGCCGTCCGCCTGACGTCGGCCAGCAGCGAGCTCCCCCCGTGCAGGGTGTACGCCGCGACGATCCAGCGCGCCCGCTCGTCGGCGGTGGCGAGGCGCTCGAGCGTGTCGGCCTTCCGCTCGTCCATCGACATCTCGACGCCGTCGTCGTCCATCCGGCGCTCGCAGATGGCGAGGAGGGCGGCCAGGGAGCCGGCCCCGAATTTCTCCCCGATGCGCTGCTCGAGCATCTCGGCGGTCTGGCCGTCGCGCACGCAGTCGGCGACGACGTCGTGGAGCACGGCGGCGACGATGGTGTCGTCATCCTGGCCGTAGCGGGTCAGGATGATGGCGACGTTCGCCGGCCCGGTGAAGTAGGGGACGCGCGAGCTCCCCTTCCACACCTGCTGCGCGTGATGCTTGGCAGCGAAGGCGAGCGCGTGATTGATGCGGTCGGAGTAGCCGGTAACTGACATCGGTTCCATGAGATGCGCTTCGCAATGTAGCCGCCGCGTCGCGCCCGCGCACCCCGCGGCGTGACGCGATCAGTGCTGGCGCGCGAACCAGCCCAACAGCCGCTCCAGTCCCCGCTGGTCCTCCGGGCCGAAGGCGTTCTTGCGGTCGGAGTCGATGTCGAAGACCGCGATCAGCCGCCGCTCCTCGTCGAACACCGGGACCACGATCTCCGACTGCGACCGCGAATCACAGGTGATGTGCCCCGGAAACTCGGCGACGTCGGGAACGACTACCGTCGCGCCTTCCGCCGCCGCGGTTCCGCATACCCCCCGCCCGAACTCGATGTCGAGGCAGCCGAGCGTTCCCTGGTACGGGCCGACCCGGAGCAGGCGCCCCGGTTCGACCACGCGGTAGAATCCTGTCCACAGGTGGCTGAACGCATGATGAACGAGCGCGCTGATCGTCGCCATTCCGGCGATCGGGTCGTCGACGCCGCCGAGCACGCTCTCGATCTGCGTCTCGAGCGTGGAGTAGGCGGCGTCCTTCGGCAGGTCGCGAAGGTCGAGGGTGACTTCGGCCATTGGTGGTGCGGCGGTTGTGTCGTGGTCAGACGAATCGTTCGAGGGCGAGGAGGAGCCGCGCCGTGATCACCGCGAGCGCGAGCCCCTGGACGACGATCGCGACCCCCGCGCCTACTCCACCGTAACGCCGGCCGAGCAGCCACGCGGACAGCGCGATCGCGGCGCCCACCGCAACATAGCCGGTATCGAGCCCGAGATTCAGCCAGAGAAAGCGATCGAGCCGGGTCGCCGAGCCAAGGTCGCGCAGCTGCAGCGAACGAAGCCCCGACGCCCCGACGGCGAGGATCACCGCACCCCAGGCCACGCTCTGTGCGGCGAAATGAAAGACGATCGGCGACCGGCGTGGCCCGCCGGTCGTGAGGAGAAGGAGCACGCCTGCGGCGCAGCTCACCCCTCCCCACAGCAGCAGCTGCTGCAGGTGCGCCCGCTCGGCGGCGAGCAGCGCGTCAGCCCACACGTGATTCGATCAGCATTTCGGCCGGGACGCCGCGGTTCGCCGCGCTGGCGAGCGCGTCGAGCTCCTCGCGCGTCGGGACGTGCGGCTCCTCGCGATCCCACAGCACGAGACCGAGCAGCTGTGCCCCGTTCCCGCGCAGCGCGTCGACGTCGCGTGTCATATCGGTGAGCACGGTGGTGCCGGCGCGGACGACGAGGATGATGCGCGGGACTGCGAGCACCGGCGCTTCGAGCAGCACGGTGAGCCCGCTGGTGATGACGACCGTGTCATAGCGGCGAGCGAGGCGGGGCACCTCGCGGGTGAGCGCGGCCGCGATCTCGGCGGGTTCGGCGCGCCGGCCCGAGGGAACGATGTCGGTCGCGCGATCACGGCCGACGATCTGGGTGACCGGCGCCTCGCTCCACGCCAGCTCTCCGCGCGCGATCTCGCCGATCCCGGGACCGGGAGCGACGCGCATGACTCCTGACGCGCAGCCGGCGGGGTCGGCGTCGATGAGCAGCGACGCTCGAGCATCGAGCGCCGCGAGCGCGGTGAGGTTCGCGGCGACCACTGCGGCCAGCGACGAGTCGTGGCCGGCGACGGTGACGAGCCAGCTGCCGGGCATCATCCCGGACAGCTGGAGATAGAGGAAGCGATAGCCGTCCGATCCCGGCTCGAGGAGCGGCGGAAGCTCGCGGTCGGCGCGGCGGCGCGCGCGCTCCGGCGGCGGCTCGTAGGGGCGCAGGTGGGCGAGCACCCGCAGCCCCGTCGCCCGCTCCGCTTCGCGCACGTCCGCGACACGCGGGCGGCGCATCTCGCCGACCAGCGCCACGGCGAACCCGGCGGCGATGCCGAGCACCAGCGACGCACCGAGGAGGGCGATCGGCGGTGCCGAGACATTGGCCAGCTCGCGCGCCCGTTCGGCGCGGCGCTCGACGGAGGCGTTGACCCGTCGTGCATCGACGAGCAGCCGCGTGCGCGCCTCGAGCAGGCGGCGGACGGAGTCGCGATGCGCGAGCCGCGGCATCGTGTCGATCACCGGGCGCGCGACCGGCGCCGGCGGGGGAGGGGTCAATGCCGCCGCCTCACGCTGCAGCGCGGCGCGCTTCACGCCCGCGATCTCCTGGATCGCGTGCCCGATCTCGGTCGCGCGCGCGGTGAGTGCGACGTAGTTCGGGTCGATCCCGCCGACCGCGCCGAACGCATCGCGCTCCCGTTCGACGTCGACGAGCGAATCGGCGAGCGCGCGGACCGATGGATCGTCGCGCATCGCCGGGGCGTCAGCGAGCGCGCGGTACGAGGCGGCGAGCGGCGACTGCTCGACGCGCGCGATGAGGCGCCCGAGCCCGGTCACGATCGCGGCGATCGAGTCGCGGCGAGCGAGGACCTCCGGGGGAAGCGAATCGACGGCCGGCGGCGCGACCGGACGCGCGAGGACCTCGCGGGCGTTGGCGAGCGATCGTTCGGCGCTGTCGAGCCGCGCGCGATCGCGCTCGACGCCGGCGATGAGGCGCGCCGTGTCCCGCCACTCGTTGGGCGCCGGGGCGACTGCGGCCGCGACGCGCTGCGCCTGGCGTGGCAGCGCGACAAGAGTGAGGAGCGCCACGATGAAGACGACGAGCGCGACGAGCCCGATGCGCAGCGGACGCCGCAGCACGTTGCGGGCGCGCGCATTGATCCATTGCGAGCTCGCGGCGCGCCGGCGTCCGATTCGGGGAGGGGCGGGGGGCATCAGTGGCGAGTATCTCGCGGTGGCGTGCGCCGCACAAGGCTGCGCTGCTGACGAACGTGACGAGGGCGGAGGCGCATGCGCCTCCGCCCTCGTCACATCGTTCGACCGTCCGACTTACTGAACGGTGATCTTGCCCTTCATCCCCATCGCGGCGTGCGGCTCGCAATGGTAGTTGTACGCGCCAGCCGGGATGTTGCCGAAGGAGACCGTGTAGTTCTCGTTGGCCGTCATCATCATCGGGCTGGTGAGCTCCTTCATCTGGCTCGGCATGTTCGCCGAGAGCTGCGCCTGCGCCGCCGCCGGCGTGTCGATGAACGCGACGTTGTGCGGGCCGCCCGAAACCATCACCCACTTGACGCCATCGCCCTGCTTGATGGTGAGCTCGGCGGGTTCGAACTTATAGGTGGTGCCATCACCGATCATCTTGACCTCATGCACCTTGCCGGTGATCGGCGCCGCCGCGGTGGTGTTGCCGGTCGCGGTGGTGGTCGGCGTGGTCGTGGCCGCTGCAGCGGTCGTGTCGGTCGTAGTGGTGGTCGTTTCCGTCTTCTTCTCGCCGCCCGCGCAGGCGACGATCGCCATCGCTCCCGCGACGAGCGCAAGTCCGTTGAACCGCATTCCTTGAGGCCTCCGTACGTGGCACTTGGTGTGTGACTTCCACTCCGCAGGGTCACCGCGGAGAATTGTGAATTTATTCACAATGTCGTGTCAAAGCAATTGAGCAGGAGACATGCCTGAAACGTGATGCACGCCCGTGTCGGCGTTCGCGCCCCTCGTGTGAGCAAGCAATGGCGCGAGCAAGCGACCGCGACGATCGCTCCGCGGCACCGCGGCGGTTGACTTGGCGGGTGAGCCCCTCTAGTCTTCGTGCGCGATGCAGACTCCCGTCCACCACCATCATGCGAGCCACCACGGCCTACGGGTCGGGGCGTCGTGTCGCGTGTGCGGGTGAGCTGATCGCCCGGAAGTAACGCTTCGCGCTGTCGCGGCCCGTCCAGCTGGACGGGCCTTTTTGTTTTTGCCGACGTTCGCGGCCAGATGAGGAGTGGAATGGCCGAGCTTCAATCACCGAGGTTGGAATGTTGAAGATCGCACTACCGAACAAGGGACGACTGTCCGAGGAGGCGCGCCTGCTCTTCGGCGACGCCGGCCTCGAGGTTCGCTCTACGGGTGAGCGGGCGCTGACGGCTTCGCTCGGCGGCGAGTTCCAGGCGCTGTTCGTACGCGCCCAGGACATCCCCGAGTTCGTCGCCGATGGCGCCGCCGATGCCGGAGTCACCGGCTGGGATCTCGTCAGCGAGTCGGGGCGCGCGCTCGAGACGCTCGCCGACCTCGAGTTCGGCCGCTGCCGCCTGATCGTCGCCGCGAGCGACGACAGCGGCATCGCGTCGACCGCGGCGATCGCCGCTGGTGCGCGAGTCGCCACCGTCTATCCCCGGCTCGCCGCACGCTTCTTCGCCGGCCGCAACCAGCACGTCGAGATCGTCCCCCTCTCCGGCGCAGCCGAGATCGCTCCGCACATCGGCATCGCCGACGTCATCGTCGACATCACGTCGACCGGTTCGACGCTGAAGGTGAATGGGCTGCACGAGGTCGAGACTATCATGGAATCCACCGCCCGGCTCGTCGCCGCCCCTGGCGCGCTGACGGCGGGCAGCGACGACCGCCGCCGCTCGATCGAGGAGCTGACGATGGCCCTCGACTCGGTGCTCCGCGCGCGCGGGAAGCGCTACCTGATGGCCAACGTCCCCCGTGCCGCGCTCGACGCGGTGCGGCGCGTGATCCCCGGGCTCAACGGCCCGACGGTGATCGACATCCTCGACGGCGGGATTCACGTCGCGGTCCACGCGGTCGTCCCCGCGAAGACGGTCTATCGCACGATCGCCGAGCTGAAATCCCTCGGCGCGGAAGGGATCCTCGTGACGAGGATCGAGCGGCTGATGCCCTGAGATCGCTGGGCCGTGCGGGCCATGACACGGCGACGAGAGACGAGAGAGACTCCGAATGAGAGACGAGAGATGAGAAAGGGGCGATCACGGTGGGCGATGTCGGGGCGGATCGCGGAGATGAGCGATGACGCCAGGCGGCGGTTGCTCGAGCGGACGACGTCGAGTGATCCGGTCGTGCGCGAACGGGTGGCGGGGATCGTCGGGCGCGTACGACGGGAGGGGGACGTGGCATTGCGCGCGCTCGCCGGGGAGCTCGACGGAGTCGCCCTCGACGCGCTCGAGGTGCCGCGCGCCCGCTGGCTGCGGGCCCTCGACCGGATCGAGCCGGCGCTGCGAAAGGCGATGGAGCGCGCGGCGCGGAACATCGAGACCGCGCATTCCGCGTTCCGGCCGGTCGCGCAGGAGATCGAGACCGAGCCCGGGGTGATCATCGGGCGCCGGCCCGATCCCCTCGGGCGCGTCGGGGTGTACGCCCCGGGCGGGCGCGCCTTCTATCCGAGCAGCGTCCTGATGGGCGCGGTGCCGGCGCGCGTCGCCGGGGTCGGTGAGGTCGTGCTCTGCTCGCCGCCGCAATGCGACGGCGAGCCCGCGGCGGTGGTGCTCGCCGCCGCCGCGCTCGCCGGTGTCGACCGGGTCTTCGCGTTAGGCGGCGCCGGTGCGATCGCGGCGATGGCTTACGGCACTCGCAGCGTGCCGCGCGTCGATCGCATCGTCGGCCCGGGCAACGCGTATGTCGCCGAGGCGAAGCTGCAGGTTTCGGGCAACGTCGCCATCGACTCGCCGGCGGGGCCGAGCGAGCTGCTGATCATCTGCGATGCGGCAGCCGACCCCGACGTCGTCGCGCGAGAGCTCGTCGCGCAGGCCGAGCACGATCCGGACACCCTGGTGCTGGCGATCGTCGTCGGTTCGTCCGGCGCGATCGATGCCTCGCTCGCCACCGCGATCGCGTCGGCGCCGCGGCGAGCCATCGTCGCCGCCGCACTCGGCGCCCGCGGCGGGGTGCTCGAGGCCGACGACATGGCGCAGGCGATCGCCCTCGCCAACGAGGTCGCCGCCGAGCACGTGCTGGTCGCGTGCGCCGAATCCGGCAGCGTCCTTCGCGAGCTCCGCGGCGCCGGCACCGTCTTCGTCGGCGCCACGAGCTCCGTCGCGTTCGGCGATTACATGACCGGCGCGAATCACGTTCTCCCCACCGGCGGGCTCGCTCGCTGCTACTCCGGGCTGTCGACCCTCGACTTCGTCCGCTGGACGACCTGGCAGCGTATCGATCGCGAGGCGGCGGCGCGGCTCGCGGGTGACGTCGGCATCTTCGCCGACGCCGAGGAACTCCCCGGACACGCCGCGGCGGCAAGGGCATGGAGCGCGTCATGAACCGACCGTCCGGCCTCACCCGCGAGAGCTATCGCGCGATCGAGCTCTACGCCCCAGACCGCGCCCCCTGCCGCATCGACCTCAGCGACAACACCAATTGCTGGGGTGTTGCCCCGGCCGTCGAAGAGGCGATTCGCGAGGCGTCGGTCTCCACGGTGACGCGCTACCCGAACCTCTACGCCGCCTCGCTGAAGGAGGCGCTCGGGCGCTATCTCGGCGTCTCCCATGATCGCATCGTCACCGGATGCGGCTCCGACGACATTCTCGATTCGGCGATCCGTGCCTTCGCGGAGCCGGGGGACGTGATCGTCTCGCCCGATCCTTCCTTCGCGATGATCCCGATCTTCGCCCGGATGAACGGGCTGCGGTCGGTGACCGTCCCGCTGACCTCGAGCTATGACATCGACCCCGGCGCGATGCTCGCGGCCGACGCGCGCATCATCTATCTCTGCTCGCCGAACAACCCGACCGGTGCACCGCTGTCGCGATCGGCGATCGAGCGTGTCGTCGAGCGCGCCACCGGCGTGGTGATCATCGATGAGGCCTATGCGGAGTTCGCGTCGGTGGATCTGTCCCCGATCGCGCTCGAGAACGAACGCGTCCTCGTCGCGCGAACGATGTCGAAGGCGTTCGGCCTCGCCGGGTTGCGCATCGGCTACGCGACTGGCGCACCGGCACTCGTCGCGGAAGTGGAGAAGTCGCGCGGACCGTACAAGGTGAACGCGGTCGCCGAGCGCGCCGCACTCGCCGCCCTCGGCGACGGCCTCGAGTGGGCACGCGCGCGCATCGTCGAGGCGAAGGCCAACCGCGACCGCCTTACGTCCGAGCTCGAGCGGCGCGGGCTCGCGCCGATTCGCTCGGAGGCGAACTTCGTGCTCGTCCCGATTACCGACGCCAGCGCCCGCGCACGCCACATGCGCACACTCGGCGTCGCCGTACGTCCCTTCGAGGGACTGCCGGCGATCAGCGATGCATTGCGCGGCAGCGGTGGGTCTGCGCTGCGGATCAGCGTCGGACCCTGGGACATGGTCGAGGCCGCGCTCGGCGCGCTCGACGCCACGACGGGAGAAGGGTGATGCGGATCGCGCTCTTCGATTACGGAGCGGGAAACCTCCACTCGCTCGCCAAGGCGCTCGCCGAGACCGGGCACGCGATCAGCATCGAGAGCGATCCCCTGCTGGCGATCGATGCGGAGCTGTTCGTGCTTCCGGGCGTCGGCGCCTTTCAGCCAGCGGCGGAGCGGCTCCCCCCCCCCCCCCCCCCCCCCCCCC
>DASZNJ010000173.1:0-3712 GCA_035551575.1 Gemmatimonadaceae bacterium
CCGCGCGATGCCCCGGTGACGACGGCAACGCGCCCGGCGAGGGGCCCCCCGCCCTCGCCGCCGAGCCTGACGCTCACCGGCTGGCCGTGCTCCCGTTGTGGGCGAGCCGCAGGAACTCCTCGCGGGTCCGTCCGTCGGAGCGGAAGATTCCGCGCAGCGCCGAGGTGATGGTCTTCGAGTTCTGCTTCTCCACGCCGCGCATCATCATGCAGAGATGTGACGCCTCGACGACGACGCCGACGCCCTTCGGCTTCAGCACCGTCTCGATCGCGCGGGCGATCTCCTCGGTGAGCCGCTCCTGCACCTGCAGGCGGCGCGCGAACACCTCGACGATGCGCGGCAGCTTCGACAGCCCGACGATGTGCTTGTCCGGGATGTACGCGACGTGAACCTTCCCGAAGAAGGGAAGCATGTGGTGCTCGCAGAGCGAGTAGAGGTCGATGTCGCGGACCATCACCATGTTCTCGCTCTCGGCGGCGAACACCGCGCCGCCGACGACGTGCTCGACGTCGAGCTCGTAGCCGCGGGTGAGCCAGCGCATCGCACGGGCGACGCGAACAGGGGTGCGGCGGAGCCCTTCACGGTCGATGTCCTCCCCGAGCAGCCCGAGCTGCGACTTGACCATCGCGGCGTACTCGGGATCGTACTCGGCATCGGCCGAGCCGGTGCGATCGGCTTCGGTGAGGAGGACGCGCTCGTCGATGGGGTCAGTCGCGTTCGGGCGCCGCCCGTTGGCGGCCGGCCCACGCGCGGTGGGGCCTTTAGCGCCCTTCGTATTCGACATAGTTGTTTTCCGTTTCCCAGAGCTTCAGTCGCGTCAGCCTCGCCGGGGCGATCGCCGGGGCGATCATCCGCCAGCAGGCGACGATGATGTTCTCCGTCGTCGGGATCAGGCCACGCATGAAGTCGACTTCGACGTTCAGGTTGCGGTGGTCCATCTGGTCGACGACCTGCTCGTTGACGATGCGCTTCAGGACACCGAGGTCCATGACGTACCCGGTCTTCTCGCTGACTTCGCCGCTGACGGACACCTCGAGGACGTAGTTGTGCCCGTGCCAGTTCGGGTTGTTGCACTTCCCGAAGAGCGCGTCGTTCTCGGCGTCGCTGAGCGACGGGTTGTGAACGCGGTGTGCCGCGTTGAAGGTGAGGCGCCGCGTGACGGTGACGATTGGCATCGGATCGCGTGGGCGTATGGACATGAGCGCGCCGCGGCAGGGGCGGGTTCCCGCCGGGCGGGCGCAGGGGAACCTACACGAAAAAGCCGGGCCCCGCATCGCTGCGGGGCCCGAAGGGAGGAACGAAGAGGGTTTTTTGAAGCCCGGTCGAATGATGAGGTCCTCACCACACTTTCCGTCTTCCCCCGCACTGGGGGCATGGCGTCAGTATAGATTATCGAACCCACTCGGTGGACTTGTTGGCTCAAAAACTAGGTCTCTCCGCCCCTCGGACTGGTGCGACGCCGGAAAGCGCGCGCCTGTTGAAGGCAAGCTACGGACCAGAACAGAACAGGTCAATGCGACGTTCACTCGGCAGCTACATGATCCCGATCGCGCTCGTGATTCTCGTCGCGTGGGCCGTGGCGACGTTCTACTTCTCGGCGCCCGGATGGTTCCACGGATTCCTCACTGGCGGAATCTTCCTGCTGCTGTGGGGGATCGTCGACCGCCCGGCGCGAGGCGAGCGGCCGCGATCGAAGTAGGGACGCGCGGTCACGCATGGCGGGGGCCAAGGGGTCAGGGGTCAGGGGTCAGGGGTCAGCAACTGCTCGTGCGGTGCCTGACACCTGACACCCGACACCTGACACCCGACACCTGACACCTGCCCCCTTCGACCTTTGCCGAATGGCTGACAGCTTACGGCTGACGGCTGCCTTTCAGATTTCCCAGTTGGACAGCACGACCCCGCTCGCCGGCATCCGCTCCTGGTGATCGGCCAGCGACATGCGCAGGTCGCTCCAGCGGACCCGGCCGCCTAACGCGACGAGCCGCCGGTAGACGCCCTCGTACTCCCCCTGGACGCGGATCGCGACGCGGCGCGTTCCGCTCCGCCGGGCGTGGTCGCAGAGGGTGCGGACCATGTCCTCGAGGTATTCCTCGCGCGCGAGGACGAGCTTGAGCACGCGCAGCTCCTCGCGGGCACGCCCCTCGACCAGCGGCACCGAGTGGCAGATCGCGAAGCCCGCCAGCTCGCTGCCGCGCATCAGCAGCGTCGTGTCGCCGAGCGAGTAGCTGTCGGTGAGCTCGATCTCGCGGGTGAAGTCGTAGCCGCTCTGCAGGCTGCCGACGAGCGTGGCGCACGCCCGGCGCATCGCCGTCTTCTCGACGTCGCGCAGGCGCCCGTAGAGGACCGGGGGCCGCTCAGCGCTCCCCGCCTCGACCGTCAGCGTCAGCGTCAGCCGGCCGGGGACGAAGCCCAACGCGGAGTAGAAGCCGATGTTGTCGAGCGTGCGCGGCATCGTCTCGAGCCCGATCGTCGTCGCGCCACGCGAGCGGACGAACTCGATCGCCGCCTGGACCACGCGCTTGCCGAGGCCGTTGCCCTGCGAATCGGGGCGCACGGCGAGGGGTCCCATCCACCCTTCGCTCCCGCTGACGTGGGCGACGTTGAAGGCGGCGATCCCGCCGCGCTCGTCGCGCCACATCATCGCGCCGCCGGCGGCGTCCTCGATCGCGTAACGCCAGACGGCAGGGTTGAGCATCGGCACGCGGACCCCGACGAGGCCGTCACGGCGATAGCGGTCGGTGAACGCGTCGCTGAACACCTCGTTGAGCGAGCGGATGTCGTCGAGGCCGATGGGATACGGCCCCGTCACGTCCTGCCCGCGCCGCCAGCTCCGCGCCGTCGCCATGGGCCGCTCAGGTGGTGGTGACGAGATCGTTCGCGCCGATCCGTCCGATCACCGCCCCGGCGTCGCCGCTCGCGCCCCCGTCGGCCTGCGTGACCCGGGAGGCCCCGGTCGACTCGTCGTAGCTGACCTCGACGACGCGGTCGAGCCCCTCGCGCACCGACTCGATGTGCGTGATGACGATGACCTGCTCGAAGCGATCGCCAAGGCGGCGCAGCAGCTCGATCACGTTCTGACGGCGCGACTCGTCGAGGGAGCCGAACACCTCGTCGAGGATGAGCAGCGACAGCTCCTGCCCCGCGCGCTCGGCGATCATCTGCGAGATCGCGAGGCGGAAGACGAGGTTGGCCAGGTCCTCTTCACCGCCGGAGATCACCGGCTTCGGAACGCCCTCCTCGAGCACGGTCAGGCGGTACTGGTCATCGAGCTCGAGCTCCGAGTAGCGTGCGTCGGTGAGCTCGACGAGGAAGGAGCTCGCCAGCTCGGAGATCTCCGGGCGCAACTGGAGATTGAGGTCGGTGCGGATGTCGGAATAGGCGCGATCCAGCTCGTCGTGCAGCCGCTTCGCGCGGAGCACCTCGTCGAGCTTCTCGCGCGTGCGGCGCAGCTGCGCGTCGGCATGCTCGGCCATGCGGTGCGTCGCCTCGGCCGCCTGGACGTCGCCCTGCGCCGCCATCGCCGCCAGCTCGGCGGCGCGCAGCTCGGACATCGTCTCCTCGGCCTCGGCGCGGAGCGATTCGAAGCTCGTCTGCGAGAAGCCGAGCGTCGCGGCGCGGGCGCGGAGGCTCGCCAGCGCGGTGGTGACCGCGGCGCGGCGCTGGCTGATCGCGTCGAACTCGCGGCGGAGCTGCGGCTCGCGGGCGATCT
>DASZNJ010000174.1:0-4584 GCA_035551575.1 Gemmatimonadaceae bacterium
CGCGGCGAGCGGCCAGCAGCTGATCCGGGAGCGGCGGAGGGAAAAGCGCATCATGCGAGGGTGGTGTGGAGCGTTAGGCATGGTTCGAACGGGCGAGCTCCCCGCGCCACGACCAGCCGTAACGGGTGAACACCAACTCCGCGGATTTCGCCGATGACGCGAATCGTTCTGCGCGGCGTACGGCGCTCCTCCTGGCCGCCCGAGGCCGTATCCGCGGAATCGGCGTCATCCGTGAAAGCGTGGTTCAGTCGCTGGTGCGCACGAGGTGCGACGTGCTGACCCGGCTCACGACCCGAGGCCACTCTGTGGCTCAGGATTCTCATATCGGACTCCACACCTCGAGTGGCCGGATCGTTCCTCTCCGCGCCTCGAGTCGCCAAAGTGATCACAGCGGCCCTCGAACGACCGTCCATGCAAAAAAACGAGCGGGACCGGGAGTTCCTCATCCCGTCCCGCCCGTCAACGCTGCGCGGCTGCCGGTCAGGCGCCGACGTTCTTTTCGTTCGGGGCCGCGTCCGCCTTTCGCAGGTTCAGCGCATCCATCACCCAGGTCAGCGGAATGATGAAGAGCGGCGTCAGGAAGTGACCGAGGAGCAGGTTGACCCAGGTCAGCGCGATGTAGAAACAGATCAGGGCGATGCCGACCCAGATCGTGCCCAGCGGTCCGTGCGTTTCCAAGCGAAGGTCCTCGCGTCAGGGTTGAACAGGGGGATAATACAATGCGGCCACGGGCTCACGCCAGAGGCGCGGCGGGCGGGTCTGGCGGTACATTTCACCGATGCAGATGGCGCCGCACCTCCGGGACATGGAGCCGTTCAGCGCCGCCGCGATGCCCGGCCGCTCGCACGCCGCGCAGCGCGCGGCGCTCGCGGCGGCAGTGCGGAGCACCGTCGGCTCTTCGCCCGCGCAGAAGCTGGTACTGGCCGTCTCCGGGGGCCGGGACTCGATGGCGATGCTGCATGCCTTCAGCCAGTACGCCCCGGACTCGATCGCCGTGGTCGCGACGGTGGATCACGGCACCGGCGTGCACGCGGCGGAGGCCGTCGACGTCGTCGCCCGGTGGTGCCGCGACCGCGGGGTGCGCGCGACGAGCACGCGCATCGCGGGGACGAGGGCGACCGAGGCGGCGTGGCGTGAAGCGCGGTGGCGCTTCCTTCGCCAGGTCGCCGCCGCCGAGCGCGCTGGAGTGGCGACGGCGCACACGCGGGATGACAACATCGAGACGATCCTGATCCGGGAGCTGCGCGGGAGCGGAGCGCGCGGGCTCGCCGCCCTCTACGCGCGCAGCGACGTCGCGCGCCCGCTGCTCGAGCTCCCGCGCGCAGCGGTCGCGAGCTACGCCGAGCTCGAAGGGGTGCCGTGGATCGAGGATCCATCGAATGAATCTCGTGCCTGGCTGCGCAATCGCGTCCGCCACGACATCCTCCCCGCGCTGCTCAGGGCCAGCCCCTCGCTGGGTGACGACCTGCTCGACGTCGCGCGCAGGGCGGCGGCGGTTCGCGCGGCGATGGATGACGTCGCGCGAACGCTCGTCGTCGAGCGGGGGGACGGATCGCTGAGCGTTGCTGCGGCCCCGCTCGGCGACTATGATCAGGAAGCACTGCGCGCGCTCTGGCCGGCGATCGCGGCGCGCGCGCAAATCGTGCTCGACGGGCGCGGAACCGCCGGCCTGGCGCGGTTTACGAAGGGTTCGACCAGTGGAGACAGGATGCAGCTGTCCGGGTCGATCGAGGTCCTGCGGCGGCGCGATGCGATCGTGCTGCGCTCCGCAAAGCCGGAGGTTCCCGATCCCGCGGAGCTGAGGGAGATCGTCGAGTGGGGACGATGGCGCTTCGTGCGGCGGCCGGTCGCCCCGGGGGAGGAGGGGCAAGGGAGCGCGTGGTGCGCACCCTTCCCGCGGGCGGACCGGCTGGTTGTTCGTGCGTGGCGGGACGGAGACCGGATGCACGGCGCCGGAGATGCCGCGCCGCGCCGGGTGAAGCGGTTCCTGCGGGACGCGGGGCTGGTCGGGCCGGAGCGCCGGGGGTGGCCCGTGGTCGTCTGCGGCGAGGAGGTGGTGTGGATTCCGGGAGTCCGCCGCAGCGACGCGGCAACCGTCCGGTCCGGAAGGCCGGAAGCCGTGTACGTGTGTGAGCGCACTGAACGCTGAACCAGGAACCGATCCGCGCCTGGACGGCCGTGCCGTCAAGCGGGTCCTCTTCGACGAAAGGACGATCGCCGATCGCGTCGCCGAGCTGGGCGCCGAGATCACGCGTGCCTACCCCGATGGCGACCTGCTCGTCCTCGGGCTCCTGAAGGGAAGCTTCATCTTTCTCAGTGACCTGGTGCGCCAGATCACCCGGCCCCTGCAGGTCGATTTCCTCGTTGCCTCGAGCTATGGCGAGGCGACGACGTCCAGCGGAACAGTCCGGCTCGTATACGATCCGGAAACCACTCTCGAGGGTAAGAACATTCTACTGGTTGAGGACATCATCGATACCGGTCGCACCATGAACCGCCTGATGAAGCTTCTGGCGGCACGGAATCCGCGATCGCTCGAGATCTGCGCCCTCCTCGACAAGAAGCTCCCGAACGAGCTGCAGTACCCGGTGAAGTTCACCGGCTTCGATTGTCCGAACGAGTTCGTCGTTGGGTACGGTTTGGATCACGCCGAGAATTTCCGGCACGTGCCCTATATCGTCAGCCTGCAGTAAGAGAGACATGGCCGATCGCGTTCCGTCGCCACCAAAGAAAGAATCGCCCTGGGCTCGCCGCGCGCGCGCGGCATCGTTCTGGGTGCTCTGCTTCCTCGTCGTCCTTCTCGTCGTGCAGATGCGCACCGGCGCGAACGAGTCGACGGTGAAGATCAACTACTCCCAGTACGACGCGCAGCTCGAGTCCGGGAACATCTCGAAGGTGACCATCCAGGATGGCCGGCAGGTGGTCGGGGAGCTCAAGCAGCGCGTCACCATCGACGGCAAGCCCGTCAAGCGCTTCGTCGCGCAGCTGCCGATCCCGAACTCGCAGGCCGTGCTCGACAAGCTCAACGCGAAGGAGGTGCAGGTCGAGGCCGAGGGCGCGCAGAAGTCGGTGCTCGAGTCGATCATAACGGTCCTGCCGTACCTCCTCCTGATCGGCCTCTGGGTGTTCCTCCTGAAGCAGATGCAGCAGGGGGGCGCGAAGGCGTTCTCGTTCGGCAAGTCGAAGGCGAAGCTGCTCTCCGGCGACACGCCGAAGCTGACCTTCGCCGACGTCGCCGGCGCGGACGAGGCCAAGGTCGAGCTGCAGGAGATCATCGAGTTCCTGAAGGACCCGGCGAAGTTCACGCGGCTGGGCGGACGCCTCCCGAAGGGCGCGCTGCTCGTCGGGCCGCCGGGAACGGGCAAGACGCTGCTCGCCAAGGCGGTCGCCGGCGAAGCCGGCCGTCCGTTCTTCTCGATGTCGGGCTCCGACTTCGTCGAGATGTTCGTCGGCGTCGGCGCGAGCCGGGTCCGGGACCTGTTCGAGCAGGGGAAGGCGCAGGCGCCGTGCATCATCTTCATCGACGAGATCGACGCGGTCGGCCGCCATCGCGGCGCCGGCCTCGGCGGCGGGCACGATGAGCGCGAGCAGACGCTGAACCAGCTGCTCGTCGAGATGGACGGCTTCGAGAGCAACGAGGGCGTCATCCTGATCGCGGCGACGAACCGTCCCGACGTGCTCGACCCCGCGCTGCTGCGCCCGGGTCGGTTCGACCGTCAGATCGTCGTCGACGCGCCGGACCTGCGCGGGCGCGAGGGAATTCTTCGCGTGCACATGCGGAAGGTGCCGGTCGCCGACGACGTCAACGTGTCGGTGCTCGCGCGCGGCACCCCGGGGATGTCGGGCGCCGACCTGGCGAACCTGGTCAACGAGGGTGCGCTGCTCGCCGCCCGCCGCAACCGCGACAAGGTCTACATGGCCGACCTCGAGGATGCGAAGGACAAGGTCATGCTCGGGACCGAGCGGAAGTCGATGGTGATGAAGGAGGAGGAGCGCCGGCTCACCGCCTACCACGAGGGCGGCCATGCGATCTGCGCCGTCAAGATCCTCGGCAACGACCCGCTGCACAAGGTGACGATCGTGCCGCGCGGCCGCGCGTTAGGCCTGGCGTTCACGCTCCCCGAGGACGACCGGGTCAGCGTCACGCGCCAGCAGCTCGAGGCCAACCTGGTGATGACCTTCGGCGGCCGCGTCGCCGAGGAGCTGGTGTTCGGGCGCGAGCACGTCACGACGGGGGCGTCGAGCGACATCAAGCAGGCGACGGGGATCGCCCGCCGCTACGTGACGCAGTGGGGGCTTTCCGACGAGATCGGCCCGATCCTCGTCGGCGACAACGAGCAGGATCTCTTTCTCGGGCGCGACATCCAGCACCGGCGCGAGGTCAGCGAGAAGACGGCGCAGACGGTGGACGCCGAGGTCAAGAAGGTCATCGACGAGGCGTACCGCCGCGCGAAGGCGGTGCTGACGGAGAACCTCGCCCTCCTCCACACCGTGGCCAGCCAGCTGCTCGAGCGCGAGACGCTCACCGGCGAGGAGGTCGCGGCGCTGGCGCGCGGGGAGGTCCTCGCGCCCCGCGGACCGAGC
>DASZNJ010000175.1:0-2433 GCA_035551575.1 Gemmatimonadaceae bacterium
GCGCCGGCGCGAAGGCGCGAGCGACGACGAGCATGACGAGGGCGCGGGCGCGCAGCTGGTCGTCGTGCGCTTCTTCCGCGACGAGTGCACCATCAGCATCGACAGCTCGGGTGCGCTCCTCCACCGCCGCGGCTACCGTCAGGCCACCGCAAAGGCCCCGCTCCGTGAGACCCTCGCCGCCGCGATGCTCCTCGGCGCCGGCTGGTCCGGCGATACGCCGCTCGTCGACCCGCTCTGCGGAGCGGGGACGATCCCGATCGAAGGGGCGCTGATCGCGCGCCGCATCGCGCCCGGGTGCGCGCGCGCCGAGCGCGGCGAGCTCGCCGTCGCGAGCTGGCCGGAGCTTCCCGCGGGGGAGATCGAGCGCCAGGTCGCGGCCGCTCGCGGGAACGAGCTCGCGTCGGCACGCGTCCCGATCGTCGGATCGGATCGCGATCCGGGAGCGATCGAGGCCGCGATCGCGAACGCGGAACGGGCGGGAGTGAGCGCCGACGTGCGCTTCGTGAAGCGGGTGCTCTCCGCCGCGGAGCCGGCCGGCGATGGTCCCGGGCTCCTCGTCGCCAACCCTCCGTACGGCGTGCGGTTGAGCGAGGGCGCCGACGTCCGGAATCTGTACGCGCAGCTCGGGAAGGTCGCGCATCTCACCTTTCCCGGCTGGCGGGTCGGCGTGCTCTCTCCCGACCGCTCCCTCGACTCGCAGACGCGGCTTCCGCTGCGCCAGACGTTCGAGACGACGAACGGGGGAATTCGCGTCCGGTATCTCGTCGCGACGAGCCCCGCCGAGGCCGTGGACACGGCCGAATTCGGCCCTCAGTGAACAAGGCTGTTCACTGAAATGCGGCGTTGACCGCGTGGTTCCGGCAACGGGCGCGGCGGTATCAAACTTGTAGTTAGAGGGCAGCTTGCCCGTACCTCGCCCGGCGCCCGCCGGTGCACGCGAAAAAAATCGTCATTCCCGCACCAGCACCATCAGTTTCGTGCGCCACGGCCAGCCGCCGTGCGCACTTTGCTGTCTCGCCACCATTCAGTCAGGAGTACTCCCGTGGGAGTCGGAGATCGTTTCGACGCCGCTGACGACGAATCGAACGGCCAGGGCAACGGCGGTCGCAAGTCGAAGTCGCGGAAGACCACCCGCAAGGCCGCGCGTGCATCCGCCGCGCCCGCCGCGCTCAGCTCCGCGGTCGCGGATCCGCCGCGCCGCCCGAGCGATCGCTACGGCGACCGGACCGACAGCCGCGATGCCGCGCTCCGCGCGCTGCTCGACGGCCTGCACGACATCGAGGATGGGCACTTCGACGTCCGCCTCACGCCTAACGGCGACCCGCTCATGGCCGACGTCATCCTCGCCTTCAACCGCGTCGCGTCGCGCAACGAGTCGATGGTCGACGAGATGCAGCGCGTCAGCAACGCGGTCGGCCGCGAGGGGCTGATGAAGGAGCGCGCCGAGCTCCCCGAGGGGGCGCGCGGCGGCTGGGCGCGCGGCCTGTCCGCGCTCAACTCGCTCGTCGCCGACCTCACGCAGCCGACCACCGAGGTCGCCCGCGTCATCCGCGCGGTCGCCGAAGGGGACCTGAGCCAGAAGGTCGAGCTCGAGCTCGAAGGCAAGGCGGTGCAGGGTGAGTTCTTCCGCATCGGCTCGACGGTCAACCGAATGGTCGACCAGCTCAACGCCTTCGCCAGCGAGGTCACCCGCGTCGCCCGCGAAGTCGGTACCGAAGGGCGGCTGGGCGGACAGGCGAACGTGCAGGGGGTCAGCGGCACCTGGCGGGACCTGACCGACTCGGTGAACGGCATGGCGAGCAACCTGACCAACCAGGTTCGTAACATCGCCGTCGTCACCACCGCGGTCGCCAACGGCGACCTCTCGCAGAAGATCACCGTCGAGGCGAAGGGCGAGATCCTCGAGCTGAAGAACACCATCAACATCATGGTGGACCAGCTCAATGGCTTCGCCAGCGAAGTGACGCGCGTCGCGCGCGAAGTCGGTACCGAGGGACGACTGGGCGGGCAGGCGAACGTCGAGGGAGTGAGCGGAACCTGGCGCGACCTCACCGACTCGGTGAACGGGATGGCGTCCAACCTGACGGCGCAGGTGCGCAACATCGCCGACGTCACCACCGCGGTCGCGAAGGGCGACCTCGGCAAGAAGATCACCGCCGAGGCGAAGGGCGAGATTCTCGAGCTGAAGAACACCATCAACACGATGGTCGATCAGCTCTCGAGCTTCGCCGCGGAAGTCACGCGCGTCGCGCGAGAGGTCGGCAGCGAAGGAATCCTCGGCGGCCAGGCCAACGTCCCCGGCGTCGCCGGCACGTGGAAGGACCTGACCGATTCCGTGAACGGGATGGCCGGCAACCTGACCAGCCAGGTGCGAAACATCGCCGACGTAACCACGGCCGTCGCGCAGGGCGACCTGTCGCGCAAGATCACGGT
>DASZNJ010000176.1:0-8560 GCA_035551575.1 Gemmatimonadaceae bacterium
GATCCGATCGCACCGAGCGAACGGGTCGCCGTGCGCATCGATGGACGGACCCTCCTGCTGCGCGTCCGCGAGATCGACTGGATCAGCGCCGACGACAACAACGTCGTGCTTCACGCGGCCGGCCGGTCGCTGCGCATTCGCGAGACGCTCAGCTCGATCGCCGAGCGGCTGCCGACCGACTTCGTGCGTGTCCACCGCTCGGCGATGGTCAACGCGCTGCGGGTCGCCGAGGTGCGCCCGGCGATCCATGGGGAATATGTGATCGTCCTGACGGACGGGGTCGAGGTTCCGACCGGGCGCCGGTTCCGTGATGCGGTCCATGAGCTGGTGCGACAGGCGCGCTGATCGCGGGCGTTCACCCCGCGCGGGACGTCGCCCGCCCCGGCATCGTTGCGCCCCGGCGGCGCGACTGCGAGGTTGGCCCGAGAGATCCGAACCGGAGGGAACATGAGTCGTTGGATGTTGGCAGGCGGACTCGTGGTGATCGTCGCATGCGGCGGCGGCGACAACGGAACCGCGCCCGTGAACGGGGGGGGCGGCACGCTCGTCCACGCCAAGCGGGTGACGGCGACCACCACCTTCGCCTTCGACCCGAACGCGGTGAGCATCCCGGCCGGCGACACGATCTACTACACCTTCCAGGGCGTGCAGCACAACGTCGTGTTCGACACCCAGGGGAATCCGGGCGACATCCCGAACACGGCCAACGCGACGGTCAAGCGCAGGTTCCAGACGGCCGGAACGTTCGACTACCACTGCTCGATCCACCCGAGCATGACGGGCTCCATCACCGTCACGCCGTGACGTCTTCCGCGTTAGGCAGCACGCTCGCAGTCGCCGCGCTCGCGCTCGGCCCGGCGGCGGCCCGGGGGCAGTGCCGGCCGGGCGAGGGTTCGAACGAGGCGAAGCTGCTCGCCCACTACTCGGCCCCGCTCGCCTTCGCGCCGCAGACCGGCCCGGCGTTCGCGCGCGGCCGCGTCGTGGTCGGAGGCGACCTGACGTATATCCCTAAGCCCGATCCGGCGATCGAGAGCACCGGGACCTGCTTCAACGGAAAGAAGTCGACCCAGCTCTCCCCGGTCTTCCCGCGTCCGCGGCTCACCATCGCCCTGCCGTTAGGCATCGGGCTCGAGGTCGGCTACCTCCCCCCGGTCAGGGTCGCCGGCGCGAAGGCGAATCTCGTCAGCGGCGCGGTGTCGGTTGCCCGTCCACTCCTGTCGGTGGGCGGGCAGCCGGTCGTCGCCGCGGCTCGCGTCCACGCCACCCGCGGCTACGTGAACGGGGCGATCACCTGCAACGACGACGCGCTGCAGCAGGGTGATCCGTCGGCCCCCTGCTACGGCACCGAGCAGTCGAACGACACCTTCCGCCCGAACATGTGGGGGCTCGACGGGTCGGTCGGGCGCGCCTTCCTCGACCGCCGCCTCGCGGTCTATGCGGGGGGCGGCTACAGCTGGCTCGCCCCGCGCTTCCGCGTCGGCTTCACCGACGCCACCGGCTTCCACGATCGCGCCCGCGTCGAAGTCGACCTCCGCCGCGCCTCGGTCTTTGGCGGCGCGACCTGGCAGCTCGCCGGCATCTGGTCGGCGACCGCACAGGTCTACTCCTTCCCCGTCGACGTGACGCTTTTCCGCGTCGGTGCGGCGGCGCGGCTGGGGCGGTTGTAGCGGGCCGTCGCGTTAGGCATGCCTCTTCCAGCGATGCTCGTGCGTCGGGCGGGGACTGCGGGTGAAAGGCGGGATTGCTTGACAGGAGGCTCGGAAGGCTCGGAGAGTCACGGCACTGCGGGCCTACTTTCGCCGAAGCCTGAAGCATTCGGGGGCAAGCGTGGCGAGACCATCTCACCCCGCCTGCCCCCAAGTCGTTCGGGCTCGTAACAGCGGGAACATTGCCCCTCGGCCGGGCGAGTGGAGCTCCCCCGCCAGCAGGAACGATCCGCGTAATCCGCGAAATCCGCATAATCGTCGTTCCCGCCTGTTAGTGCTCGAAGGGCGCCGAGCACTCGATCCGCGCGCGAACATCACGGCCCAGCGAGAACGGCTTGGGGCAAGCCGGGCGAGACCATCTCGCCCCCTTGCCCCAGAAGCTGTTCGGCCCAGGCGCAATGAACCCCGCCGCCGCCCTGGCTCTCCGGGCCCTCGGCGCCTCCAGTAAATGATCCCGCCGTTCCAACCGCCGTGCTCGACGCGCACCTTCGCGGCGCCTCCCTCCCATATAGTTTTCCGGTGACGGAACCCCCGCCCGGACAGTCCTTGTGGACCAACCTGTTCCCGGTCCGCCCGATGGCAATCTCGTCACACCCAACCCCGCGCCGCGGCTCCTCGATCGCATCGTATTCCGGTGCGCCCGACGTCGAGCTGTCGGTCGTGATTCCGTGCCTCAACGAGGCGGACACGCTGGCCACCTGCGTGCGGAAGGCGCTCACTGCGCTCTCCTCGGCGGGGATCAGCGGTGAGGTGATCGTCGCCGACAACGGCAGCACCGACGGCTCGATCGAGATCGCCGAGCGCGAAGGCGCGCGCGTCGTCCGCGTCCCGACGAAGGGGTACGGCAGCGCGCTGATGGGCGGGATCGAGAATGCGCGCGGCCGCTACATCCTCATGGGCGACGCCGACGACAGCTACGACTTCGGCGAGCTCCCCAAGTTCGTGACCAGGCTGCGCGAAGGGTTTGACCTCGTGCAGGGATGCCGCCTCCCCGCCGGGGGCGGGGAAGTCCGCTCCGGCGCGATGCCCTTCCTCCACCGCTGGTGGGGGAACCCGATGTTCTCGTGGATGGTCCAGCGCTGGTTCCACGCGCCGATCCACGACGTGCACTGCGGGATGCGCGCCTTCACCAGGGAGCTCTACAACCGGCTCGACCAGCGCTGCACCGGGATGGAGTTCGCCTCGGAGAACGTGATCAAGGCGAGCATCCACGGCGCGAAGATCGCCGAAGTGCCGGTGACGCTGCACGTCGACGGGCGGGTCGCGCACGCGCCGCACCTCAAGACCTTCCGCGACGGGTGGCGGCACTTCCGCTTCTACCTGATGTTCAGCCCGCGCTGGCTGTTCCTGCTCCCCGGCCTCCTCCTCACCGCGGCCGGCCTCGCCGGCTACGTGCTGGCGATGCCGCAGATGCGCGTCGGCCGCGTCGTCTTCGACGTCAACACGCTGCTCTTCGCCAGCCTGGCGATCATCTGCGGCTACCAGTCGATCCTGTTCGCGCTGCTCACCAAGTTCTTCGCGATCGGCGAGGGACTCCTCCCGACCGACGCGCGCATCGAGCGCATCGGGAAGATCCTCACCCTCGAGCGCGGGCTCATCCTCGGCGCACTCGCCTCCGTCGCCGGGCTGGCGATGCTCGGCGCGACGATCATGCAGTGGCGCGCGCACGGCTTCGGCCCGATGAACTACCAGACGTCGCTCCGCCTGACGATCCCCGGCATGACGCTCAGCGTCCTCGGCTTCCAGACGATCATCTGGAGCTTCTTCGTCAGCATCCTCGCCCTCAAGCGGCGATGACCAGCGACACGCGCCGGAGCGGCACCGCCGCGCCCGACGCGCCGGAGTTCGACGCCTACGCCGCGCGCTACGACGAGGCGCTCGCGGCCGGGCTGAGCGTCACCGGCGAGGACAAGGACTACTATGCCCGCGGCCGGATGCGCTGGCTCGCCGGCCGCCTCCGCGCGTTAGGCACGGCCGCGCCGGCGACGGTGCTCGACTTCGGCTGCGGGCTCGGCAACGCCACTCCGCTCTTCCTCGACATCCTCGGCGCGAAGCAGGTCGTCGGCGTCGACGTTTCCGAAGGGCTGCTCGACCGGGCGCGTGCGGCGTTCGCCGGCGAGCCGCGGGTGCGCTTCCATCCGATCCCGGCGTACGAGGCGCCGGGGAGCGCCGACCTTGCCTTCGTCAACGGCGTCTTCCACCACATCCCGGTCGCCGACCGCGCCGAGGCGCTGCGCTACGTGCGGCGGACGCTCCGCCCCGGCGGGGTGTTCGCGTTCTGGGAGAACAATCCGTGGAATCCGGGGACGCGGTGGATCATGAGCCGCGTCCCGTTCGACGAGCACGCGATCACGATCACGCCGCCCGAGGCGCGCCGGCTGCTCCGGGCGGCCGGCTTCGAGGTCGTCGAGACCGGCTTCCTCTTCATCTTCCCGCGCGCGCTGCGCTGGCTCCGCCCGCTCGAGCGCCTCGCCGCCCGGCTCCCGTTGGGCGGCCAGTACCTCGTGCTCTGCCGCGCGCGCTGAGCTCGTCCTGACCACGCGATGATCATCCGCCTCCCGGTCGCCCTCGCGCTCGCGTTCCTCCTCGCGTGGCAGCTCGGCTTCGTCCGCGCCGCCGGCGCGCGCGTCGCCGCGTGGCTCGAGTCGCGCTGGGCACCGCTCGCGCTGTTCGCGGTCGCGGCGGTGATCTTCACCCTCGCCTGGGGATCGTGGACCGCGATCCCGGTGATCCACGACGAGGCGTCGTACCTCTTCCAGGCGAAGCTGTTCGCGAGCGGGCGGTGGACCGCGCCGTCGCCCCCGATCCCCGAGTTCTTCGAGCAGTGGCACGTCTTCGTCGTGCCGCACTACGCGTCGAAGTACCCGCCGGGGCACGCACTCTTCCTCGTCCCCGGCATCCTCCTCGGACTCCCGGGGATGATGCCGGTGCTGCTCGGCGCGGCGACGGGCGTGCTCGTGTTCTCGATCGCGCGCCGCCTGAGCAACGGCGTCGTCGCCTTCTGGACGTGGGGCTGGTGGGTGACGACCCCGATGGTCCTCTGGCTCTTCGGTTCCTACTTCTCGCAGTCGACGTCGTCGTTCTGCTGGATGCTCGGCTGGTATGCGCTCCTCCGCTGGCGCGGCGACGAGCCGGCGCGGCGTGCCCGCTGGCTCTACGTCGTCGCCGCCTCGGTCGCCTGGCTCGGGCTGACGCGCCCGCTGACCGCGCTCGCCTATGCGCTGCCGATCGGCGTCTACGTGCTCTGGAAGGTCGCACAGCGCCGCGAATGGAGGACGTTAGGCCTTGCGATGGCCCTCGGCATCGGGATGCTGGCGATCATCCCGATCTGGAGCATCAGGACCGTCGACAGCGCGCGGACGACCCCCTACGGGCTCTACTCGCGGATGTACTTCCCGTGGGACGCTCCGGGCTTCGGGCTCGATTCGTCGCCCCCGATGCGCGCGCTCCCCCCGGACATGGCGGCGATGACCGGCGCCGGGCTCGACCCGCATCACGCCTATCGCGCGTCAGCGCTCCCGCGGACGCTGGCCGAGCGGACGTTCTACGTCCTCAGGGACATGGTCGGGCCGCCGCGCGTCATCCTCGTCGTCTTCGGCGTGATCGGGCTGTTCGCGATCACGGCCGAGCTGGCGTTCGGTCTCGGCGCGGCGGCGGTGCTGCTCGCCTGCTACCTCTGGTTCAACCACGGCTCGAGCTGGACGGTCTACTATGTCGAGGTCCAGCCGGTGCTGGCGATGATCGTCGCGCTCGGCCTCTGGCGCGTGATGCAGCTCCGCCTGCCGAACGCCGACGTGCGTGGGAGGACCCGCGTCGTCGCGCCGTTCGTCGCCGGCGTCTCGCTGCTGATGATGGTCCTGCTCGCCGAGTTCACGCGGGTGATCGTCACCCAGGCGCACGCCGTCGCCGCGGCGGCGCAGCGCTACCAGCGCGCCTTCCTCGCGTCGGTGGACCGGATTCCGGCGAAGCGGTCCATCATCTTCGTGCGCTACTCCCCGCGCCACGACCCGCACCTCAGCCTGATCTTCAACGACCCGGACCTCGCCGGCGCGCCGCACTGGTTCGTCTACGACCGCGGCGCCGACAACGCACGCCTGTTGCGCGCGGCGCCGGATCGCGTTCCCTTCCTGTATGACGAAGAGAGCGGCGTCCTCCAGTCGTACGTCCCGCCGGACAGCGGCGCCCCGCGGCGTTAGGCAGGAGGGCGGGCCGGCCGCGCCGCTCGCGGCCTGCGGGCTCGGCGTCCTCGTCGTTCACGGGATGGGCGCGCAGGAGCCGGACTTCGCCGACGGCTTCATCGCCGAGATGCAGGGGCGGCTGTTCCGGTCGGGGATCGCGCCGGAGACGGTCGCCTGGCGCGCGGGATGGTGGGCCGACACCGTCAAGGCGCGCGAGGACCAGCTCTGGAACGATCTCTCCCGCGACCACACCCTCCGCTACGAGGGCGCGCGGCGCTTCGTCATCAGCCACCTCGGCGACGCCCTCGCCTACCAGCGCGTCCCCTCGCAGGGGATGGACGTCTACCGCACCATCCACGCGCGCATCCGCGAGCACCTCGGCACGCTCCGCGACCGGATGGGCGGTGACAAGCCGATCGTCGTCCTCGCCCACTCGTTGGGCAGCGCGATCGTCTCGAACTACATCTGGGACGAGCAGAAGGCACCGACCCCCGGCACCAGCGCGACGCAGCGGATGGAGACCCTGGCCGGCCTCGTCACCTTCGGCTCGAACATCCCGCTCTTCACCCTCTGCCTGGACGAGATCGTCGCGATCCGCTTCCCCGTCCCGACGCTCGCCGGGCCGCTCCGTGAAGCCGCCCGCTGGCTCAACTTCTTCGACGCCGCCGACGTCCTCGGCTACCCCCTCCGCCCATTGAGCCCGAGCTACCACGACGCGGTCAGCGCCGACCTCCAGATCAACGTCGGCAGCGCCCTCCGCTCCTGGAACCCCCTCTCGCACGAGGAATACTGGACCGACAACGACTTCACCGGCCCGGTCGCGAACCTGATCCGCGAGCTGCTCGACGCATCGCGGCAGCGTTAGGCAGTGCGCGGGGCCTTTGAACGCGGTTGGTGGCGGCGCAGGGGGTACAGCGTCGAGCGGCGGCCCCCGGCCGCCGTCAGCGCTGCTTCCCGGCCTGACAGCCGCCGTCGCGCGACGCTGGCGGCTGACGCCTAACGGCTACCATCAGGCGGTGCCGCCGACCCCCGGCCTCGTGCCGCCACCGGCCAGCTCGTCTCGACGACGTCGCCGCGGACCCCGTAGAGCTCGTCGAACAGGTGCACGACGATGCAGACATGATTGGGGACGATCCGCACGCGGTCGCCGACCTTCGGCTTCCAGTCGCTGTCGCCGAGCTCGATGATGCCGTGCTCCTCGGACATCCGGGTCACCACCAGCTCGGGGCGGTCGAGCAGCGCGCCGAAGCCCTCGCCTTCGGCGCCGCGCATCGGCTCCCTGCCTAACGACTTGGCGCCGGCGTCGACGACCACCTGCCCGGGGACGGCGGTGCTGATGACCGTCGCTGACACCGTCAGCGCGCAGTCGTCCCAGCTGCAGGCGCCGACCGCCGCCGTGACGCGGTCGTTGTAGACGTAGGTGCCGGGACGGACCTCGGTCAGCCCGTCCACTTCGTGCATCCGCCACGCCGCCGGCGTCGAGCCACCGCTGACCACCGCCGGGGGGAGCCCCTCGCGCTCGAGCGCGTCGATCGTCTGCCTGACGTCGGCGCTCAGCCGGTCGATCGCCGGTCCCTGCTTCGCGAGCGGCTCGCGGATGTGCCCGGGGTAGAACGCCAGTCCCGCGAAGCGGAGCGGCGGGCTGCGCCAGACCAGCTGGGCGAGCTTCACCACCTCCTCCGCCGTCGCCACCCCGACGCGGTGCATCCCGAGGTCCTGTTCGATGTAGACCCCGATCTCGCGATCCACCACCCGCGCCGTGCTCGCCAGCTGCTCGATCGCCGTCGCCGAATCGACGGCGACCGTCAACCGGGTGTCGCGCGGCAGCGTCATCAGCCGGGCGAGCCTGGCCGCGCCGATCGGCGGGTAGGCGAGCAGCAGGTCCTTCGAGACGTCAGCCATCACCTCCATCTCGCGCGTCGTCGCGCACGTCAGCCCTGACGCGCCCATCCGGATCTGGTCGGCGGCGATCCGCGGCGACTTGTGCGTCTTGACGTGTGGGCGGAGGGTCAGCCCGTGGAGCGCGGTGTACGTCGCCATCGCCTCGATGTTGGTCGCCAGCCGGTCGAGGTCGACGATCACCGACGGCGTCTCGAGCTCGTCGATCCGCCGCGGCGATTCCGCCTCCGGGAAGCGCGGCGTCGACGATCGACGGCCTGCCTTGCGCTTCGCCATCAGGCGCCAAGCCGGATCGTCTGCCCCGTCACGTCGCGCGCGCCGTCGGAGCAGAGCCAGCGCACCGCGTCGGCCACCGACTCGCGCTCGACGTAGTTCCGGTCGGCGCCCATGTCGCTCACGTTCATCGCGGTGCGGATCATCGTCGGCGCGACCGCGTTGGCGCGGACCCCGGTGTCCCGCTCCTCCTGCGACACCGCCTGCATCAACGCCAGCACCCCCGCCTTCGCCGCCGCGTATGCGCTCTTCCCGGCGACCACCCCGCCGGGGAGCACCGCCGCCGCGCCGAAGTAGACGATGCTCCCCTTGCCGCGCCGCAGCGCCGGCATGAACGCCCGCGTCGCGACGTAGGCCGTGGTCAGGCTGATCGCGATCTGGCGGTGCCAGACCGACGGGTCGCTCTCCCCGACCGGGCCGCTCATCGCGAACCCCCCCGCCGCCGCGACGAGCGCGGCCAGCGGCCGGTCGTCGCTGCCTAACGCCTCGCGGGCGGCGCGCGCG
>DASZNJ010000177.1:0-15235 GCA_035551575.1 Gemmatimonadaceae bacterium
TCGGCTGGCGCCCGCGCGACCTCGACCTCGGGTACCTGCCGTTTCTTCACGGGAAGGGGATCGCCCAGTACACGAGCGACCCGGTCTTCCGGGCGAGCCTCGGTGAACCGTCAGGCGGGGAGCCCCCGCGGACACGGCTCACCGCGTCGTCGCTTCGCGCCTTCGCGTCGATGGTGCGGCGCCATCCGGGGCGGCTCTCGGCGAAGCTCCGCTCGGGGGCGCCACGCGCCGCGGTGCAGCGCTTCGTCGCGACGTACTCCCGTCCGTCGCTGACTTGGGAGAACCTCTCCTTCCTCCGCGACCTGACGGCGCTGCCGATCGTGCTCAAGGGAGTGTTGCACCCCGACGACGCGCGCGAGGCGATCGGCCGCGGGATGAACGGGATCATCGTCTCCAACCACGGCGGCCGGCAGGTGGACGGCGCGATCGCCTCGCTCGACGCGCTGCCGGCGATCGTCGACGCGGTGCAGGGACGGGTGCCGGTGCTGCTCGACAGCGGCATTCGTGGCGGCGCCGACGTCTTCAAGGCGCTCGCCCTCGGCGCCACCGCGGTCTGCCTCGGCCGCCCCTGGGTCTACGGCCTCGCGTTAGGCGGCGAGGCCGGGGTGCGCGAGGTGATCGGAAACGTCCGCGCGGAGCTCGACCTGACGATGGGGCTGGCGGGATGCGCGCGGATCGCGGGCATTACCCGGGCATCGCTGGAGGTGGGCCCGGGGCCAGGGGCCAGGCGTTAGGCACGGCGCAAACCGCAAGGTGTCAGGGGTCAGGTGTCAGGCACGGCGGGAGTACCGGCCACTGCAGGCGGTTGCCGACCCCTGGCACCTGACACCCCCTTTGCCGTTACGGGTGCGGCGTCACGGCCCCACTCCCCCAGACGTTGTTCCCCCGGTTGATGTCCGGCAGCCGCCTGTCCGGGTCGAGGTCGATGCGCGTCAGGCGCTTGCCGGCGAATTCGTACTGCCGCAGGTACCGGCTGGTGTTCGTGCTCCAGACTTCGGCGGGGTAGTCGTAGTTCTGCGTCGAGCCGTCGCTGAAGGTGAAGCGGGCGTGGATCGGGAGCACGCCGCGGGCGTGGTTGCCGTAGACCACCGCGACGGTCGTGGAATCGCCGTGCGGCTGCGTGACGACGGTGTCGACGGCCTGGTCGAAGAGCGGGTTCTCGATGAACCACTCGCGGAAGAACCAGTCGAGCCGCCGGCCGCTGACGTTCTCCATCGTGTGGAAGAAGTCGGTCGGGCTCGGGTGCTTGAACGCCCAGCGGGCGGTGTAGGTGCGGAACGCGTCGTCGAACGCCTCGTGGCCGAGGATCTCCTCGCGGAGAAGCTGGAGCCCGACGGCGGTCTTCACGTACGCGTTCTCGCCGAGGAGGCGCGGGTCGATTCGGT
Organism: Gemmatimonadaceae bacterium; assembly: GCA_035551575.1. Classification (GTDB taxonomy): domain Bacteria; phylum Gemmatimonadota; class Gemmatimonadetes; order Gemmatimonadales; family Gemmatimonadaceae; genus JABFXC01. Next base: position 1,386 of record DASZNJ010000177.1, read on the forward strand.
CGGGGTTGATCTCGAGCGGCCGGTCGGCGCCTCCGCTCATGTACTGCTCGACCAGCGCCATGTCGTTCTGCGCGCGCGCGGCCTCCGTCCCCTTCTCGGGAAAGCGGCGCGCCTCGGAGAAATAATTGATGAAGGTGTTGAACCCCTCGTCCTGCCACATGTGCTCACGCTCGTTCGAGCCGACGATCATCGGGAACCACATGTGCCCGATCTCGTGGGTGACGACGTTGTACAGGTCGTACTTGTCGGCGCTCCTGTTCTCCATCGCGACCATCGGGTATTCCATCCCGCTGATCGGTCCCTCGACGGCGGTGATCTGCGGCCACGGGTACTGGAACCAGCGCTCCGAGTATTCCTGGATCGACATGCGCGACATGTCGGCGGCGTCCTTCCACGTCGCGATCGCGCTCGGCCGGTAGTAGGCATGGGCCATGTGGCCGTTCCAGCTCGACGCATCCCACATGTAGTCCGGCGACGCGGCCCACACCGCGTCGCGCACGTTCTTCGCGACGAAGTGCCAGGTCAGCGTGCCGCTCTTCGTCCTGCGCGCGGCGCCGCTCGCGAGCTCGCCCTCGGTGATGATGTTCACAGGGGCCGCCGAGCTGCTCGCCTTCTTCAGTCGCGCGATCTGCGTCGCGGTCAGCACTTCGCCCGGATTGGCGAGGGTGCCGGTGCCGGCGACGATGTAGCCCGCCGGGACGGTGACGTACATGTCGAAGTCGCCGTACTCGAGATAGAACTCCCCCTGCCCGAGATAGGGCTCCGTGTTCCAGCCGCGCAGGTCGTCGTAGACCGCCACGCGCGGGTACCACTGCGCGAGCTCGTAGAGCGCGCCATCGCGTCCCATCCGGTCGGCGCCGTGCTCGGGGATCTCGAAGTGCCAGCCGATGCTGAGCGTCGTGGTCGCGCCGGGGGCGAGCGGCGACGCGAGGTCGGCCTTCATCATCGTCCCCTCCACCCGCGACGCCAGCGCCTTCCTCGACTTCCCGGAGAGCTGGTCGAGGTGGTCGATGACGTCGCCCCCCTCGAAGTTGCGCGCGCCGAAGCGCGAGGCGGCGGGAAAGACGTAGGAGTTGAGCGAACCGTCCTTGAACGCGTTCTGCTCGACCTGCAGCCAGACGAAGTGCAGGGTGTCCGGCGAGTGATTGGTGTAGCGGATCGTCTCCTCCCCCCTGAGCGCCTTCGTCGCGGTGTCGAGGGTCCCGCGGAGCACGTAGTCGGCGCGCTGCTGCCAGTAGCGCGGGCCAGGGGCGCCCGATCCGCTGCGATACTCGTTGCCGGGCTGCAGGCCGAGCGGCGCGAAGATCGAGGTGTCGCCGGCGCCGCGAAGCTCGGCGGGGGTGAGCTTTTCCGGCGCGCCCTGGCCGTGGACGGCCTGCGATTGCGCGGCGAGCGGGGCGAGGGTGACGAGCGCGGCGAGGAGGCACGCGCGGCTCGAGAGGTGAGATCGTCTCGACATGTGATGTGTGAAGGGCGGAAGATGGGGCGCCCCGGAAGTCCACGAAATCGGTGGCGGCCGCGCCTCCCGAATACGTATGCATTCGGGGCTTCGTTGTTCCGTCCTGCAGGGAGCAACACCCTGGCGACCGCGAGCCTTCGACGCCACGGTAGTGCTCTGTGGTTCAAGTGCCGTGGCTGCTCAACAGCGAATGAACCACAGAGAACGACCGCGCAGGGGAAAGGCTCGGGATGCCGGGCGTGATCTCACGCCCCGCACCCCGCTGCCTAACGCCTACTTCCCGGCGTACCAGATCTTCCAGATCCGCCCGCCGAGGTCGTCGGAGACGAAGATCGAGCCGTCGGGGGCCTGGGCGATCCCGACCGGACGATGCTTCACGGTGCCCGGCTGGACCTCGTTCGGCGGGACCTGGGCGAACCCCTCGGCGAACATCTCGTAGTCGCCGCTCGTCTTCTCGCCGCTCAGCGGCTGGAAGACGATGCGGCCGGGCGCCTGCTGCTCCGGGGCGCGGTTCCACGAGCCGTGGAAGGCGATGAACGCGCCGGCCTTGTACTTCGCGGGGAACTGGCTCCCGGTGTAGAAGAGCAGCGACATCGGCGCCCAGTGGCCGCCGTAGGCCGCGACCGGCTCCTTCCTGCTGTCGCAGCGCCCGCTCTTCTTCCCGTCGCCGCCGTATTCGGGCGCATCGACCAGCTTCTTCTGGTCCACCGCGTAGTAGCAGTACGGCCAGCCGAAGTCGTCGTTCTGCTCGACCTGCATCAGCTCCTCGGCGGGATTCTCCGCCTGGTACTTCGGGTCGGGGAACCTGCTCTTCCAGTAGTCGAACAGCCCGTCGCGGCCGTGCTGCGTCGCCCAGAGCTTGTTGTCGAGCGGGCTGACGGCGAGCCCCATCGCGTTGCGGATGCCGGTCGCGAAGCGCGCGCCAGGGGAGAAGCGCTGCCCGACCTTGTTCGCGTCGAACTTCCAGATCCCGGCGCGCGTGGTGAGCTCGCGGCACGGATCCTCGCCGGGCATGTCGGGCTGCCGGTCCTTCGGCTGGCAGGCGTTGGTCGCCGAGCCGACGTTGAGGTAGAGCGTCCCGTTCTGGTCGATCGTGAAGTTGCGGGCGAGGTGGCCCGGCCTCGCCGGGATGCCACTGACCACGACTTCCATCTTCCCGGTCGGGATGGGGGACGCCGAATCGAGGGGCCAGCGCACGATGCGGTCCTGCTGGTCGACATACAGATGGCCGTTGTGGATGCCGATGCCGGTTTCCCCGCGATCGCCGAAATACATGACCGAGTCGGCCTTGCCATCACCGTTCGCGTCACGCATCGCGGCGACGCCGCGGGGCGACGAGGTCCGCGGCTGCCCGCCGACCTTCTGCTCGGTCGACCGCCCCATGTTCGCGAGGGTGACGTAGACGACGCCGTTAGGCGCGACGACGAGGTGGCGGGCCTTGCCGATGCTGTCGGCGAACACGCTGGCGCAGAAGCCGGCCGGCAGCGTCAGCTGCGCGCTGTCGCCAGCGGGACAGCTGGCCGCGGTGCCCGGGGCACCGGCCGCGGCGGTGGTGTCGGCGCTCTTCTTCTCGCCGCTGCTGCAGGCCGCGGCGAGGAGTGCGGCGACGCCGACGAATGATCGGGCCGACAGGAGACGGGACGTGCGCATTCTCGTTTCTCTTGGTTCTGGTGACGCCGTGTCGCGGACGGACAACCTGCCGCCGCCGGCAACCCGGCTCCGGACGCACGATGCGTTCCTCGTGCCCCGTTCCCCGTTCCTCCTGCCGCGCCGCGGCGGGCCGCGGCCGGGCACGACGGGTGGCACCGTCACCGGCCATTGCACCATCTTTCATCGAGGCGGCGCCGGCAGTGGCGCGCGGGGTCTCGTCGCATACTTTCCCGACGACTCGCTCGCCGTCGTCCTGCTGGCGAATGCGGAACCGGTGGATCTCGACCGCGCCGGTGCGGCGATCACCGCGGCATTGGTACGGGGCTGCCGAGCCCACGGGTTCTCACTGAAGGCGCGCATGACGTCCGCGGCACCAAAACGCATCCTCGTCGTCGACGACGATCCGGCGATCCGTATTGCCTACAGCGAAGTACTGTCGGCCAGCGGCTATGACGTCTTCACCGCGGGGAGCCGCGCCGACGCCCTGGCCGCAGTCGAGCGCACGGGCGGCGCGATCGACGCGCTGATCCTCGACATCGGCCTCCCCGACGCCGACGGCGCGGACGTCGCCCGTGACATCGCCGACCGCATCGGCCACCGCCCGACGCTCTACGTCAGCGGCTGGTCCGAGGACTTCTGGCAGCTCTCCGACGCGCCTGGTCGCTGGCGCGTCCGGCAGAAACCGATCCCGATCCCCTGGCTGCTCGAGGCGGTCCGCTGGCTGGCCGAGGGGGGAGATCCGCCGTCGAGCTGACGTCAGGCCGCTCCACCTAACGCGCACTCGTGCGAGGCGTGCCGGTGCTCGATCTGCACCGTCGCATGCTCGATCCCGAACCTGTCGTGGAGGTGGCGGGAGGCGGTCGCGATCAGGGCGTCGGTGTTCCCTCCGTCAGGCACGACCAGGTGCGCGGTGAGCGCCGCATGCGTCGTGCTCAGCCCCCAGATGTGCACGTCGTGCACGTCGGTCACTCCCGGAAGGGAGGCGAGGTAGGTGGTGACCTCTTCGGCGTCGATCCCGGGCGGCACCGCGTCGAGCGCGAGGTTGAGCGAGTCGCGCAGCAGCCCCCAGCTCCCGGCGATGATCAGCGCGACGAGAATCAGGCTCACCAACGGGTCGAGCCAGGTCCAGCCGGTCAGCGTGATCCCCAGCGCCGCGACGACGACGCCCGCGGACGCGGCCGCATCCCCCATCATGTGCAGCCAGGCGCCGTGGATGTTGAGGTCGGAGTTGCGCCCGCGCATGAAGCCGAGCGCGGTCCCGGCATTGATGCAGATCCCGATCAGGGCGACGACGATGACGGTGTTCGCCGCGACCGGCCCCGGGTTGCGCATGCGGTGCACCGCCTCGACCGCGATCGCGCCGACCGCGACGAGGAGAAACCCGCCGTTGCCGAGCGCGGCGAGGATCGAGAACCGACGAAGGCCATACGTCCGGCGAGTCGTCGGCCGCCGGGAGGCGAGCATCGTTCCGACCCATGCGAGCACCAGCCCGAGCACGTCCCCAAGGTTGTGGCCGGCGTCCGCGGTCAGCGCGAGCGAATGCGCGCGCGCGCCATAGATCGCCTCGGCGATCACGAAGGCGAGATTGAGGCTGATCCCGATGGCGAAGGCGCGATCATAGCGCGCCGGCCCATGGTGGTGATGGTGGTGTCCGTCCACGCCTAAGCCTACGATGCTGCCAGTTGCGCCGTCAACGCTCCGTACCCGCATTTCCCCGCACAACGCTCGAATCACCACGACAGTGGCCCGCTGCTCGCATGGTCGTACGGCGTGAACACGCCGAACCGGACTACGACCGCTCGCGCCCAGTCGCTCGAACGCAGGCTGCCGCTCCTGATCACGACCCTCCTCGCGGCCGTGCTCGCCGGCTCGCTCGTGCTCACCTACGCGACGCTGTCCGACTCGGCGCGACGAGTCACCTGGGAACGGCTCGGTCGCTCAGCCGACCAGCTGGGGACGCTCATCAAGGAATCGCTGGCCCGCCAGGGCGCGATCCTCGCCACTGCCGCGCGCGACAGCGCGATCCGTCGTGCGCTTTCGGCGCCGGGGCGCGGAACAGCCGCCGCGGCATCGGCACGCCTCGACCGGATGCTCACCGCGAACGACACCAACGTCAGCATCGAGTTGTGGGCGAGCGATGGACGGCGCGTCGCCTTCGCTGGTCGCGGCGAGCCGGCCCATGGTGCGCAATCCGGCGACGCCGCCGACCTCGGCGCGATGGCGAACAGCCGGCGGATCCCCGGATCTCCAGACTCGATTCGAGTCGGAGCGTTCTATGTCGACGAGGGGCATCCGCATTTCTGGATCATCGCGCCCGTAACCGATGGCGGGCGGCGCGTCGGGTACCTCGCGCGCGAGTTCAGGGTCGCGGGTGGAAAGGCGGCTGACGCGACGATCGAGGCGCTCGCCGGCCATGGCGTCGCTGCCTACTACCGCAACAACGATGGATCGCTGTGGACAACGCTTGGCGGCGAGGTCGCGTCAGCCCCGGCGAAGAGGGACTCGACCGACGAGGGGATCGTCGTCAGGCGCCCGGGCGCCGGCCGGCTGCTCTCCGCCGAGCAGCGGAACACGGGAGCGCCCTTCGGGATCGTGATCGAGATCCCCGAGCGCGACGTCCTCGGCGCCCCGCGCGCCGCGGTCACTCGACTGGCGCTGCTCAGCATCGTGCTTCTCCTCGTCGGCGCGGCGGCGGCATGGGTGGTCAGTCGCCAGATCACCCGGCCGCTCGCCGAGATCACGACGGCGGCGGGGTCGATCGCCCGCGGCGACTACGACGTGCGTGTCGAGCCGCGCGGGGATGAGGAGCTGCGGCGGCTCGCGGCCAGCTTCAACCGCATGGCGGACGAGATCCGCGCGACCCACAACGCGCTCGAGAGGCACGCAGCCGAAGCGGAGGCGGTGGCGATCGACCTCGACCGCGCGCGAGCGCAGGCGGAAGACGCGAACCGCGCGAAGTCGGAGTTTCTCGCGGTGATGAGCCACGAGCTGCGCACCCCGCTCAACGCGATCGCCGGCTACACCGAGTTGATCGAGCTCGGGCTGCGCGGTCCGGTGACCGAGGCGCAGCTGCGCGATCTCGCGCGCATTCGCACCAGCCAGCAGCACCTGCTCGGCCTCATCAGCGCGGTGCTCGACCTGAGCCGCATCGAGGCGGGGCGCGTGACCTACGACCTGGCCCCGATCCCCCTCGACCCTTTTCTCTCCGGGCTCGACAGCCTCGTCGCCCCGCAGGCGGCGGCGAAGTCGCTCACCCTCGAGTACCTCCCCGCGGCCGAGCCGCTCGCCGCCCTCGCCGACCGGGAGAAGCTGCGCCAGGTGGTGCTCAACCTCCTCTCCAACGCGATCCGCTACACCCCATCGGGGGGGCGCGTGACGATCAGCGCGTCCGCGCGGGACTCGAACACGGTCGCCATCACCGTCAGCGACACCGGAATAGGGATCGCCAGCGACGAGCTGGACAAGATCTTCGAGCCGTTCGTCCAGCTCGATCGCTCGTTGACCAAGGTGCGCGATGGCATCGGGCTCGGGCTGGCGATCAGCCGCGATCTCGCGCGGGGGATGGGCGGGGAGATCACGGTCGCCAGCGCGGGAAGGGGGCGGGGTTCGGAGTTCGTCCTGACCCTCCCGCGAGCGCGGATCACCGGCCGCGAGCCGGTGACGGCGAACACCGGCGAGCTTCCCGCCGTTCGTTAGGCGGGGGCGGCGGAGCGTCACCGCGCGCCGGCCGCGCCGTTGACAGAAGGTGTCATGACACGTATCGTCGCGGTCATGCGCGGCGCATCGAGGTTGCAGGAAGAGCTGAAGCAGTCGAAGCCGTTCGCGACGCTCGAGCAGGAAGCGCTGCTCGGCATCGAGCGGACGGCGGCGATCCTGAGCCACGCCGTCGCCGATGCCCTGCGCCCCTACGGAATCACCCCGACGCAGTACAACGTGCTGCGCATCCTCCGTGGCGCCGGGGAGCAGGGGCTCTGCCGGAACGAAGTTCGCGACCGGCTCGTTGCCCAGGTACCGGACGTGACGCGGCTGCTCGACCGGATGGAGGAGATGGGATTCGTCGACCGCGAGCGCGCTGCCGCCGACCGGCGGATGGTGTTCACGCGCATCACCCGCAAGGGGATCCAGCTCCTCGCCCGCCTCGACGCGCCCGTCGCCCGGCTGCACCAGCGGCAGCTCGGGCATCTTGGCGCGGCAAAGCTGCGAACGTTGATCCGCCTGCTCGCCGAGGCACGGCACGGAATCGGCAGCGACGGCTGAGGTCCGGTCCAGACAGGTGTTTGCACACGCATTCACGCAGCTCCAGCCTTCCCACCAGCGACCGCTCACGGTTCCCATGTCCAGCTCCACGTACGCACGATCGACGAACTTCTCCCGCCGCGTCGACACCGGGCTCCTGATCCTGCGCATCGTCATCGGCGTCGTCTTCCTCATGCACGGCGGGCAGAAGCTGTTCGTCTTCGGCTTCGCCGGGGTCACCGGCGCCTTCGGCCAGATGGGGATCCCCGCCCCGGCGATCACGGGCCCGCTCGCCGCGATCGTCGAGTTTCTCGCCGGCGGGGCGCTCGTGATCGGATTGCTGACCCGGCTCGCCGCATTCGGACTGGCCATCGACATGCTGGGCGCGATCCTGATGGTCCACCTCAAGGGCGGCTTCTTCCTCCCCGCCGGCTACGAGTTCGCGCTGACGCTCCTCGCGGCCAACGTCGCGATCGCGATCGCCGGCGCGGGCTACTACTCTGCCGACCGGGTCATCGCCGAGCGCCGCGCCGGGCGCTGATGGACCACGCCTGGGGCGTCGCGCCGCCCGGCTACCGGCTTCCTGACGCGACCCGCCTCGGGCGCGTCCGACTGCAGGTGGCCGACCTCGCCCGCTCGCTCGCGTACTACGAGCGCGTGCTCGGGTTGCGCGCTGTCTCGCGAACGGGCGGCAGGGCCGAGCTCGGGACCGCCGACGGAACGGTGATCGCCGAGCTGCGCGAGCTCCCCGGGGCGGCACCGGTACCGCACAACGGCCGGCTCGGCCTCTACCACTTCGCGATCCTCCTTCCCGACCGGTCAGCGTTAGGCAGCTTCGTCGCGCACCTCGCCACGATCGGGAGGCGCGCGGGGATGTCCGATCACCTGGTGAGCGAGGCCGTGTACCTCACCGACCCGGACGGCCTCGGGATCGAGGTCTACGCCGATCGCGCGCGCGGCGAATGGCGGCAGGACGGCCGCCAGCTCCGGATGGCGACCGAGCCGCTCGACGTCGCCGCGGTCGTCGCCGCCGCGGGAGGCAGGGAATGGGAGGGGATGCCCGACGGCACGCGGCTCGGCCACGTGCACCTGTTCGTCGCCAACCTCGACGAGAGCGAGAAGTTCTACCACGCGGGTCTCGGCTTCGACAAGGTCGTGTGGAGCTATCCCGGGGCGCTCTTCCTCTCGGCGGGCGGCTATCATCACCACCTCGGCACCAACACGTGGGCGAGGCACGCCGCGCCGGCCGCCGGGCACGACGCCCGCCTCCTCGACTGGGAAGTGGTGCTCCCGGCGGCAACCGACGTGTCGGCGGCGGCAGCGAGCCTGGCTTCCCAGGGAGCGGCGGTCGAGTGGGACGCAGCCGGCGCCGCGGTCCGCGACCCGTGGGGAACGCAGCTCCGCCTGATCGCCGCCGCGTAGTGCCCGGGCGGGGACCCGGCGGCGGGGCCGCGCGACCGGCGGGTCCTGCACCGCTGCCTAACGGCCAGCCTCGGGAGCGACCGCCCGGCCAGCCGCCGCCGCGACCGTCGCCGGAAGGGACGCGCCGGTGAACAAATGGCGGAGGTCGTGGACGGTGGCCCGAATGTTGACGCAACTCCTGACTCGTATCTCCCCCCGCGTCCCTCCTCCCTGCCGATGCCGGCGTGAGCCCACAGCCAACCGTCCTCCTCCTCTCCGACGACCCGATGGCGCTCGCGCTCCTCGGGCTCCTCGTCGAGCTGGCGAACTACGCCCCGATCTTCGCCAGGGAAGGGGAGCGGCCGGAGGAGGCCCTCGCCCGGGCCCGCCCGGTTCTCGTCGTCCTGATCGACGACACCCTCGAGGCCGCACGCTCCGACGTCTTCTTCGCCCGCGCCGCGCAGCAGCGCTCCCCGATGGCCGTCTTCCCGGGCCGGACTTCCCGGCGTGAGCTCATGGCCCGCATCGGCGAGCGCGGGATCCCCTACTTCGAGATCCCGACCGACGCCGCCGATCTCGCCCGCGTGATCCGGATCGCGGCCGCGACGACCTGGTGGAAGCGCGGTTCCGATCGTCGCGCGCTCCCCGCCGCCGAGCACGCGGATGAGGGCGAGCTGTTCTTCGTCGACCGGAGCGGCCGACGCTGGCAGGTGTACGATCGGCGCGGCAGCGACCGCCGCCGGTCGGACGGCAATGCCCACGTCACCCGGGTCTTCGTCAGCGAGGGTGACTCGGTGGCCACCGCACTTGTCGAGAGCGAGATCGGCGCGCTGTCGGCCAGCGATCTCGAGGAGCAGTTCCTGCGCGCGACCCCGACCGGCTGAGCAGCCGGCCGCCGGCGGCTCACCTCAGCGGCCGTCGAGCGCGGCTTCGACTGCCGTTACGAGCGCGTCGCCATCGAGCGGCTTCTGCAGCAGCGACAGCCCGGCGATCTCGATGTCGTCGAGCGGGTCGACGAACCCGGATACCATCACGATCGGAACACCGTCGCCCCGCGCGCGCAGCGTGCGCGCGAGCTCGCGTCCATTCATCTCCGGCATCGACATGTCGGTGACGATGACGTCGATCCGCGGTTCGGCGCTGTCGTAGGCGGCGAGCGCGGCACGGCCATTGGCGCTGTCGGTCACGGCGTAGCCGGCCGCGGCGAGCATGCGATGCGTCGCCACCCGGACCTGGTCGTCGTCCTCGACGAGCAGCACCCGCGCCCCGGGTGATGACGCACGCCGCGGCGCGGCGGCGGCGACCGCTCCTGCACTCTCTTCATCTGCGATCGGCTTCGCCGGCAGGAAGACCGTGAACCGCGTCCCTGACCCGATCGCGCTCTCGACGAAGATCGAGCCGCCGGCCTGGGTGACGATCCCGTAGACCGTCGCCAGCCCGAGCCCGGTGCCGCGCGACGCGTCCTTGGTGGTGAAGAATGGATCGAAGATCCGTGCGCGGACCGCTTCGTCCATCCCGCTGCCGGTGTCGCTGACGGCGAGCATCGCGTAGCGGCCGGGAGGCAACGCCGGCCAGCGCGGGTCACCGGATGCCGCGTCGACGCGAGCGGTCTCGATCGCCAGCGCCCCGCCGTTAGGCATGGCGTCGCGCGCGTTCACGGCGAGGTTCACCAGCACCTGGTCGAGCTGGGTCGGGTCGGCGACGACCACCCCCGTGCCGGCGCCGAGGGTGACGGTGATGGCGACGTCGGGGCCGAGCAGCCGCCGGAGGAGCTTCTCGGTTCCCTCGACGACCGCGTTGAGCCGCACCGGTTTCGGCTGCAGCACCTGCTTCCGGCTGAAGGTGAGCAGCTGTCGCGTCAGCGCGGCCGCCCGCCCAGCCGCCTCGAGCGTCTCCTGCGCGTACTCGCGCGCGATCGCTCCCGGCTGCAGCTCCGCGAGAAGGAGCTGGCTGTAGCTGATGATGATCGTCAGCAGGTTGTTGAAGTCGTGGGCGACCCCGCCGGCGAGGCGGCCGACCGACTCCATGCGCTGGGCGTGGCGGAGCTCTTCCTCGAGGCGCTTCCGTTCAGTGATGTCGCGGGCGACGGTGAGCGCGGCCTCCCCGTCGCCGTAGGGGATCGGCGTCGACGAGGCCTCGAGGTCGATGAGCGCACCGCTGCCGTCGAGGCGGCGGAAGCGATGCTCGGCGACCCCGAGCGCCTCGCCGCCGCGGAGGCGCTCGACGCGGCTCGAGACCAGCGCCCGCGACGACGGGTCGGCGATGTCGGCGAGCTTGAGCCCGACCAGCGCCGCCGGCGACGCGACGCCCAGGGTGCGTGCCGCCGTCTCATTGGCGAAGAGCACTCTCCCGTCGCGATGGACGACGAGCGGATCGGGGAGCAGGTCGATCAGCGCGCGATAGCGGTCTTCGCTCTGCGCGAGCAGCACGCGCCCCCGCTCGCGCTCGTCGGCCACGCTGCCGAGGAGGAGTCCCGTCACCGCGAGCGACGCGATGAAGATCTGCATCTCGAGGTTGTCGCGCGGCAGCAACCCCGAGCTGTGGAGCAGGATGACCGCGCCGACGTCGAGCACGGCGGTCAGCGTCGCGGCTCCGCGGACGCCATGGGTGAGCGCGGTCCACCCGAGCGGAATGAAGCAGACGACGTAGGCGACGAAGCCGAGCTGTGGTGCGAAGCCGAACGCGAGCCAGAGCACCACCGGTATGGATGCAACCAGCACGAGGTCCTGGCGGAGACTCGTCCGGCGGGGGGGGCGCGACGGCGACGGTGCCGCCGCGCGCATCGGCCGATCGCCCGCGCCGCGCCGGCGCCGGCGCCACCAGTGCGCGGCAACGAGCATCGCCGGCGTCAGCGCGAGCACGGCGACGAGGTCCCCGAGCCAGAAGATGAGGAGGGCGCGCGGCGCGATCTCGGCCGAGACCGAGCCCTCGGCCATCGCGCCGATCGTTCCGAAGCTCGCCGCGGCGAACCCGGCGATCGCCATCACCCCCGCGAAGTTGGCGACGTCGCGAACGCGCGAGAATGCCGGGTCGAAGCCGAGCCGGCGGAGGACGGCCGCCGCGACCGCGTACACCAGCTTGAGCGCCAGCGAGACCGTGACGATGGGCAACAGCGGATCGGCGGGCCCTTCATAGCGGACCGTGAGGACGAGCGCCGCCGCGAACACCGGGATGACCGCACGCGATCCCCAGACGATGCATGCCGCGGCGAGCAGCGCGGCCGGCGGGTACCAGACGCTGACTCCCGGCCAGAGCTGGAAGACGTTCCGCGCCTCGCTGAGCACGATCCAGCCGACGAACAATCCGAAGATCGTCCGCGCGTCCCACGGCAGCGCCAGCTCGGTGTCGCGAGCGGGCGCGGACGTGTCCTGAGGTGCCGTGGGAGGAGCGGCGGTCATTGTGCCGGTGAATCCTGTGCGCAGCGTTGGCTTCGCCGCTTTCGCCGGCGTGGCCCCGGGTCAGGACGACCGATGCCGCGCCATGGTCAACATACGAACGATACTCGACGGACCGTGAGCGGGATTCTCCTGGCACCCTTCGGACGCGTGGACATGTTCATCGTGAGCGGCGACGACGCCGGGCGGTTGACGCTTCGGACGCCGCTTCGGGCGCTCCCGATTCGGTGGCGCGGCGGTGGTCTCTGCACACAGTTGACCGCCGGGCATCGCCGCCCGGACGTGAGCGGCGCACGAAATGCACTGAGTGACTGCTCTGTCTGCTCGTCCCCCGGATCGACTGGATGCAGCTGCTCACCGTTCTGCTTGCCGGCGGTCGTTTCGCGTTCCACGCGGCCGACGTCCGTGAGATCGTCCGTGCCGTCGCCATCGCACCGCTGCCCGCTGCCGGCTCCGTCGTCGAAGGGGTGATCAACGTGCGTGGACAGGTCGTGCCCGTGCTCGACCTCCGCGCGCGCTTTGCGCTCCCCGCCGCTCCCCTCGCGATCGACGACAAGCTGGTGATCGTGACCAGCGACGGGCGGGACGTCGCCTTCCGCGTGGAGGATGCGGAGGACCTCGTCGACGTCCCCGACGACGACATCACGGCACCCGCGGCGCTGACTCCCGCCGCGCGGCACGTCGCCGGCGTCGCTGCCCTCCCCGACGGCGCGGTCGTGATCGCGGACATGTCGGCTTTCCTCTCGCGGTGGGAGTCGGAAGCGCTCGACGCGGCGCTCGCCGCCGCGGGCGCGGCGTGACCGCGGTGATCGGTCCGCGCGGGACGACTGCGCTCACGGCGCCAGCCTGGTCGAACAGCGAGATGTCGCGCATCGCCGCGGTCGCGCGCGATAGCGCGGGGCTCGTGTTCTCGGCGAACCGGATCCCGAGCGCCGAGCAGGGGATCGGGCGGGCGATGCGGAGCACCGGCCTTGGCGACCTCGCCGAATTCCGCCGCGCGGTCGAGGAGCCGGGAACCGCGCGCGACGCGCTGCTCGCCGAGCTCACGATCGGGGAGTCCTACTTCTTTCGCGAGCCGGCGCAGCTCGAGCTCATCGCCCGCGAGCTCCTCCCTTCCTTCGCCGAGCAGCGCCGCGAGCAACCGGCGCCTCTCCGGCTCTGGAGCGCCGGATGCTCGAATGGGGAGGAGCCCTATTCGCTCGCGATGCTGCTGCGCGAGGCGCGATGGGCGCACGGCAGCGACATCATCGGCAGCGACATCTCGATGCCGCGGCTGGCCGCGGCGAGGCGCGGCCACTATGCCGAGTGGGCGATGCGGGCCATGCCGCGACCGATGGTCGAGCGCTACTTCAATCACGTCGGCAAGCAGTACATCATCCATCGCGACATCCGCGCGATGGTGACGTTCCGCGCGATCAACCTCGCGATCGACTTCGACCGGCCGGCCCCCGCCGGGATGGACGTGATCCTCTGCCGGAACGTCCTGATCTACTTCTCGATGGAGACGGTGGCGCGAGTGGCCGAGCGACTGCTCGACTCGCTCGCGCCCGATGGCTGGCTGCTCCTCAGCGCGTCCGACCCGCCGCTGACCGACCTCGTGTCGTGCGAGACGGTGACCACGGCCGCGGGGCTGGCGTACCGGCGCGCCGACCGGCCGGGGCGCGCCCCCATGCGGCAGGGCAGCGCGGCGTCGGCGCCGCCCTTCCGTG
>DASZNJ010000178.1:0-2107 GCA_035551575.1 Gemmatimonadaceae bacterium
CGCGCGGGCGACGAGCGCGGTGACCGCCGGTGTCGCCTATGCGCGCTCGCGCGGCCGGCGCTTCTGGCTGACCGGGGTGGCCGCGGCAACGGTGCTCACCGGCGGCTACTGGTCGATCCACTTCGCGACGAAGCACCGCACCCGCTGCCCGCAGGTCGCGGCGGCCGGGGACAGCGTCGCGACGGCGGGGAGGGCGAAGAGCTTCACCGTGCTGCTCGACGCCGTCGGCTCGCGGTCGGCCGGCGACGATCTCGACGTCTACTACGACGTCTGCGGGCTCGCCCCGGGGACGACCTACACCGCGGCCCTCCGCGCGCACCAGAACGGCTCGGGGCTGCGCCGGTTGCTCGGGCGCGCGCCGAGCCCGGTGACGGTGAGCTACGACGAGGAGGCAGGGGGGCCGGCGGTGCGCCGGCACCGGACCCTCGACTTCAGCGACATGCCCCCCGGCTCGTACAGCGTGGAGCTCGTCGTCACCGACGCGGCCGGCCGCGTCCGCGAGAAGCAGACCGAGTTCCAGGTCGCGCGTTAGGCGGCAGCCGCCGGCCGCTTCACCCGGTCACCTGCAGCGCCAGCTCGACCTTGCCGAACGGCGCCGAGACCTGCACCCCCTGCACGCTCCCCCGCACCCGCTCGAGCATCTCGCGCGCGATCGCGATCCCCTCGGCGACCGCAGCTTCCTTCGATTTCTCGTTCGCCCGCCGCATCCGCGCGATCACCGCGTCGGGCACCGACACGCCAGGCACCTCGTTGGCGAGGAACTCGGCGTTGCGCACCGAGACGAGCGGCCAGATCCCGGCGATGATCGGGATGCGGACGTGCGCGATGCGCTCGAGGAAGCGCTCGAGCTGCTCGGCGTCGAACACCGGCTGGGTGATCGCGTACTCGGCGCCGGCGTCCACCTTCCACTCGAAGCGGCGCAGCTCCGTCGCCGGATCGATCGCCGCCGGGTTGACGCCGACACCGATCGTGAAGCAGGTCGGCGCGCCGATCGAGTTGTTCCCCGGATCCATCCCGTGGTTCAGGTTGCGGACGAGGTTCGTCAGCCCGATCGAGTCGATGTCGAAGACCGCGGTCGCGTCGGGATAGGGCCCCATCTTCGGCGGGTCGCCCGTTATGATGAGCAGGTTGCGAAGCCCCATCGCCGACGCGCCGAGGAGGTCGGAGAGCATCCCGAGCAGGTTGCGATCGCGGCAGCAGTAGTGCGTCACCGCCTCGATCCCCGCCCGCTGCTCGATGATGAGGCTCGTCAGCACCGCCCCCATCCTCGACTGCGCCCGCGGCCCGTCAGGGACGTTGATCGCGTCGATCCCGGCGTCGCGCAGCGTGATCGCGTCGGCGACGAGCTTCGACGCATCCGTCCCCCGCGGCGGCACGATCTCGACCGTCTTCACGAACGTCCCGTCGGCGATCTTCCGCCCGAACTTCGACCGCTCCCCTAACGGCGTCGGCTCTACGCTCTTCGGATGCCGCGTCTCCGCGCCCGCCGTCGCAGTCGCGCGGTCCCTTCCTACTGACACCTGACCCCTGACACCCCCCGCACGACGAGGCGACAGCGGCCTCACCCCCTCGACCATCGAGTGAATGTGCTCCGGCGTCGTCCCGCAGCAGCCGCCGACGATCTTCGCCCCGGCCTGGATCAGATGCCGCGCATAGCTCGCCATGTACTCCGGGCTCGCCATGTACATCGACCGCCCCCCGACCTCGCGCGGCATCCCCGCGTTGGGCTGGGCGCTGATCTTCTTCTTCGTCACCGGCGTCATCCGCTCGACCGCTTCCAAAATCGTCTGGGGGCCGACGCTGCAGTTCAACCCGATGACGTCCGCCCCCCACGCGTCGAGCTTCTGCGCGACCGAGGCGGCGGTGTCGCCGTACGGGGTGAGCCCGTCGACGCCGATCGTCATCTGGGCGACGATCGGCATCTCCGGATCGACGGCGCGGGCGGCGCGGATCGCCTGCTCCATCTCGTCGAGGTCGGCGAAGGTCTCGAGGATGAAGAGGTCCGCCCCTCCTTGCTTGAGCGCGACCATCTGCTCGCGGAACGCCTCGAACGCCTCCTCGACGCTGGTCGGGCCGAACGGCTCGAGCCGCACGCCCAACGGTCCGA
>DASZNJ010000179.1:0-4244 GCA_035551575.1 Gemmatimonadaceae bacterium
CGCCGCCGCGGCGGGGGGCCGCGTCGTCCGCGATTGCCGGGGGGGAGTCTGCTCGGGATGCATCGCGCCGTCCGCTTCGGGGGGTCGCCTGCTGCCTAACGACGACGGCCCTCCGCGGCACGCCCACGTGCGGGCGGCCCGGAGGGCCGTCGCGGCCGTCAGGCCGCGGCTGTGGCGAGAGGGCTAGCGGATCGCGCGGAGCACGGCGACCGTCGCCGCGGCTCCGACTGCGAGCAACGAGGCGGCAGCGACCGCGGCGGTCGCCGGCGTCATCGTCACTTCGCGCGCCCACCAGGTCTGCACGCCGTCGGCAGTCGTCTCCGTCGGCAGCGCGGCCATGATCTGCGCCTCGAGGTATGCCGGCGTCTTCAGCGTGCGCCGGCGCTCGGTCTCCTCGGTGACCTTGCGCCAGAAGTCGACGTCGCGCGCGGAGTCCGCCGTGCGCACCGCGGACTCCGGAAGCTCGCCATCGAGCCAGGCATGGATCGGCGCCATGTTCCGCGCCTGGCCGAGGGGCACTTCGCGGTCAGTCAGCGGACGCTCGTCGCGTGCACGCTTCGGCGCCTGGCCTTCGCCCCGGCCGCCCTGTGGATTCAGATTGTCGAGCATCAGGCGTACTTCTCCTCGAGAAGGACTTGGAGCGCCTCGCGCGCGCGGTGGACGCGCATCTTCAGTGCTCCGACGGTTGTCCCCAGCAGGTCGGCCATCTCCTCGTACGATCGGCCTTCGACGTGTTTCATGACGAATGCCTCCCGCAATGAGGCGGGGAGTGCTGCCAACGCGCGATCGAGATCGCTTTTCAGTTCCGTCCGGTCGAGCTCTTCGTCGGGCGTCGCATATCCAGACGGCTGATCGTCCTCATCGTAACTCAGGTGGGTGCGCCGGATGTTCTTCAACCAATCCTTGCACCCGTTGGCGACGATCCGGAACACCCAGGCGTCGAATCTTCCACGCACCTCGGCGAGGTGCTGGAACGCCTTGATGAAGGACATCTGGAGGATGTCTTCTGCTACGTCCGGGCTCCCCGTCATGCACAGCGCATGGCGATAGAGCGGGTCGCTGTACCGGGAAATGAGGGTCCGGAATGCATCCCGGTTCCCAGCCAATACCCGGCCGATGATCGCCTGATCCGAATCGGGCTGGTCGGCTAACTCCTGCCCCAGCTCCTGCGTCGCGATGTCCTTCACGGCGCTACTGTAACGCCATTGCTGGCGCTGGGCGAGGGTTCGCCGCCGGTCCGACTCGGTAAGGACGTTGGCCACGACCGGTTGACGATCGGGCACCGGACACGTAACACCATGCGCGGACAGGTCTGGGTCATATCTCTTGGGAGGGGTACGGCTCCGGGAAACATAGGGCTCCGGGCCGCCGAGCGCGAGGGTCTTTCTCCTTTGACCATCGCACTTTGCGGCTAACGCGTCAGGCAGAGTGCGGGGTTCCTGCCCCGCCCCCTTCCCCCATCCCGGCCGGGGGCGCGACGGCGGCGAACGCCCCCCAGCCCTGGGCGCGTACCTGCTCCCCGTGCTCGTCGAGCCGCGGAGGGGGGCGCCTCACCCGCCCCGGCGGGATCGCCGGGCTGACCCCCGTCAGCGGCGACGCACCGCTACCGCCTAACGCTTCGAGCACCGTGCGCACGACGCCGCACGGCACCCCGGCCGCGTCGAGCAACGACGACCACTCCCTCGCCGGCCGAGCGCGGAGCCGGCCGGCGACCGCGCTCACCACCCGCTCGCGGCTGGCGAGCCGGCCGGCGTTGGTCGCCAGCCCCTCGTCAGCGGCGAGGCCCCCGAGGCCCAGCGCCACCGCGAGCGCGCGCCACTGCCCATCGTTGCCGACGGCGATGATCATCGGTCGGTCCGCGGCATCGAACAGCTGGTAGGGGACGAGGTTCGGGTGCGC
Source organism: Gemmatimonadaceae bacterium (assembly GCA_035551575.1). Taxonomy (GTDB): domain Bacteria; phylum Gemmatimonadota; class Gemmatimonadetes; order Gemmatimonadales; family Gemmatimonadaceae; genus JABFXC01. Next base: position 1,900 of record DASZNJ010000179.1, read on the forward strand.
GTTCCCCCAGCGCGCGGCGTCGCGCCCGCTCACGAGCGCGTTCTGCGCGACGTTCACGAGCGCCGCCGTCGCGCTGCCGGCGAGCGACACATGCAGCCGCGCTCCCCCCCCGGACGTCGCGCGCCCGACGAGGGCCGCGAGGATCGCGATCGCCGCATCCTTGCCCGCCACGACGTCGACCAGGGCGACCCCCACCTTGCTCGGCGGTCCGTAAACGGGCCCGGTGACCGCCATCCACCCCTGCTCCGCCTGCACGACGACATCATAGCCGACGCGGTCGCTCCCTTCCCCGAAGCCGCTGACGGTCAGCCAGATCAATTCCGGGTGCTCGTCGCGGATCAGATCGGGGTCGAGCCCGAAGCTTGCGAGCGCGCCCCGGCGGTAGTTGTCGATGACGACATCGGCCCCGGCGATGAGGCGGCGGACCAGCGCGCGCCCCTCGGCGGTCGTCAGGTCGGCGGTGACACCGAGCTTGTTCCGGTTGATGCTCAGGAAATAGGCGCTTTCCCCGCGATCGTCGAAGGGCGGCCCCCAGCCGCGGGTCTCATCCCCGGCTCCCGGCCGCTCGACCTTGATCACATCGGCGCCGAGGTCGCCGAGCATCATGGCGCAGAGCGGACCGGCGAGGACGCGAGAGAGATCCAGGACTTTCACCCCATTCAAGGGCATTCTGTCGTTGTTCTGGCTCATCTATGTGGCTATAATAGCAGTGCTTTAGTCGAGCTGTAGAGTGGCGCGAGCATCGTTATGAGCACGTTTTCACCCCGCTTCCGAGCGGCGAAAGGCTTGCGTAGATCGCGAAAAATCATATACTTGCCGCCGTTCGGGCCGCTGAATATCGACATGACTCGACCTTCGGAGCGGCCCGCCGATGCCGGCGCTGAACCAGCCCATTCGCGTGTCAGGAGAGCGGGACGAACATGACCGATAAAGTGCAGAATACCGAGATCAAAGTCCCCGCCACCGAGGGCCTGGCGCCAGGTGCCGCCACCGTTCCCCCCGCCGGAGGCGCCCCGGCGCCGCGCCGCGGCCCCGGCCATCGTGGCGCCGACGTTCGCGATACTGTCGCCGAGATGACGGAAAAGGCGCAGCAGCTCAGCCTCGAGGCTGGCAGCAAGGTATCCGGCGCGATGAAGGACGTCATCTACGCCGCTGCCGGCATGACCGGCTTCGCGATCGAGAGCGCGCGCGACCTCCTGCAGTACATGGTGCGCCGCGGGCAGATGCGCAACGAGGAAGCCGAGAAGCTCCTCCGCGAGGTTGAGGAAGCGCACGCGACCCGGAAGCCCGGCACTCCGCATCCGGCGCCGCGTCCGGCCGCACCGTATGCGCCCAAGCCGAGCACCCCCGCCGCGCCGCCCCCGCAGTTCAAGGCGCCGCAGCCACACTCGGCCGCGATCCTTGCCGCCGCGGCGAAGAGCCATGACAAGGCAGCCCCGAAGTCGGTCGCGCGGGCGCTGTCGAAGACGGCCGCAAGGAACGCGCAGACCGCGACGAAGCCGGCGGCGAAGAGCGCACCGGCCAGGTCGGCGAAGCCGGCGTCGAAGGGCAGCGCCAGCAAGCCGGCAAAGCCGGCAAAGCCGGCGAAGAAGGCCGCGAAGAAGCGTTAGGCAGCGCCGGCTCCGGCCGGCCGTTTCATTCCTCCTCGCCGCCCCCGCGCACCGCCGCGAGGGCGGCGAGCCATCTTCCCAGCTCCGCCGGCGAGCCGGCGCGGAATTCCGCGCGCGTCGCGCGCGGCTCGTCGCCTTCGACGTGGATCGTCACGGCGTCGGCGTGCAGCCCGCGAAGCGCCTCCATGGCGTCCTCGTCGGTGGTGTCGTCGCCGGCGAAGAGGATCGACGCCGAGCGCCCGGTCGCTCCCAGCCGCTGCGCGAGCGCGAGCACGGCGGTCCCCTTGTCCACCGCGAGCGGGGGACGGACCTCGATGACCTTTCGCCCCCGCGTGACCCGCAGTCCCGCCCGTTCCGCCGCGGCGGCGACCGCGCTCTCGAGCCGCGGGACGTCGCCGGCGTCGGCGAGCCGGTAATGGATGCTCAGCGTCGCGCCCTTGTCCTCGACCCGCGCCCCGGGCATGGTGGCGACCGCCCCCGCCACGCTCGACCGCACCGACTGGAGCGCCCCCTCCCACGCGGCCACGCGCCCGTCGACCGAGAGCTTCCCGCCCGGCTCGATCGTCTCGAGACCGTGGTTGCCGATCGCCCATACCCCGTCGACGCCGACGAGGCGCCGCGCGTCCTCCGCGCCGCGGCCGGAGACGAGGGCGACGTGGGTGTCGGGCGCGGCGGCGAGCGCCTGCACCGCGACACGGGTCGCCGGCGGGACGACCGCCTCCTCCGGCCGTGGTG
>DASZNJ010000180.1:0-13373 GCA_035551575.1 Gemmatimonadaceae bacterium
GGCCCCCCGCGCCTGGCGCTCGCCCCGCCCGCTCCGCGCGTCACCCGCCAGCACCACGCCTAACGCTCCGGCGAGGTCGCGCGCCGACGGGGTGACGACCGCGCCCGTCACGTCGAGGTTCTTCTTCCCCTCGCGCGCGGCGCGCCGGATCTCGCGCTCGGTGACCAACGCCTTCGCCATCAGTCGCGTCCCGCATCGGGGTGGCGGCCGACGATCACCGTCCCGCGCAGCACGATGCGATCGCGCGCGTCCTGCTGCGCCGTGGTCATCCCGGCCAACGCGGTGCTCGACGGGAGGCGGCGCTGGTAGCTCACGGTCACCCGGGTGCCGTCGTACGGCATGACGCCGGCATACCCGCCGACCCAACCGTCATTGAGCCCGCCGACCTCCGGATTCTGCAACCACTCGGCGCGTGCACCGGCGATGAGCGTCCCGACGAGCCGGCCGCCGGCGTCGACGTAGCCCCCGTCGTACGTCCCCTGCACCCCGCGGTAGAACGGGGTGAACCGGTCGTTGCTGAACACCGGAAGGTCGGTCGCGCCGACGACCATCCGCATCCACTCCCCGGCGACGACGAAGCGGCCGACGCCGTCGCCGGAAGCGATCCGTGCGTCGGCGCCCAGCACCGTCAGGCGGGTGTTGGCCGCGTTCACCGCTTCAGGGCACGGGACCGGCCCGACGGTCCCGTCGTAGACGCAGCCGATCGGCTGCTCGCGCTTGCCGCTGACGGACGACAGCCCGAGATCCAGCCGCGACCCGAGCGCCGCGAGCTGCACCCCGAGCCGGCCGCCCGCGGCGAGCCCGGCCAGCGACTGGTCCGCCGGCTCCCCGGGATGGAGCGAGTCGATCCGCGTTCCGAAGCGATCCATCGCCGCCAGCTCGAGGCTGACCGACCCGCTGCCTAACGCGCGCCCGGCGCGGAGCTGGACGCCGGTGCCGCGCAGCCCGGTCTCGCCGAGCAGGACCCGCACCGGGAGCGGCTGGTCGGGGAGCGCCTGCTCGTGGCGGTGGAGCTGCGCGCTCCGACCGAACGGGAACGCGGTCGTCCCGACGATCGCATCCGCCCGGACGGAGCCGGCGGGAAGGCGGACGGCCAGCGCCGCATCGGTGGCGACGAGGTGCTGCGTCGCCCCATCGTCGGTCAGCGTCAGCGTCAGCAGGGCACCGAGACGGGGGCCATAGCCCACGGCGAGCGAGCCCTCGATGTCGCGCAGTCGGACCCGGCTGCCAGTGGGGCGGGCGGCCGCCTCCGGCGACAGGTCGGTGATCATGTCACCGGCCAGGCTCGCGCCCTTCATGACCGGACGCGGGCTCTCCGCCATCAGCCCTCCGTCCCTGCCGGTCACGGTGCCGGGCAGCGTGCTGTCGGGGGAGTCGGCCGTCGCGCGCGGCTCGCCCCGGATGCGCGCCAGCTCGCTCCGCCGCACCGAGTCGGCGCGGATCGAGTCCGCCCGCGCGACGCTGTCGCGCACCACCGTGCTGTCCCTCTGCTGCCCGCGCGCACCGGCCGGCACCGCCAGCATGACGAGGAGTCCAACGAGGCAGCGCACGTTTCGCATGACGTCAGGCATGAGCACGGGTTGGAACGGTCGCCGGCGCGGTCGCGCGGCGCTGCGGCACGTTAGCGGGCGTCGCCACCCGCCGCCAGATACGAGCGCAGCCGCTCGAGCATCCGCCGGTCGGTCGTCTCCGGGTCGTCGAGCTTCGGCGTCTCGATCACCTTCGGGATCCGCGCCAGGCGTTCGTCTGTCATGATCCGCTGGAACGGCGCCGCACCGAGCGACCCCTCGGCGATCAGCTCGTGACGGTCGCGGTGCGACCCGAACGGGGTCTTCGAATCGTTGAGGTGCATGACCTTGAGCGCATCGCGGCCGATCGTCTCGTCGAACCGCGCCCACACCCCGTCGTAGTCGTTCACCAGGTCGTATCCCGCGGAATAGACGTGGCAGGTGTCGACGCAGACGCCGACCCGGCGGCGGACCCCGGGGGCGACTCGGCGCAGGAGCTCGGCCAGCTCGTCGAAGGTGCCGCCGATCGAAGTCCCCGAGCCGACCGTCGTCTCCATGCAGACGATGACGCTCCCCGGCACCAGCTCGAGCGCCGCGGTGATCCCCTCGGCGTTGCGTGCGATACCCGCCTCACGGTCGTCCATGAAGTTGCCCGGGTGCGACACGAGGTACTGCAGCCCGAGCGCCTCGCACCTCCGGAGCTCGGCGGCGAACGACTCGATCGACCGCGCGCGGAGTACCGGATCGGGGGAGGCGAGGTTGATCAGGTAGCTGTCGTGCGCAATCGTCGCCGCCACCGAGGTCTCGGCGAGCGCGGTCCGGAATTGACGGCACTCGTCGTCGAGGCAGTCGCGTTCCGCCCAGCGGTTCGCCTGCTTGCTGAAGATCTGCATCGCCGCCGCGGCGATGGTCCGCGCGCGGAGCGGGGCCTCGTGGGTTCCGCCCGCGCTCGACACGTGCGCGCCGAGCAGGTCGTCAGGGGGGAGCGGGAAGGGGCCCTGGAGCGGGCCCTCCGGCTTGTACTTCGAGCGGAAGACGATCGCGGGCTTCGCCGGTGCGGCGACCGGCTTCGCCCGCGCGGATTTCTTCGCGGCCTTCCCGCGTGCCGGCTTCCTGGCCGCAGGGTGCTTCCTACCCGGTGAACTCGTCGCTCCGCCCGCGGAGCGACCGGCCGCAGCGGGGGCAGTAGAGGTCCGCGTCTTCCGGTTCTTCGAGGGAGAAGTCGAAGCGCCGGCCGCACCCGCATTCGCCTTCGAGCGCGTCGCTCCCGCAGACGATGCAGAAGGCGTCTTCCGCTTCGTACGACCGGAACCGGCCGCAGATCGAGCATCTTTTCGCGACATGATCCTCGCTCACGGACGCGCCTTCAGGTAGTCGAGCGGATCGACCGCGCGCCCCTCGGGACGGAATTCGAAGTGCAGGTGCGCGGGAAGCTCGGGGTCGGCGCTGCCGACGGTGCCGATCACCTGGCCGCGGCTGACGATGTCGCCCTTCTTCACCGCCACGGAGGCGAGCGATCCATAGACCGCGTAGTCGCCGCCCCCCTGCTGCACGATAACCGTCAAACCATACGTTCCGAAGGTCTCGGCCACCATGATCTGCCCCGCGCCGATCGTCCGCACCGGCGTCCCGGAGGGCGCACCGATCCCGATCCCGTTCCAGCGCGTCGTCGTGTTGTTCGGGTTCACGACGCGGCCGAAGCGGTAGAGCAGCGAGCCATCGACGGGCCAGTCGAGGTTGGCGGCCGGGCGGACCGTCGGGATCGTCGGGCGCGCGGTGCCGCGGTTGCGCGCGGCGTCCTCCGCCTTGCGGCGCGCGACCTCGAGGGCGGCGATGAGTCCCGTCACCCGCCGCTCGTCGCGATCGATCTGCTTGATGCGGGCCTCGGTCTGGCGGGCGCTGCGCTTCGCCTGGGTCAGGCTCTGCTGCCGCTGCTCCTCGAGGGCGCGGAGGCGCTGCTCCTCGCGCGAGCGCTCGCTGCGGCTCGTCTCGACGTCGCTGCGCAGCCGGACGAGAAGCCCGCGCTGCCGCTCGATCTGGTTGCGGAGCTCCTCGACACGCTTCACGAGCGCCCGGTCGCGCAGCGCGAGGAGGTGGAGGTACTTGTACCGTGCGACCAGCTCGGCGAAGGTCTGCGCCGAGAGCAGCGCCTCGTACGAATAGAGCGGGCCGCGCTTGTAGATGTCGGCGAGGCGCCGGTGCAGCACGGCGCGCTTGATCGCGAGCTCGTCCTCGGCGCGAACGAGGTCGCTCGTCGCCCCCGACACTTCCTCGCCGATCGCCGCGACCTGGACGTCGAGGGTCTTCACCGCGCGCGCGGTCGCCTCGGCCTGGCTGTCGAGGTTCGTGACCTCTTCGGCGAGATCGTGCACGGTGCCCTGGAGCTCGGCCATCTTCTCCTCGAGCTGCGCCCGCTCGCGGCGGATCCGTTCGAGCTCGTTCTGCTGGGCGCGGACCTTCGCTTCGGCGCCGGCCGTCGACTTCTGCTGCGCGGCGAGCGGGGTGCCGCCTAACGGCGAGAGGGTGGCGACGGCGAACGCGGCGCCGCAGGCGGCGGCGAGCCGCCAGGAGGTGCGCCGGCCGCCGCCGGTCATACCCGCCGCAGGTGCCGCCCGACCGACACCCCGCTCCCGAGCAGCCCGATGACCGCGCCGGCGAGGACGCCGGCCACGGCCATCTCCATCGAGAAGAAGCTCGCCTTCACGATGTAGCGGTCGATGAGGACGCTGGCCAGCCAGGTGAGGAGCAGCGCGACGCACCCGCCGAGGATCCCCTTGACGAAGCCCTCGATGAGGAAGGGACGCCGGATGAAGCCGTCGGTGGCGCCGACGAGGCGCATGATCGAGATCTCGCGGCTGCGCGCGAGCACCGCCATCCGGATCGTCGTCCCGATGATGATCACGGCCACGGTGGCGAACGCCAGCCCTAACGCGATGCCGGCGATTCCGGCGATGTTGCGGATGCGGGCGAGCTTCTCGACCCACTCCTGCCCGTAGCGGACGTCGTCGATGAACTGGTAGCTGGCGATGCGGGCGGCGACGGCCTTGACGCGCTCCGGCGAGCGGAAGCCCGGCTTGAGGCGGACCTCGATCGACGCCGGAAGGAACCCGGCGTCGAAGACGTCGCGGAACTCACCGAGCTCGCTGCGGGCGCGCTTGAGCGCGTCCTCCTGCGAGACGTAGCCGACCCGCGCGACTTCGGGGAAGCTCCCGATGTCGCCGATCGCCGCCCCGGTCGCCTCGGCCGGCGTCCCCTCGGCGATGAAGGCGCGGATCTCGACGCGGTCCTCGACGCTCGCCAGCGTGTCCTTGATGTTCACCGCGACGAGCCCGAACAGCCCGACCGCGAACAGCGAGAAGGCGATGGTGATGATCCCGAGCACGCTGAGGAGCGGCGCGCGGCGGAACGCATGCATGGCTTCACTGAACGACCGCATCAGACCACTTCCTCCGGCACGGCCGGCCTGCTCTCGCCCGAGTCGAAGACGATCGCGCCGCGATTGATCTCGATGGTCCGGTAATCCGAGCGGCGGATCAGCTCGAGGTTGTGGGTCGCCATCACGACCGCGGTGCCCGACGCGTTGATCTCGCGGAGCAGCTGGAAGATGCCGCGCGTCGCGCGGTCGTCGAGGTTGCCGGTCGGCTCGTCGGCGATCAGCACGTACGGCTCGTTGACGAGCGCGCGGGCGATCGCGACGCGCTGCTGCTCACCGCCGGACAGCTCGCGGGGATAGGCGGTTGCCTTCGACGCGAGGCCGACCTGGGTCAGCAGGCGGCTCACCCGCGTCGGGATGTTCGCGCGCGGCGCTCCGGTCACCTCGAGGGCAAAGGCGACGTTCGCCTCGATCGTGCGATCCTCGAGCAGGCGGAAGTCCTGGAAGACGATGCCGAGCTTGCGGCGGAGCTTCGCGACGTCGCCGCGGCGGAGCGCCGTCGTGCTCAAGCCGCTGACGCGAACCTCGCCGGCGGTCGGCAGCTCCTCCATGTAGATCAGCTTCAGGATCGTGCTCTTCCCGCTGCCGCTCGGCCCGGTGAGGAACACGAACTCCCCCTTCCCGACGTGCAGGTTGACGTCGGTGAGCGCGACGCCGGTGCGCGGATATTCCTTGGTGACGTCGGTGAAGCGGATCACGCGGTCGCTCCCGCGATGGATTCGTCAGCGTCGCTCTCGTCGAGCACCCGCCATCCCTTCGTTGCCGACACCGTGTCGATGATTGCCTTCAACATCCCGATGAGAATTGGCCCGATGAGGATGCCCGCCAGCCCGAACGTGTAAACCCCCGTCACCAGCGCGACGAGCATCCAGTAGAAGTTCAGCACGCGCGATCGATCCGCCGCGAGCTTCGGTCGAAGGTACATCGAGATGAACAGGGTGTTCCCGAGGAACCCGACCAGAAGCATGACGATTGCAGGAACCGTGGCGCCACGGAAGACGAGAAGCCAGAGCGCCGTCGGGACGTAGACGCTCCACGACCCGACGATCGGGAAGAACCCGATGATGAACGACAGTATCGCGAGGACCGCCGCCAGCGGCACCCCGAAGACGAGGTTCATCGCCAGGATCATCGCCGACTTCAGCGTCTGCGTGACGAGGGTCGAGTAGATCGCGCCGTAGAGGACGCCGCTCACGCTCGTCTCGAGCGCGACGCGCAGCTCGGCGTACCGCGGCGGGATCTTGCTCCGCATCCAGGTGGCGAGCACATCCGCGTCCATCAGGATGTAGAAGGCGGTGAAGATGAAGACCGTCGCCGCGATCGAGAATCCGACAACCAGGCCGCGCAGCATCCCGGGAAGCCGCGCGCCGTACGCCGAGGTTGTGAGCACCCAGGCCCGCACCGAGGCCCCGACGTTCGCGTCCTCGAGGAAGGGGATCGTGCGGACCGCCGCGGTCACCTGCGCGGCGATCGCCTCGCGGTTGACGTCGACGTGTTTCGCGAGGTCGCTCAGCTCGGCGTAGCTGTAGGCGATCGCGGCGAGCACCGGGACGACGATGACGACCAGCGTCAGGAGCGCCGCCGGCGCGCGGCGGCGGGTGAGGCGGAGCAGTCGCAGGTAGAGCGGGCGGAGGTACACCGCGATGATGACCCCGAGCACCCCGGCGACGATCACCCGCCGCACCATGTAGAGGAAGAGCACGATCACGATCGACGAGAGCAGCGTGGTGACGAGCAGCCGCCGCATCTCTGGAATCGTCAGGTCGGCGACGCGGGCGTTGACGCGCCGTTCCCGCCGCCGGCGCTCGGGCTCGATCAGGGGCGGCGGACCGCCCGCCGCGTTCCCCGGGAAAGCGCTCTCCTCAGGCGTAGCGCGCGCCCCGCACCGCGCCGCCGCGGTCGTCGAGGTCGGGCTTCACGACGCGGACGATTTCCGACGGCGCGACGCCGACGATGTCGCGGAGGTTGACGTCGCCGCGCGTCAGACGCTCGTCGATGCGCACCTCGGCCAGCTCGTGGCGCCGCGGGCCGTAGACCCACGCCAGCTCGCCGTCGACGAGGAGCCGCGTCCGCGCGTCGTCAGGGTTCATCGTCACCATCGGGCCGCGCTCCGGATCGTTCGCCCGCGTCGCGATGAACCCGACGACGCGGAGCGGGCGTTGGCGAGAATCCTCGCCCGGCCCCCTCCCGATCGGCGTCATGCCGGCGCGCCGACTGCCACCCACTGGTCGCCGAGCTTCATCATCAGGCGACGCCGGGCGAGCGCGTTGAGGAGCATGTCGCCCTCCTCGGCGGCGACGCCGACCTGGCGCGCGACCTCGTCGCAGGTCGCACTCCCGAGCTCGATCACCGCCTCCCACACCTTGCGCTCGGCGACGGAGACGGCCCCGACGATCGTCGGCACCCCGTCTTCCTGCTGCAGCACGAGGGCGAGGCGATGCCGCTCGAGGACGTGCTCGAGCGCATCGAGATGCGTCTCGCTCATCCCGCGGAACACGAAGTAGGCGTCGCGCGGCGGGCAGTCGTCGCAGTAGGGCAGCAGCAGCTTGGCCACGACTTCATCCGCACAGGAGAAGTCGAGGAGGCTGACGTTGCTGAAGTCGATGACGGTGACGGTGCGGCCCCCCAGCTCGGCGAGCTGGGTCTCGATGGCCGTGCGCACGGCGGCGCCGGTCGGGCGCGTGACGAGATTGGAATACAGGTCGCACACCGTGCGGCGGAGGACGGTGCTCAGGTCGATGTGGTTGATCATCGCCCGGCCGCCAGTCGCTCCGGGATGGTGATTTGCATCTGTGCACCAGGAAAGGGGGGGAGACCTTCCTTGAGCGCGACGTCGTCGTCCCATGTCGGCACGATCGCGATGCGCGCCGTCCCGCTGCGCACCGAGAGCTTGCCATCCCACCGGCCGACGTACCGGCGAACGCCGGCAAGGCCCTGCCCACGACCGGGGTCGCGGAACCGGCTCACGCCACGCACGACAGCTTCCTCGAGCGCCATCGCGTCGTCCCAGCGGTCGCTGCGCACGCGACCGGGTGCGCTCTCCAGCGACTGCCGGAAGCCGACACCCGCGTCGCATACCGCGATCACGACGACTCGACGCCCGAGGCGTTTGGTCCACTTGTAAGTCTGCACCGCGACCCATCCGCCGCGTCCCGCGTGCTCGACGATGTTCTGGCACGCTTCGGAGAGGGTCATCGCGAACCCCATCGTCGCCTTCGCGTCGAGGTTGAGCTCGCGGGTGAGGATGTGCTGCGCCTTCTGCTGGATGCGGCTGACGATCTCGTGCACGTCGTCGCTCCTGGCGATCGGCGTGATCTCGAGGAGCACGTCGGATTCCCCGGAGGGCTTCTGGCGGGGCGCCGTGCCGACGATCTCGAAGAGGTCGACCGCATGCCTGAAGAAGCCGGCCCGCGTCCAGTAGGAGAGCGTGTCGTCCGACTCGGGGGGCGCGAACGCCGCGCGCTCGGCGCGCGACTGTGCGAGGGTGAGCAGCGCCGTGAGGCCGAACGGGGACGCCCAGCGCGCGTGCCGCGCGTCGACGAGGAGCTTCTCGTCGGCGGGAACGTTGGCCACCTGCTCCAGCACCTGCTCGAACGTGACGTCGTCGAGTGACGGGGGGACGTTGATGACGGTGGTCACGTAGTGGAGAGCTCTCCTCGCAGGTAGCTCGCGAGCCCGGAGGCACCGCGATGCTCGAAGTTGCGCGCGGCGGCTCGCTGCGCTGCGTCGATGGCGACCGCAAACATATCACCGGCGAGCAGCCGAGAGAAATAGGTCGCGCCCCAAACATCGCCACATCCGGTCGGGTCGCCGCGCGGCTCGCGAGTTGCAGCCGCGGGCACGCGCTGCGTGCGAATCGCGCCTTCGGAAACGCCAAGTTCATGGCGCGTCGCGAGATCGGACAGCCGATCGAAACCGGATGCTGCGAAGTAGGCCATCCCGCGGGGCCCGAGCGTGACGCACAGACACCGAACGCCAGCGGCCAGCGCCGTGGCGGCCAGGGCCAGCCCGTCAGGCGCCATCATCGACAGCTCGTCCTCGTTGACCTGGATGATGTCGAAGCACCGGCACCACTCGGCGACGTCGGTGAGGGGACGGAGCTCGCGCAGGCCGTCGGCGCGGAGCGCGAGCGTCACTGAATGCAGGTCGCAGTAGATCGGGCCGCGAAAGGACTGGCGCAGCAGCCGCGCGACCTCGAGGTCGATCTCCCACCCGCTGATCAGGTTCACATAGAGGGCGTCGAGCCCGGCGAGCATCGGCCGCAGGGCGGCCCAGCTCCACCCGGGGACGCCGCCGCTCATCACTTCGCTCCGGCGCTCGTCGCTGATGTAGCGCAGCTCGACGCGATTGTTCGGGATCGGCACCTCGTACAGCGCCGCGTCGGGCGCGATGCGCCTGAGCGTCGCGAGGAACTCTCGCGCGCGCGCGGCGAGATCGCTGCCGACCTTCATCACCGGCACGATCTCCCAGTCGCCGGGGAGCGCGGCGTCGAAGGCGCTCAGCGCATAGGCGATCCCCCCCCATTCCTCGACCGGCGCGGTGCGCAGGTCGCGGCCATGGATGATGTCCCAGACGAATGAACCGATGACGCCGACGCGCTTCCGGCGGATCACGCGACGTGCGGATGCTGCGAGCGGAAGGTGGCGACCGCACCGACGACGCCGGCCGCGCCGTCGAGCTCACCGGGGACGATGCGGCACGCGTCGTAGGCCGGCTTGAACGCGCGGCGGCGCGCCTCGGCGCGGAGCGGCTCGAACAGCGCCTCGCCAGCCTGAGTGACACCGCCGGCGATCACGACGACGTCGGGATTGAAGGTGTTGAGCAGGTTCGCGACCCCGGCGCCGAGAAACGCCGCGGTCTCCTTCACGACGTCGAGGGCGATCCGGTCGCCGGCGTGCGCCGCCTCGTACACCGTGTGCGCGGTGATGAGGTCGGGGTTGCCCCCGACCATCCGGGTCAGCACCGATTCTCCGTCGCCGAGGAGCTGCTCGCGCGCGCGCTCGGCGATGTTCGGCCCCGATGCGTACGCCTCGAGGCAGCCGTAGTTGCCGCACTTGCAGCGGCGGCCATGCATGTCGATGGTGGTGTGGCCGATCTCGCCGGCGACGTCGGATGCCCCGTGCCAGAGCCGCCCATCGACGACGAGCCCCCCGCCGATCCCGGTCCCGATCGTCATCCCGACCACGGCCCGGCCGCCCCGCGCGGCGCCGATCCACCACTCGCCTAACGTTGCGCAGTTGGCGTCGTTGTCGAGCGTGGCCGGAAGACCGACCGCGTGCGAGATCCGGTCGCGCAGGGGGAAGTCCTTCCAGCCGAGGTTCGGCGCGACGATGACGATGCCGCGCTCGCGGTCGAGCGGGCCGGGCGCGCCGATGCCGACGCCGGCGAACTGCGTTCGCGTCGCTCCCGTCTCCGCCATCGTCACGTCCATCACGTCGCGGATCATCTGCGCGATCCGTTCGACGACGACATCGGCCCCGAGCTCCGCCATCGTCGGCTGCGAGCGGAGCCCGTAATGGCGGGTCCCGTCGTCGGGCATCGCGCCGACGACGATGTTCGTCCCCCCGAGGTCGACGCCAATGATGAACCGCTGGTCGCTATGGGCCATCTGCGGGCTCACGAGATGAGGTATCCGTTGACGATGCCGGCGACGCGCGCCGGCGACTGGTGCAGCATGCACTTCCAATGGCCGAGCGGACAGCGCTTCGGTCCGTGCCGGTCGCAGGGCCGACATGCCAGCATGTCGTCTTCCACGATCGCCGACCGCCGGGCGAGCGGCCCGAAGCCGAACGCCGGCACCGTCGGCCCGAACACGGCGACGGTCGGCGTGCCCATCGCCGAGGCGAGGTGGAGCGGCGCCGAGTCGTTGCTCACGATCACCTTCGCCCGGCCGATCAACTCGGCGGATGCCAACAATGTAAGCCGTCCGGTCGCGTCGACGGCAGCCGGGTCATCGGCCGCGGAGAGAATTTCCGCCGCGAGCGCGGTGTCGTCCTTCCCGCCGATGACGAGGAGGCGGGCGCGGGCGGCGAGTGCCCTGGCGAGGGCGGGGTAGTGCGGCCACCGCTTCGTCGCCCAGACGCTTCCCGGCGCGAGGGCCACCAGCGGGCGCCCGTCGCCAGCCCCGGCGCCCAGCAGCTCGTCGACGATGCGGCTTTCCCCGGCACCCGGATAGAGACGGGGCCGGAGCTCGTCGCGCGACCAGGGGCGCGCGCCGCCGGCGCTGCCTAACGTGAAGAGCTTCTCGGCGTGGTGCATCCCCGCGGGGGCGGGCACGCGGACCGTGTAGAACGCCCGCCCGGACGACGTCTCGAAGCCGACGCGGCGCGGGATCCGCGCCGCGAGGGCGAGCGCGCCGCTCCGCGCCGAGCCCTGCGCCAGATACGCGGCGTCATAGCGGCGCCCGCGCAGGCGATTCGCCATCCGCGCGAAGCCCGTCACGCTCCGGTCGCGCCCGCGCTTGTCGTAGACGATCGTCTCGCGGATCGCCGGATGGTTCGCCAGCAGCCGCGCCGACGCCGCCGTCACCAGCACGTCCACCGGACCGTGCTCGGCGAGCCGCGCGATCAGCGGCGTCGTGAGCACGGTATCACCGAGGAACGAGGTCTGGATGACGAGAGAAGAGCCCAAGGGCAGCCGTGAGCCTTTAGCCGTTAGCGTTGAGCGACTGCGGTTACGTTCGCGTTCCGCCGTCGCTGGACGCCAACGGCCAACAGCTGAGAGCGGGCCCGCGCAGCGACGGCGGCCGGGAGAGGATCAGTCCACCTGCAGGACGGCGAGGAAGGCTTCCTGCGGGATCTCGACCGCGCCGACCTGCTTCATGCGCTTCTTGCCTTCCTTCTGCTTCTCGAGGAGCTTGCGCTTGCGGCTGATGTCGCCGCCGTAGCACTTCGCGAGGACGTCCTTGCGCAGCGCCTTCACCGAGGTGCGCGCGATGACCTTCGTGCCGATCGCCGCCTGGATCGCGACCTCGAACAGCTGGCGCGGGATCAGGTCCTTCAGCTTGTCGGCGATCTTCCGGCCCCAGTCGTACGCCTTGTCCTTGTGGATGATGACGCTGAACGCATCCACCGGGTCGCCGTTGATCAGCATGTCGAGCCGCACGAGATCGCTCTCGCGGTAGCCGAGCATGTCGTAGTCGAGGCTGGCGTAGCCGCGGCTGACCGTCTTCAGCTTGTCGAAGAAGTCGAGGATGATCTCGCCGAGCGGGAACTCCCAGTCGAACTCGACCCGCTCCTGGTCGAGGTACGTCATGTTCTTGTAGATGCCGCGGCGCTCGGTGCCTAACGTCATGATCGGCCCGATGTACTCGGCCGGCGACATGATCCGCGCCTTGACGTACGGCTCCTCGACCTTGTCGATGGTCCCCGGGTCGGGCATCAGCGACGGGTTCTCGATCAGCTCGAGGGTGCCGTCGGTGCGGTAGACCTTGTACTCGACGCTCGGCACCGTGGTGACGAGGTCGAGCTCGTACTCGCGCTCGAGCCGCTCCTGGACGATCTCCATGTGGAGCAGCCCGAGGAAGCCGCAGCGGAAGCCGAACCCCAGCGCGGTCGAGGTCTCCGGCTCGTACTGCAGCGACGCGTCGTTGAGCTTGAGCTTTTCGAGGGCGTCGCGAAGGGTCTCGTACTGCGTCGTGTCGGTCGGATACAGGCCGGCGAAGACGAACGACCGCACCTCGCGGTAGCCGGGGAGCGGTTCCGCCGCGCGGTTGGTCGCGTCGAAGACGGTGTCGCCGGCGCGGGTCTCGCTCACGGATCGGAGGTTGGCGACGACGTAGCCGACTTCCCCGGGCCCGAGCTGGTCGGTCTTCACCTGGCGGAGCTGGTTGTACCCGACTTCGTCCACTTCGTAGACGGAATCGCTCGCGCCGAAGGTGATCTTCATCTTCGGGCGGATGTAGCCGTCGACGACACGCACGCTCGGGATCGCGCCGCGATACCGGTCGTAGTACGAATCGTAGATCAGCGCGCGCAGCGGCCCGTCGACATCGCCCTTCGGCGGCGGGACGCGGCGCACCACCTCCTCGAGCAGCTCGGCGATCCCGATCCCCGCCTTGGCGCTGACCTGCAACACGTCTTCCGGCGCGCAGCCAAGAAGGTCCACGACTTCCTGGCGGCGCCGCTCCGGCTCGGCCCCGGGGAGGTCGATCTTGTTGAGCACGGGGATGATCTCGAGCCCCGCGTCCATCGCGAGGAAGAGATTCGACAGCGTCTGCGCCTGGATTCCCTGCGAGGCGTCGACGACGAGGATCGCGCCCTCGCACGCGGCGAGGGAGCGCGAGACCTCGTAGGTGAAGTCGACGTGCCCCGGCGTGTCGATCAGGTGGAGCTGGTAGGTCTGGCCGTCGACCGCGGACTCATAGAACACCCGCACCGCCTGGGCCTTGATGGTGATGCCGCGTTCGCGCTCCAGATCCATGGAATCGAGCA
>DASZNJ010000181.1:0-11773 GCA_035551575.1 Gemmatimonadaceae bacterium
CTAAGATATACCGGCGACCCGCCGCGCGCAACCGCGCCCTCACCCGCGCTGCAGCATCCAGCGGATCCGGGTGACAGGCTTCCGCTCCGGCTTGGTGTTCAGCTTGCGCAGCAGCTCCGGCTCGAGCATCGACAGCTCGGCCATCCAGCCGTGCGTCGTCACCGCGACGAAGAGCAGCCCATCCTGGGTGACCGAGAGCGGCTGCGTCACCCGGGCGATCTGCGGCCCGACCAGCGATTCCCACTCCGGGACCACCGCCGCCTGCTCGACGCGCGGCGCGAGCCCGCTCTTCGCGAGGAAGCTCGTCAGCGCCTCGCCGATCGAAGCGGTCTTGTGCTGCTTCTCGTCCGGCTTCCGCCGGTCGCGTCGTGTCATGCCGCACCTGCCCGCGTCCATGGCGAGAGCGCGCCATGCCGGACACGCCAGCGGCCCAGCCGGGTCAACCCCGGCGGGATGTCCGCTTCTCGCGGCACGGCGAGGATCGTCTGGCCCGCGCCTTCGCCGGCGAACAGCTCGAGGATGCGCGCCGAGCGCCGGGCATCGAGCTCGGCGAACGGATCGTCGAGGAGGAGCAGGGGGGCCGCGTCGCGCTCGTCCCGCAGCGTCTCCTGCTCGAGCACGCGCAGCGCGATCGCCGCCGTGCGATGCTGTCCCGCCGAGCCGAAGGTGCGCAGGTCGCGGCCGTCGAGGGTGAGCTCGAGGTCGTCGCGGTGCGGCCCCGAGTGCGTCAGCCCGCGCTTGAGGTCGAGCGCACGCTTCGCTTCGAGGGCCCGCGCGAGCGCAGCCGCGACATCGCCTGCGTCGGTGTCGAGCGTGGTCTGGTAGCGCATCGTCGCGGTGCCGCGCTCGCCGATCGCCTCGCATACCGCCGCGAACCGCGCCTCGTGCCGGGCGACCCATGCCACCCGCGCGCTCCAGATCTTCGCCCCGTGCTCGGCCAGCGCCGGCTCCCAGACCGCGACGCGCCCCTCGTCGCGCACCGCGCGCGCCCCCTCGCGGAGCGCCGCGTTGCGGCGGGCGAGGGCACCGCGATAGGACTGCAGCGCGGCGAGGTACGGTCGCGACGTGAGCGCCAGCGTGACGTCCAGATAGCGACGCCGCTCGGCCGGCGACCCGGCGATCAGCGCCGAGTCGCGCGGGGAGCAGAGCACCGCCGGCAGCGCGCCTAACGCGTCGGACAGCCGCGGCGGCTCGGCGCCGTCGAGGGTGACGCGCTTCCGCTTCGTCGCCCGCTCGAAGCCGACGCCGATCCCATGGCCGCCCTTCGCGCCGATCGTCGCGGCGGCGACGTGGAACGCGGGCGCGCCGAAGCGGACGAGATCCATGTCGCGCGCGCCGCGAGCGGAGCGCAGCAGCTGCAGGTAGTAGGCGGCCTCGAGGAGGTTCGTCTTGCCGTGGCCGTTCTCGCCGACGACCACCATCCCCTCCGGCGGAAGCTCGAGCTCCACGCGCTCGAGGTTGCGAAAGTCGCGCACGGACAGCCGCGCGAGCCGCATCGCGACGCTACCGGCCGGTGAAGTTCGGCGCGCGCCTGGCGAGGAACGCGGTCGCGCCTTCGCGCATGTCCTCGGTGCGCGCGCACCGCCCGAAGTTGTCCGCCTCGAGCGCGATCGCTTCCTCGAGCGGAAGGTCGAGCCCCTTGTCGATCGTCTCGATCGCCAGCGCGAGCGCGACCGGGCCGTTCGCCAGCATCGCGCTCATCATCTTCCGCGCCGCGGTCATCAGCTCGGCGCCGGGAACCACCGCGTTGACGAGGCCGATGCGCAGCGCTTCCTGGGCATCGATCGTCTCGCCGGTGAGGATGAGCTGCAGCGCGCGTCCCTTCCCGACAAGCCGGGCGAGCCGCTGCGTCCCCCCGTAGCCCGGGATGATGCCGAGCTTCACTTCCGGCTGTCCCATCTTCGCCGCGTCGGACGCGATGCGCACGTGACAGGCGAGCGCCAGCTCACAGCCGCCGCCGAGCGCGAATCCGTTGATCGCCGCGATCACCGGCTTCGTCGAATTCTCGAAGCGGCGGAACACCGTCTGCCCATGCAGCGCGAACTCGCGTGCCTGACGTTCGGTGAGCGTCGGGAACTGGGAGATGTCGGCGCCGGCGACGAACGCGCGTCCCGCACCCGTCAGGATCACCCCGCCGACATCAGCGGCCGCCCGCGCGCGATCGATCGCCGCGCCGAGGGCGGTGATCGTCGCCTTGTCGAGCGCATTGAGCTTGTCGGGGCGCGAAACGGTGATCGTCGCGATGCGATCGGCCACTTCGTACGTGACCGGCGTGGGCTGGGCGTCGGCAGCGCTCATCGGGGGCGAGGGCTCGCTGGAGGGAGGGGCTGAACGGAAGAGGCGGAATGTAACGCCCCGGACTGCTTTTTGCCCCGCTCGCGCCCGCCATGGCAACGTCGACACGAGCACGCTGGATACTGAGAAAGGGCACTCCCGCGCGCGGGTTCCATTACGAGACGGAAAACGGAAGGCGCGTCCGCGACGCGAAGACGCTCGAGCGCGTTCGCGCCCTCGCCGTTCCACCCGCGTGGACCGACGTCCATGTCGCCGCCAGTCCGCGGAACCCGATCCAGGCGTGGGGGTTCGACGCGCGCGGCCGGAAGCAGTACCGCTATCACGAGACCGCCACCCGCCGCGGCGAGCTGCGGAAGTACTATCGCGTCCGCCAGCTCGGTCGCGACCTCCCCCGGATCCGCCGGGTGCTCGCCGCCCACGAGCGCCTGCGCGAGCCCTCGCTCGAGCGCGTCGCCGCCGGTGTCCTTCGCCTGATCGCGGAGCGCTGCTTCCGGCCGGGGAGCGATCGCTACGCGAAGGAGAATCGCTCGTTCGGGATCACCACGCTCCGCAAGTCGCACGTCACCGTCGACGGACACAGCGCGACCTTCGCCTTCCGCGGCAAGAGCGGCGTGAAGCAGCGGCAGACCGTCGTCGATCCGGCGATCGCGCGGTTCGTGCGCATGCTGCTCGACACTCCGGGCACCCGGCTCTTCCGCTACAACGTGGACGGTGAGTGGCGCGACCTCGATGCGCGCACGCTCAACGAGTACCTGCGCGATTCGCTCGGCTTCCCGTATACCGCGAAGGACTTTCGCACCTGGGGTGGAACGCTGCGCGCGGCGACGGTGTTCGCCGAGATCGGCGGGGCGCGCACCATCACGGAGGCAAGGCGCAACGTCAACACGGTCATGCGCCTCGTGGCCGCGGAGCTCGGAAACACGCCGACGATCTGCCGGAAGTCATACGTCCATCCCGTGATCGTCGAGCGCTACCTCGAGGACGGCGAGACGATCGCCGATCGCCTGCACGCCCGCCGCGGGGCGCAGGGGGGCAGCCACACCAGCGAGGAGCGGGCCCTCGTCCAGTTTCTCGACGAGCATTTTCCAGAGCGAAGGAAGCGCCGCCGCGCCGAGGGCTGACACGGGTGCGAGGCGGGCGCGCGGCACCGCCATTCCACGCGCGATGGCCGCCGGATAGTTTCTTCCCCGTGCCCTCCGCCACCAGCTCCGCCGCGAGCACCACGCGCCACCCCAGGGTGATCGAAGCTGTCCGCTGGTCACCTGACGGAACCGCCGTCCGCATCATCGACCAGCGAGTGCTGCCGGGCGACTACGTCGAGCTCGACCTGCGCACGCTCGCCGAGGTCTGCGACGCGATCGCGACCCTCGCCGTACGCGGCGCGCCGGCGATCGGCGTCGCCGGCGCGATGGGACTGGTCGCCTCGCTTGCGCCGCACGCGAACGCCGCCTCCGACGCGTTCGCCGGCCGCCTGGCGATGCACGCCGAACGCATTCGCGCGACGCGCCCGACGGCGGTGAACCTCCCGTGGGCACTCGACCGCATGCTGCGGCGCGCCGAACGCGCGACGGGGGCACCGCGCGAGATCCTCGACTCGCTGCGCGACGAGGCGACGAGCATCCTCGCCGAGGACCGGGCGATGTGCCGGAGCATCGGGGAGCACGGTGTCGCGCTGCTCACGCCGGGCGCGCGCGTGCTCACGCACTGCAACGCCGGCGCGCTCGCAACCGGGGGCATGGGCACCGCGCTCGCGCCGATCTACGTCGCGGCCGAGCGCGGCGCGGCTGTGTCGGTGTTCGCCGACGAGACTCGGCCGCTGCTGCAGGGAAGCCGCCTCACGGCATGGGAGCTCGCGCGAGCCGGGATCGCCGTCACCGTGCTCACCGACGGGATGGCCGCCTCGCTCATGCAGCGCGGGTCGATCGATCTTTGCATCGTCGGGGCCGACCGGATCGCCGCCAGCGGCGACGTCGCCAACAAGATCGGGACGTATTCCCTCGCGATCGTCGCGCGCCATCACGGCGTTCCCTTCTACGTCGCCGCCCCGTCGTCGACGATCGACCCGGCGGTGCCTGACGGCGAAGCCATCGTCATCGAGCAGCGTGGCGCGGACGAGGTGCGACGCCCCTTCGGTCGACTCATCGCGCCCGAGGAGGCCGCAGTCTACAACCCCGCCTTCGACGTGACTCCCGGCGAGCTGGTGACCGCGTTCGTCACCGACCGCGGGATCGTGCGTCCGCCGTACGACTTCAGCCGCTGGGGGGGCGAGTGACCCCGCGCGACGGCTGCGTGCTCGCGCTCGACCAGGGCACGACCGGCAGCACGGCGCTCGTCGTCGCGCCCGACGGTCGGATCGTCGGCCGCGGCTACCGCGAGATCCCGCAGCACTACCCGGCGCCCGGACTGGTCGAGCACGATCCGCGTGACCTGGTCGAACGCACCATCGAGGCCGGACGCGAGGCGATTGCCAGGGCCGGCGTCAGCCCGGTGGCGATGGGGATCACCAACCAGCGAGAGACTGTGCTCGTGTGGGACCGGCGCACCGGCGAGCCGGTGGCGCCGGCGATCGTCTGGCAGGATCGTCGGACGGCGCCCCGTTGCGCCGGGCTGGCCGCTGACGCCGCGGAGATCACGCGCCGCACCGGCCTCGTCACCGATCCCTACTTCTCGGCGACGAAGCTCGAGTGGCTCCTTCGCGAGCACGCGTTAGGCAGCCGGGCGAGGAGTGGGGAGCTGCTGGCCGGGACGGTCGATGCATGGCTCGTCTGGACGCTCACCGGTGGGGCTGTGCACGCAACCGACCAGACGAATGCGTCGCGGACGATGCTCTTCGACATCGACCAGCGCGCATGGAGCGACGAGCTCTGCGGGCTCTTCGGCGTCCCGCGCGCGATGCTCCCCGAGGTGCGGCCGTCGTCGGGTGACTTCGGCATCGCCAGGCGAGAGCTGTTCGGGGCGGAGATCCCGATCCGCGGCGTCGCCGGCGACCAGCAGTCGGCGTTGTTCGGCCAGGGGTGCTGGCATGCCGGCGAGGGAAAGAACACCTACGGCACCGGCGCCTTCCTCCTCCTTCACGCGGGCGCGGAACGTCCGCCAGGCGCCGCCGGCCTGCTCACCACCATCGCCTGCGACGATCGCGGCGGCGCGGCCTACGCGCTCGAGGGTTCGATCTTCGTCGCCGGGGCCGCCGTGCAGTGGCTGCGCGACGGGCTCGGCGTGATCGCCACCGCCGCCGAGAGCGAAGTGCTGGCGCGCAGCGTCGCGTCCACTGGCGGGGTCTGCTTCGTGCCGGCGCTCGCCGGGCTCGGGGCGCCCGACTGGGAGCCAGACGCCCGGGGCACGATCGTCGGCCTGACCCGCGGCACCACCCGCGCCCACGTCGCGCGTGCCGCGCTCGAGGCGATGGCGTATGCCACCGACGACATCCTCTCGCTGATGTGCAGCGCGGCGGGGGCGCGATTCGCCCGCCTCCGCGTGGACGGCGGGGCGACGGAGAACGACTGGCTGATGCAGTTCCAGGCCGACGTCCTCGGCGTTCCGGTTGAACGTCCCGACATCGTCGAAACGACCGCGCTCGGCGCGGCCGGGCTGGCCGGGATCGCCGCCGGCGTCTGGGGGTCGGCCGAACAGTTCATCGGGACGCGGCGCTTCCGGCGCTTCGAGCCGGGGGAGGGCACCGGGGCCGCGCGAGCGGGTAAGCAGCAGTGGCGGCGCGCCGTTCGCGCGGCGCTCGCGTGGGCTCGTGACGACGGGTAGGCTGGTAACTACGAAGAGGACAGTGGCACATTGAAGCGGACGGACGATCTCGAGCGGCACCTTACGCGCCTGGAGGGTTGCCGGCGGTGCGGACATGCCGAGCCGATAAGGCCTGTCCTTTCGCGGGCGCGTCGGCCGAGGGCGATGCTCGTGGGGCAGGCGCCGGGGAAGGTCGAGATATCGAGCCAGAAACCCTTCGCCGGGCGGGCGGGGAAGACGCTCTTTCGCTGGCTGTCGGAGGCGGGGTTGAGCGAAGCCGAGGCACGGGACCGGATCTACATCGCCGCGATGACGCGCTGCTTTCCCGGTCCCCACCCGAGCGGTCGCGGGGATCGGGTCCCCAGTCGGCGCGAGCTCGATGAGTGCGGATCATGGCTCGATGATGAACTGATGCTGATCCGGCCGAAGCTGATAATCCCGGTAGGCAAGCTGGCGATCGGACGGTTTCTGGGAGAGGCGCCGCTGACCGAGGCAGTCGGGCTGGAGCATGAGGTGAGGCACTGCGGCGGGTCGAGCGTGGTCGTCCCATTGCCCCACCCCTCCGGGGCGAGCAGCTGGATCCACGCGCCGGGGCATCGTGATCTGGTCAGTCGGGCGTTGCGCCTGATCGGCGAGCGGATGCGCGCTTTGGTCGCGGTCGCGGCGGTGGTGCTCGCGGTCGCTCTCGCTCCGCGGTCGGTCTCTGCGCAGCTTCCGGCCGACAACTGGATCGGCGCCGACAAGGTGAAGCACTTCTTCATGAGCGCCCTGGTGCAGAGTCTTGTCTACTCTGTAACCCAGGTCACGACGCACGGGTCTCGATCGTCCCTACTGTTGAGTGCATCCGTCGCCAGTGCCGCCGTGGGCATTGGGAAGGAGGTGCACGATCGCCGGTCGTATGGGCACTTCAGCGTGCGCGACCTGGCGTGGGACGCCGCGGGTGTGGGAGCAGCGACCTTGATGCTGACCCGCACCCGGGATTGATTGTGGGTCGGTGACGAGTGCGACTCGGGCGTTTCCCGGTGATGCGCCGCACTCTATATTGGTCCCGTTGATCCGTCGCCGGCGTCGTCTCTAACCTGACTGTCGTCCGAACATGACCTCTCCGCTAGAGACGTCCGCATCCACCGCCCCCAAGCGCACGAGCGGCGGAAGCAATCGACGGAACAACCTCGTGTTGCGCGCTCTCATCGACGAGATGCTCGAACGGGTGCGCGAGCTGAATCGAAGCGGTGGCGTCTGGACCGGTGATGAGCGCGCGCGCGCCGAAGCCGAGCTGGACGCGATCATGGCGAGAGTCCGTCGCGTCGCGGCGCAGCGTCACGCGAACTGAGCCGCGCGGCCCGGACTCGCCGCTGACAGTCACGCAGGCAGTCCGACCCGTGCACACTGGCGCGGGAATCGAGGGATAGTGAAGGCACGCACGAAGTTTCTGATCGGCGGCGCGTTGGTGCTCTGCACCGCCGGATACCTGATGGCCAGCTCGATCCGCCAGACGGGCGTCTATTACGTGACGCCCTCCGAGCTCGCCACACATGTCGCTGCCGACGGCAGCTTCCACGACACCGGGGTGAAGCTGGGGGCGCGCGTCGTCCCCGGCACCATCGTCCGCAATCCGGGCGGCAAGCAGTTCGAGTTCCGTGTCACCGACGGGACGACGACCTACCCGGTGGTCTATCGCGGGATCGCCCCCGACACCTTCACCGACGGGGTGGACGTCGTGGTCGAAGGCCGCCTCGGGCGCGACGGTACCTTTCACGCGACGACACTCCTCGCGAAGTGCGCGTCGCGCTACGAGAATGCGCCTCCGGGCATGGAGCAGCCCGGCGGGCATCCCGCGTCCGTTCCCAGGACACAGCAGTCGTGATCCTCATCGGTGAGCTGTCGCTCTGGGTAGCCGTCGTGATGGCTGCCTGGACGACGACCGTGTCATTCGCCGGCGGCAGGTTGCGCCGCGCCGACCTGATCGCCAGCGGCGAGCGCGGGTTGTATGCGACGTTTGCCCTCGTCCTCCTCGCCGCGATCGGCCTCTGGACCGCCCTGCTCAGCCACGACTTCTCCCTCGAATACGTCGCGTCGAACACCAGCCGCAACATGCCGGGGGTGTACGTGTTCGCGGCGTTCTGGGGGGGACAGGCGGGATCGCTGCTCTTCTGGGCGCTGATCCTCGCGTTCTTCTCCTCGCTGGCGGTGCTGACCAGCCGCGGCCGGTCGCGGGAGATGATGCCGTGGGTGACCGGAACGTTAGGCATCGTCATCCTCTTCTTCCTGCTGACGGCCTGCCTCGGCGCCAACCCGTACACCCGGCTCCCCTTCGTCCCGCTCGACGGGCGCGGGCTCAACCCGCAGCTGCAGAACCCGGGGATGGCGATCCACCCGCCGAACCTCTACCTCGGCTACGTCGCGACGACCATCCCGTTCGCCTTCGCGATCGGCGCGCTCGTCACCCGGCGGCTCGACAACGAGTGGCTGGCGGCGGTGCGACGCTGGGCGCTGGTCTCGTGGTTCTTCCTCACCGTCGGCATCACGCTCGGCATGTGGTGGGCGTACGTCGAGCTCGGGTGGGGGGGCTACTGGGCGTGGGATCCGGTCGAGAACGCGTCGTTCCTTCCCTGGCTGACGGGGACGGCGTTCCTCCACTCGATCATGATCCAGGAGAAGCGCGGGATGCTGAAGAAGTGGAACGTCGTGCTCGTCGTCGCGACCTTCCTCCTCGCCATCCTCGGCACCTTCATCACCCGCAGCGGGATCATCTCCAGCGTCCACGCCTTCGCCCAATCGCCGGTCGGCAACTGGTTCGCCGGCTTCCTGATCGTCGCGATCGCCGCGACGACGATCCTCGTGATGACGCGGCTCCGCGACCTCGAGGCGCCGGTCACCCTCGAGAGCATGGCCAGCCGCGAGGCGGCCTTCCTCTACAACAACCTGCTGCTCTGCGGGATCGCCTTCTCCGTCCTCTGGGGCACGCTGTTCCCGATCCTCAGCGAGTGGGTGCGCGGGACGAAGATCACGGTCGGCCCACCCTTCTTCAACGCGGTGAACATCCCGCTCGGCCTCGCCCTGCTCGCGTTGACCGGGGTCGGGCCGCTCATCGCCTGGCGGCGGGCGAGCGTCTCGAACCTGAAGCGGCAGTTCGTCGCCCCGGCGATCTCCGGGCTCGCCGTCGGCGCCCTCCTCCTCGCGTTAGGCATGCGCGACGGGTATGCCGTCGTCTCGTACACCCTCGCCGGCTTCGTCGCCGCGACGATCGTCCAGGAGTTCGTGAAGGGGACACGGGCGCGCCGCACCATCCATGGCGAGGCGCTGCCGCTCGCCCTCGCCCGGCTGGTCGCCCGCAACCGCCGCCGCTACGGCGGCTATGTCGTCCACCTCGGGATCGTCGTGCTCTTCAGCGCGTTCGCCGGGATGGCATTCAAGCAGGAGAACGACGTCACCCTCAAGCCGGGCGAGAGCTTCACGGTGAAGGACCCGTGGGGGCACCAGTGGCGCTTCGTCAGCCAGGGGGTGTCGCGCTTCGAGGCATCGAACCGAGACGTACTCGCGATCGGGCTCGATACCTATCGCGACGGCAAGCGGATCGGGGTCCTGACGAGCGAGCAGCGGCAGTACCGCGACAGCCGCGGCAATCCGACCTTCAACCCGTCGACCGAAGTCGGGATCTACGGTACGCTCAAGGAGGACACCTACGTCGTCCTCGCCGGCGTCACCGGAGACGAGACCGCCGAGCTTCGCATCAGCTTCAACCCGCTCGTCTGGTGGGTGTGGTACGGCGGCGCGATCATGGCCATCGGCGGGCTGATCGTGATGTGGCCCGCCGCCGAGAAGCGCCGGCCGACCAGCGGCTATCGGGCCAGCCTCGCGCCTAACGCCGAGCTGGCGGAGGCACGGTGAGCGACCGCTCGCTGTCGCGCCGCGACGCGCTCCGCGCCGGCGTGACGGCGGTCGCGATCCTCGTCGCGCGCGGCGCGATGGCCCAGGGCACCGCCGCCGACAGCACCGGCGCGCCTAACGCCCCGACCGACGGGTCGTCCGGCTCCAACCTCTTCTCGATGAACCAGGGGGCGGCGCGCACGGTCCAGCGCCGGCCGAAGCCGGGTGCGACGCCGCACGTCAGCGACGCGGAGCGCGACGAGGTCGAGAAGAAGCTGCGCTGCCAGTGCGGGTGCACGCTCGACGTCTACACCTGCCGCACCACCGACTTCGCCTGCGAGGTGTCGCCGGCGATGCACCGCGACATCAACGCGCTGATCGAGGGCGGCTACGGCGCGCAGGAGATCATCGACGCCTTCGTCGATTCGTACGGCGAGAAGGTGCTGATGGCGCCGACGAAGAGCGGCTTCAACCTCGTCGGCTGGACGATGCCTTTCGGCGCGATCCTCGTCGGAGGCGGCGTGCTCGCGGTCCTCATCCGGCGCTGGCGGCGACGTGGTGCCGTAGCCGCCGCCGAGCGCGCGGCGTCGACGGGCCCGCGAGCCGCTGCCGGCGGCGATGCGAGCGCGGAGGAGCTGGCTCGCGTCGAGGCGGCGGTGAGGGGAGACGGCAGATGATCGCGTTGATCATCGGGACCGCCCTCGCCATCGCGGCAATGGGGTGGGTGCTCGCACCCCTGTTCCGCGCCGACGCCGGCGGAGTGGTCGCGCCCGATTCCCCCGCGCGCCCCGACGTCCCTGCCCGGCGCGAGCGCGCGGTCGAGGCGCTCCGCGAGATCGAGTTCGACCGGGCGACCGGCAAGCTCTCCGACACCGACTACGAGATGCTCAAGGCGCGCTACACTCGGCAAGCGGTCGCCGCGATGCGTTCCGAATCCGGCTCGGCGGCGGTGGACGAATCGGAGATCGAGTCGGCGATTCGCCGCGCCCGCGAGGCTCAGGCGACCCTCCCGTCGTGCGCCGCGCACGGCCCGCGCCCGGAACCGGACGCGATCTACTGCTCGGAATGCGGCCGATTCCTCGGCGGCGCCTGCGCCAGCTGCGGCGCCACGCCATCGGCCCCCGGCGCACGATTCTGCGAAGGGTGCGGCCACCGCCTCGCAGCCTGACCCGACGGGTCCCGCTGCCGGCAGGAGGTACTCGCAGCGGTCGCTGTGGCGAGAGACCCCGCCTGCCCGGGTAGCCTCGCCGAGAGAAGGGCCGGCGCAAGCGTCGCGAGCGCTGGCCTCGTCCTGCCTGACGCGCCCCCGTTTCACGGGATGCCGCCCCGCCCGCTGGAGCATCGAACTTGCAATTTCAGCCGTGCCGGCTCGCGATCGTGACGACCGGCGCCGGCTCGAGTCGAAGACGGAGGCAGGATCATGAAGAAGTCGATGATGCTCGCGACGCTGCTGATGCTCGGCGCGCTGGCGCTTCCCGCCGCGGCGCACGCCCAGCAACAGGACGCGGCGGACAAGCCGATCACCCCGAAGACCGTCGCGAAGAACACTGCGGCGGAAGCGGAACGCGTCGGGAAGCGCACCGGAAAGGTGGCGAAGAAGGGCGCGAAGGACACCGCCAGGGAGGCGAAGCGCGCCGCCCACGGCCTCAGGAAGGTCTACAGCCGGAAAGCTCGCCAGGACGCGAAAGGCGAGAAGGTGAAGGAGCACCGCGTCACCAGGACCAGTCCCTGAAGGCCCGTCCGGCGGGGCTCCTCGCCGGGCTGGCGCTCGCCGCGTGCGGCGGCGCCGACGCGCGCAAGGAGATCGAAACGCTTCGGTCATGGCGGGCGACGATCGATCTCGCGACCGAGGCGCGCGTGCGCGGCTGGGTGA
>DASZNJ010000182.1:0-15143 GCA_035551575.1 Gemmatimonadaceae bacterium
GATCGGGTGCTCGGCGCCGTGCGAGCACTAACAGGTGGAACTACGATTACGCGGATTTCGCGGATCGATCCTGGGGGCGGGCGCGCCGTGTGGCTGCCCGAGGCAGTATCCGCGTAATCCGCGTCATCCGCGAGATCGTCGTTCCCACCGTTACGAGCCGGAACGACTTGGGGGCAAGCGGGGCGAGATCATCTTGCCTGCTTGCCCCAGGCTGTCTTGTTGGGAGACTCGTGCGCGGATCGGGTGCTCGGCGCCGTGCGAGCACTAACAGGTGGAACTACGATTACGCGGATTTCGCGGATGGCGATTATAGAAGATCTGGCACTCGTTGCGAGTGGAGACTGGCTGTCGTGCACCCGCGCAAACAGCAGTTGAACCGCAGAGCACCGCCGCGCCATTCGACCGGTCGCGGTCCCGCACAAGCGGTTACGACGTTGAGGGCACTCCGGGGGAGATCATTCCGCCAGGCGCCCCCCCGAGCCCTCCGGCCCTGCCGTCCCGAGCCTGTCCCCCGCGGTAGTTCCCTGTGGTTCAAAGCCCTTGAACGACTGGCCATTGAGGATCGACATTTCACTCTCGCAGGTGGTGCCAGATCCGTTATAGTCGCCTCGCGGATTTCGCGGATCGTTCCTGGGGGCGGGCGCTCCGCGCGGTTGCCCGAGGCAGTATCCGCCTCATCCGCGTCATCCGCGTCATCCGCGAGATCGTCGTTCCCACCGTTACGAGCCGGAACGACTTTCCGGGCCGGCGGCCCGAGCCTCGCCCTCGCGGTAGTTCCCTGTGGTTCGATTGCTGTTGAACAGCAGGTGAACCACAGGGAACTGCCGCGCCATTCAGCGGCTCGCGATCGCGCGCGGGCTACAGGAGGTTGGGGGGTCGGGTGAGATGATCTCGCCCCACTCGACCCTGACCGAGTTCGCGAGACCGCAACCGCTCAGCGTTTACAGGTTCCCCTTTGCGCGCCCTCTCCGTCCCTGCGTCTCCGTGGCGCCATTCCGACTCCCGCCTTTGCGGCTGACATCCCCGCTCGCTTTGTTGAAATCCCCTGAAAAGGGACTAACTTTATAGGGCTTCTCGGATCGTGGCTGGGATCCGGCGGCGCGGGCATGATTTTGCATGACGTAAGGCGCGTCTTTGCAGGCAGTTACGGAGTCGGGGGAGCGATATGAGCACGTCGATCGAAACGCTGGTCAACCGCGAGTACAAGGCGGGGTTCGTCACGGACATCGAGGCGGACGCGATTCCGCGCGGGCTGTCCGAGGAGACCGTCCGCCTGATCTCGGCGCGCAAGGACGAGCCGGAGTGGCTGCTCGAGTGGCGGCTCAAGGCGTTCCGCCGCTGGCAGCAGATGACCGAGCCGCGGTGGCCGAACGTCGAGTATCCGCCGATCGACTACCAGGACATCGTCTACTACTCCGCGCCGAAGACGGCCAGGCCGTTAGGCAGCCTCGACGAAGTCGATCCGAAGATCCGCGAGACCTACGACAAGCTCGGCATCCCGCTCCACGAGCAGAAGCTGCTCGCCGGGGTCGCGGTCGACGCGGTGTTCGACTCGGTCTCGGTCGGGACGTCGTACAAGGAGGAGCTCGGGAAGTTCGGGATCATCTTCATGAGCTTCGGCGAGGCGGTGCGCGAGCATCCCGCGCTGGTGCAGAAGTACCTCGGCTCGGTCGTCCCCTACAGCGACAACTTCTTCGCCGCGCTCAACGCGGCGGTGTTCAGCGACGGCTCCTTCGTGTACATCCCGAAGGGGGTACGCTGCCCGATGGAGCTGTCGACCTACTTCCGGATCAACGCGGCCGACACCGGCCAGTTCGAACGGACGCTGATCGTCGCCGACGAGGGGTCGTACGTCTCGTACCTCGAGGGGTGCACGGCGCCGAAGCGGTCGACCAACCAGCTCCACGCCGCGGTCGTCGAGCTCGTCGCGTTGGGCGACGCGTCGATCAAGTACAGCACGGTGCAGAACTGGTACGCCGGCGACGAGCACGGGGTCGGCGGGATCTACAACTTCGTCACCAAGCGCGGAAAGTGCGCCGGGCCGCGTTCCAAAATTTCGTGGACGCAGGTCGAGACAGGGAGCGCGATCACCTGGAAGTACCCGAGCGTCATCCTCCAGGGGGACGACTCGACCGGTGAGTTCTACAGCGTCGCGGTGGTGAACAACCACCAGCAGGCGGACACCGGGACGAAGATGATCCACATGGGGAAGAACACGAAGTCGACGATCGTCAGCAAGGGAATCAGCGCCGGCCAGGGGAACAACTCCTACCGCGGGCTGGTGAAGGTGCTGCCGAAGGCGGAGAACGCGCGCAACTACACCCAGTGCGACTCGATGCTCGTCGGCAACCGCTGCGGCGCGCACACCTTCCCCTACATCGAGGTCGGCAACAACACGGCGACCATCGAGCACGAAGCGAGCACGTCGAAGATCGGCGAGGACCAGATCTTCTACCTGAAGCAGCGCGGGATGACCGCCGAGCAGGCGGTGTCGATGATCGTGAGCGGCTTCTGCAAGGAAGTGTTCAAGGAGCTGCCGATGGAGTTCGCACTGGAAGCGCAGCAGCTGCTCGGGATCACGCTCGAGGGATCGGTTGGGTAAGAGGCTATTGGGTGTCAGGGGTCAGGTGTCAGGGTCTGCTGACTGGTGTCCGCAGGTGCCCGGCCGCCGTGCCTGACACCTGACACCTGACCCCCTTTTCAAATACACGGGAAATCCGAATGCTAGAGATCAAGGATCTGCGCGCGACCGTCAGTGACAAGGAAATCCTCAAGGGCATCACCCTGACCGTGAAGCCCGGCGAGGTCCACGCCGTCATGGGCCCCAACGGCAGCGGCAAGAGCACGCTCGCCCAGGTGCTGGCGGGGCATCCGGCGTACACCGTCACCGGTGGATCGGTGACGTACGACGGGGAGAACCTGCTGGAGATGGCGCCGGAGGTCAGGGCGCAGCGGGGGGTGTTCCTCGCCTTCCAGTATCCGGTCGAGATTCCCGGGGTATCGAACGCGTATTTCCTGCGCACGGCGTACAACGAGATCCGCAAGGCGCGCGGGGAGGAAGAGGTGGACCCGATGGACTTCCTCGAGGTGATGGAGCAGAAGCTGAAGGTCGTCGAGATGAGCGACGCGATGCTCAACCGCTCGGTGAACACCGGGTTCTCGGGCGGCGAGAAGAAGCGCAACGAGATCCTCCAGATGGCGGTGCTCGAGCCGAAGCTGGCGATCCTCGACGAGACGGATTCGGGGCTCGACATCGACGCGCTGCGCGTCGTCGCCAACGGGGTCAACGCGCTGCGGCGTCCCGACCGCTCGACGATCGTGGTCACGCACTACCAGCGGCTGCTCAACTACATCGTTCCCGACTACGTGCACGTGCTCGCGGCGGGGCGGATCGTGAAGAGCGGGGGCAAGGAGCTGGCGCTCGAGCTCGAGGCGAAGGGATACGACTGGGTGACCGGCGCGACCGGAGCCGCGGCGTGACGGCATCGGCCTACCTCGAGGACGTCCGGGCCGCCACCGCGCGCGACGGGGAGCCGCGCTGGCTGCGGGACCTGCGCGCGCGCGGCGCGGCGCACTTCGCCAAGGTCGGCTTCCCGACGACGCGCGACGAGGACTGGAAGTACACGAGCGCGGCGCCCATCGCCGAGCTCGACGTCCGCGCGCTGCAGGAGCCGGGCGGTGAGGTCACCGCCGAACAGCTCGCGCCGTACGCCTTCGGCGAGAACGGCTGGACGACGCTCGTCTTCGTCAACGGCCGCTACGACGCGGGGCTGTCGAGCGGGCTCGATCTCGGCGCCGGGGTCCGCGTCCTCCCGTTGGGCGACGCCCGCGCGGAGATGGCCGATGTCGTCGAGGGGATGCTCGGGTCGATCTGCACCGTCGAGCAGAGCGCGTTCGTCGCCCTGAACGCCGCGCTGCACACCGACGGCGCGGTGATCCACCTCGCCCCGGGTGCCTATGCATCGAAGCCGATCCACCTGCTGTTCGTCTCCGACGCGCTGTCGGCGAAGGGCGCCTCGCACCCGCGGATCCTGATCGCCGCCGAGCCGAACTCGAAGGCGACGGTGATCGAGAGCTACGTCGCGTTAGGCGAGGCGACGTACCTGACCAACTCGGTGACCGAGATCGCGCTTGGCCAGGGGGCGACGGTCGAGCACTACAAGATCCAGCGCGAGAGCCCGCGGTCGTACCACGTGGCGACGATCGATGCACGGCAGGGGCGCGACTCGCACTTCGTCTCGTTCTCGTTCGCGATCGGTGCGGCGCTCTCCCGCACCAACGTCTGGACGGTGCTCGGCGGCGAGGGGTGCGGGGCGACGCTCAACGGCCTGTACATGGCCGACGGCGAGCAGCACGTCGACCACCAGACGCGGATCGAGCACCAGAAGGAGAGCTGCTACAGCCGCGAGGTCTATCGCGGGGTGCTCGACGACACCGCGCATGGCGTCTTCAACGGGAAGGTGTACGTTCACCCCGAGGCGCAGAAGACCGACGGGAAGCAGGAGAACCACACCCTGCTCCTCTCGCCGCGGGCGGTGATCGACACCAAGCCGCAGCTGGAGATCTTCGCCGACGACGTGAAGTGCACGCACGGGGCGACGGTCGGGCGGATCGACGCGACCGCGCTCTTCTACATGAAGAGCCGCGGTGTCGGCGCGGTGCGGGCGCGGCAGCTGCTGACCTACGCATTCGCCGCGGACGTGCTCGAGCAGATCGAGCTCGAGCCGCTGCGGAACAGCCTCGAGGAGCTGACGCTGGCGCGCTTCACCCGCGACGATCGTTAGGCGCGCCAGCCGCGCCGGCGGGGAAATGGCAGGGAAACAACACGGCATGGCCGACAACACGGAGCTGTACCAGAGCCTCATTCTCGACCACAACCGGGCACCGCGGAACTATGGGCCGCCGGCTGCGCCGGTTCCGGGCGCGCCGGCCAGTGACGTTCGTGTCGCCGATGGCCGCAACCCGATGTGCGGCGACCAGCTCCGCGTCTGGCTGACGCTCGACGCCGACGGCCGGGTGGCCGAGGTGCGGTTCGCCGGGAAGGGGTGCGCGATCTCGCAGGCATCGGCTTCGCTGATGACCGTGGCCGTGAAGGGGAAGACGCGCGAGGATGCCGAGGCGATGTTCGCGCGCTTCCACGACCTGGTGACGGGGAAGACGGTGGACGAGGAAGCGCGCGCCGCGTTAGGCAAGCTGGTGGTGTTCGGCGGGGTGTCGCGCTTTCCGGCGCGGGTGAAGTGCGCGAGCCTCGGCTGGCACGCGATGCGCGCGGCGTTGCACGCCGAGCCGGCGGCGGCGCCGGCGGTGAGCACCGAGTGAGCACGGCGCTCGACCCGGTCGGCGACGGCTTTACCCGCGTCGCGAAGCTCGGCGAGCTGCCGGAGAACGGGCTGATCGGCGTGACGCTGCCCGACGGGGAGCGCGTCTGCCTGGTCCGCGACCAGGGCGCGGTGCGCGCGGTCGGCGACGAGTGTCCGCACCAGGGGTTCGCGCTCTCCTCCGGCGAGCTGCTCGGCGACGGGACAATCGAGTGCGTCTGGCATGGCGCGCGCTTCGACTGCCGGAGCGGCGCGGTGGTGCGCGGGCCGGCGGAGCAATCGCTGGCGCTGTACGAGACGCGGGTCGTCGGCGACGAGGTGTTCGTCGGGCGACGGATGGCCGGCGAATGAGCACCCCGATCGTCGCCGCGGGAGGCGAGGTGTCAGGGGTCAGGGGTCAGGGGCTCGCGCGGCGCGCGGAATTCCCGCTGCTTGCCGGGAGCCCATCGCTTCACTACCTCGACTCGGCGGCGACGTCGCAGAAGCCGGCGGCGGTGCTCGACGCGATCCGGGACTACTACGAGCGGGACAACGCGAACCCGCACCGCGGCGCGTACGCGCTGAGCGTCCGGGCGACCGATCGCTACCACGAGGCGCGGCGCGCCGTCGCCCGCTTCGCCGGGCTCGCCGACGCCGACTGCCTGATCTTCACCCGCGGGACCACCGAGTCGCTCAACCTCGTCGCGACGGCGTGGGGGGTGGCGAACGTGCGCGCGGGGGATGACATCATAGTAACCGCGATGGAGCACCACGCGAACTTCGTCCCCTGGCAGCAGCTCGCGCGGGCGAAGGGAGCAACGTTCCGGATCGCGCCGCTGACGGCCGACGGGCGGATCGACGTTCACGCGTTGGGCGCGATGCTTGGCGATCGGACCAGGGTGGTCGCGTTCCCGCACGTCTCGAACGCACTCGGCACGGTGAATCCGGTGCGCGAGATCGCGCGGCTGGTGAGCGCGCGCGCGCCGGACGCGATCGTCGTCTGCGACGGCGCGCAGGGCGCGCCGCACCTGCCGGTCGCCTTCGACTCGCTCGGGGTCGACTTCTACGCCTTCAGCGGCCACAAGATGTGCGGGCCGATGGGGATCGGGGTCCTGCTCGGCAGGCGCCGGCTGCTCGAGGCGATGCCCCCCTACCAGATGGGCGGGGACATGATCGAAGTCGTCGGCGACGACGAGACGACGTGGAACACCCTCCCCCACAAGTTCGAGGCGGGGACGCCTAACGTCGCCGACGCGGTCGGGCTGGCGGCGGCGGTGGACTACCTCGAGGGGATCGGGATGGAGCGCGTGCTGCGGCACGAGCGCGAGCTCGTCGCCCTCGCCGACGCGCAGCTGCGCGCCCTGCCCGGCATCACCATCCACGGCCCCGCCCCCCGCGACCGGAGCGGGGTGGTCAGCTTCACCGTCGAGGGGATCCACCCGCACGACCTGGCCACGATCCTCGACGAGCGGGGGGTCTGCATCCGCGCCGGGCACCACTGCGCGCAGCCGCTGATGCGCCGGCTCGACGTCGCCGCGACCGCGCGGGCGTCGTTCTACGTCTACAGCGACGAGTCGGACGTCGAGGCGCTCCTTCGCGGGGTGCGCGAGGCACAGCGCATCTTCGGCACGGGCTGACATGCCCGGTGCGCCCGACGCTCCGGAGAGCGACGGCTCCGCGCCCCTGGTCCAGAGCGCGAGCGTCGAGGCGATGTACCAGGACCTCATCCTCGAGCACTATCGCAGGCCGCGGAACAAGGGCGCGCTCCCCGGCGCGACGGCGTCGGCGCACATTTCGAACCCGACCTGCGGCGACGAGGTGACCGTGGAGGCGATCGTCGACGGCGGGGTGATCCGCGACATCCGCTTCACCGGGCAGGGGTGCTCGATCGCCCAGGCTTCGGCGTCGATCATGACCGGGATGGCGAAGGGCGCGTCGGTCGGCGCCGTGCGGCGGACGCGCGCGGCGCTCGAGCGGCTGCTCCGCCGCGAGCCGGTTACCCGGGATGCGTTAGGCGATCTCCTCGCCTTCGAGGCGGTTGCCCGCTACCCGGCGCGGATCGGCTGCGCGCTGATGCCGTGGCGGGCGCTCGAGCAGGCACTCGGCGATCGTGCCGCACCCGGCGACACTCCCTGACGATGACAGCGATGAGCACTCCGACCACCGCGATCGCTCCGCTCTTCGCCTGGCGCGACAACGAGACCACGCGCTGGCGCAGCTTCTTCGAGACCAACCCGCAGGCGCTCGACTTCCCGGCCGGCGACGGGACGATGGACACTGTGCGCGGGGTGGTGCGCCACATCTTCGCCGTCGAGCTCCGCTACGGGCAGCGGCTGCTCGGACTGCCGGTCACCGACTGGGCCGACTTCAGGCAGCAGAGCCTCGCTGAGCTGTTCGCGATCGGCGTCGAGGCGCGCCGGATGATCGACGAGTACATGGCCAGCGCCGACGAGGCGTCGCTCTCGGGAACGATGACCTTCTCGACGCTCACCGCCGGCACGATCACGGCGACGCGGCGGAAGATCCTCGTCAACGCCGTCACCCACGGGATGCGGCACTGGGCGCAGGTGACGACCTTCGTCAGGCAGGGCGGGATTCGCGCGGCGTGGCCGCACGACCTGCTCGGCGTCGAGGTCGGGATGTAGCGCGTACGGCGGCGGTCAGCAGATCCTGACCGCGGTCGCCTTGAAGGACAGGTGCACGCTCGCCCCGGCCGCGAGTGCGAGCTCACGCGCCGCGCCCGAGGTGACCACCGCGACGAGCTGGGTGCCATCGACGTCGATCTCGACGCGAACGAGTGCGCCGGCGCCGCTCACCGCGATCACCTGCCCGGCGAAGCTGTTCCGCGCCGAGGTTTCCTTCGCCTCGCGGGAGAGGGTGATCTCGTCGGCGCCGATCACGGCGTGGGCCGGCCCGGTCACCGCGCCGCCATCAGGCATCAGCGCGTGCACCGTCAGGCGCCCGGCGCGGAGCTCGATCGCTCCATCGGTCGCGGTGGTCGCGATCCCGGCGATGACGTTCTCGGCGCCGAGCAGCTCGGCGACCCGGCCGCTTGCCGGATGCGCGAAGAGATCGGTAGCGACGCCATGCTGGAGGACACGTCCCGCGTCGAGCACGGCGAGGGTGTCGGCGAGGAGCGCGGCCTCGTTCACGTCGTGGGTCACGTGCAGGACGGTGATCGCGCGTTCGCGCTGCAGCGCGCGGGTCATCCGGCGCATCGCCGCCCGGCGGGGAGGATCGAGCGCGGCAAAGGGCTCGTCGAGCAGGAGCACCCGCGGCTCGCTGGCGATGGCGCGGGCGAGCGCGACGAGCTGCTGCTCTCCCCCGCTGAGTGTCGCCACTCCTCGGTCGAGGAGATGCTCGATCCCGGTGAGTCGCACCGCGTCGCTGACGGCGGTGCCGCGTCGCGCGCCATAGCCGACGTTCGCGGCGGCGCCGAGGTGCGGGAAGAGGAGCGAGTGCTGGTAGACCATCCCGACCCCGCGCGACTGCGTCGGGAGGGTGGTGACGTCCACGCCATCGATCGACACGCTCCCCGACGCCGGCGCCCGGATCCCGGCGACGGTTTCGAGCAGCGTCGTCTTCCCCGAGCCGGCAGCGCCGAGGACGACGCCATACGCGCCGCTCGGGACATCGAGGGATGCGCGGTCGAGGACGAAGCCCCCCTGGCGGACCGTGATGCCGCGGAGCGAGATGCTCACCTGGACGCCGCTGTCGCGGCCCTGCCTAACGTGCGCAGCAGGACTAGCGGCACGAGCGCGACGAGCACCAGCGCCGCGGCCACGGGCAGCGCCTCGCGCAACCCGTAGCTGGTGAGGCGGTCGTAGCTGAGGACGCTGGCGACGCGCGGGTGGTAGGCGAGGATGACGATCGCGCCGAACTCGCTCGACGCGCGCGCCCACGACACCACGGCGCCGGCGAGCAACCCGCGCCGTGCCAGCGGCAGCGTCACCCGGCGGAGGGCGCGCCATTGCGTGTCGCCGAGGGTCCGCGCGACTCCCTCGTAGCGCGGGTCGACGCGGGCGATCGCCTCGCGGGCGGCGCTGACGTAGAGGGGGGCCGAGACGAAGAGCATCGCGGCGACGATCCCGAGCGGGGTGCTGACGACGCGGATCCCGGCGGCGAGGAGCGCCGAGCCTAACGGCGCGTCGCGGGAGAGGACGAGGAGGAGGGCGATCCCGGCGACCGGGTGCGGGATCAGCAGCGGCAGGTCGAGCACGGCGTCGACCAGCGAGCGGCCGCGGAACTGGTGGCGGGCCAGCCACCAGGCGAGCGGGGTGCCCAACGCGACAGCGGCCATGGTGCTCGCCGTGGCGGTGATCACCGTCAGCAGGATCGCGTCGCGCAGCTCCGCGTCGGCGGCGAGGCCGCGCAGCCCCCCGCCGCCGCCGCGGGCGACGAGGGCGACGGTCGGGACGGCGAGAAAGAGGAGGAGCAGCGACGCGGCGAGCGCGGCGATGACGGTCGCGACGCGCTGCCGCGAGCGATCGGTCATGGCCGCGACGGGGCGCGCACGACCCACGCCGGCGGGCTCGCGCCCACGTAGCGCGGCCGCACGGTCGGCAGCCCTGCCGCCCGCATCGCGGACAATCCCGCGTCGGAGAGGAGAAACTCGGCGAGCCTGGCCGCCGCGGCGGGGTGCGGAGCCTTCCTCGGCACCGCCATCGCATAGCGGATCGGCGCGCCGCGCACCGTCATCGTATCGCCGCGCGTGCGTCCCTTGACCCTGACGCTCACCGCCGAGTAGTCGGCCGCCTTCGACTCGTCGCCGAGGTCGATCGACGACGGCAGCTGGATCCAGTGCAACCCGGCGGAACGCGCCGACGACTCGTAGACGAAGGCGTAGTCGTCCACCCCGGTCTCGAGGAGCGCGATCAGGTCCGCCGACTTCGGCCTGACGTTCTCCGGTCCCGAGCGAGCGAGCACTCGTTGCGGGAGCGAGGGCATGTGGTACACGCGCGCGGCGAGCTGCAGCACGAGCAGCGCGCGATAGCCCGCGGGGTCGAGGTCGGGATCGGAACGGCCGACCTGGACGAGCGACTCGCTGAGCGCGCGATACCAGTTGGTCGAGTCGGTGCGCTCGCCTGCCCGCCGCGGCGCGACCGCGATGACCATGCGGTTGCGGGCGAACACGAAGTAACCGTCGACATCGTCAGGCATGAGCAGCGAGGGGAAGACCTCTTCGTCGGCGAGGGCGATGATGTCCGGCACGTCGCGGAGCTCGGTGATGCGCCGCGCCGCCTCGAGGCTTCCCGCGCTCGTGGTCGCGACGCGCACTCCGGTGCGTGCCGTGAAGCTGTCGAGCGCGGCCTTCAGCGGAGCGGCGAGGCTGCCGGCGTGCAGCACGAGGAGGCGCGGTCCCTGGTCGAGCGGTACGATCGTCCCTCCCCGCGCTCGAGCGGCGGCGCTTTCCGCCGAGCGGCCGGTCTTCGCGTCCCGGCAGGCGAGCAGCAGGCAGGCCGCGGCAAGCAGCATGCGCGCCCCTCCCCTGCTCTCGATGAACCTGCGGTGCGTGACTGACGGAGTCATGGCGCCAATATCCTCCGCGGCGTCACGCGAAACAAGCGTGCGTCGCGCCTTGCCGCGGCCCTCCTCGTGCCCGCGTGCGCGGGGCGGACACCGGGTTTAGCTTGGACCCCATGCCCGAACCCGCCATCGAGATCCGCAACGTCGTCAAGCGCTACGACGCGCACGTCGCGGTGCGCGATCTCTCGCTCACGATCCCGCGCGGCAGCGTCTACGGACTGCTCGGCCCCAACGGTGCCGGCAAGACGACGACGATCCGCATGATCCTCGACATCATAGAGCCGGACAGCGGAACGATCGCGGTGCTCGGCAGCCAGCATCGCGACCGCTCGATCCAGGACCGGGTCGGCTATCTCCCCGAGGAGCGCGGGCTTTACCGCAAGATGCAGGTTCGCCGCGTCCTCAAGTTCCTCGCCGAGCTGAAGGGAGTGAACGGGCGTGAGGCGGATCGCCGCATCACCGACTGGATGGAGCGCCTCGGGCTGCGCACCGGCGAGAAGGACTGGGGGCTGGCGAAAGTGGACGAGCTTTCGCGCGGGATGCAGCAGAAGGTGCAGTTCATCGGCGCGCTCCTGCACGATCCGGAGCTCGTGATCCTCGACGAGCCGTTCAGCGGGCTCGATCCGGTGAACGCGCAGGCGCTCAAGGATACCGTCGTCGACCTGAAGCGGCGCGGGAAGACGGTCATCTTCAGCACGCACATCATGGAGAACGCGGAGCGGCTCTGCGACTCGGTGTGCATCATCGCCAAGGGCGAGAAGGTGCTCGACGGGGCGGTGAGCGAGGTGCGCGCGTCGCACGGGGAGCGGACGATCGCCCTCGCCCTCGACGGCGACGCATCCCCGGCGGTGAAGGCGATCCTCGGCGACGTGTCGATGATCAGCGAGGCCGACGACTCGAACCGCTTCTACGAGCTGGAGCTCGCGCCGGGCGCCGACGCGAACGTCCTGCTGCGCCGGCTCGTCGAGGCGGGGGCGCCGATCCGGCGCTTCGAGCGGGTGCAGCCGTCGCTGCACGCGATCTTCCTCGACAAGGTCGGGGCCACCGGGGTCGAAGCGGGGATGAGCGGACATGGCTAGGCTCTGGGCGGTGATCAAGCGCGAATACCTCGAGCGCGTCCGCACGAAGTGGTTCATCTTCTCGACGGTGTTCACGCCGCTCCTGTTCGGGGGGATCACCCTCCTCCCGATGTGGCTGGCGAGCAAGAGCATCGACACCGCCAACATCGCCCACATCACGATCCTCGACGCGTCGGGGGTCGGGCTCGGGAAGCGCGTCCAGCTCGCGTTAGGC
The DNA here is from genome assembly GCA_035551575.1 of Gemmatimonadaceae bacterium. Taxonomy (GTDB): domain Bacteria; phylum Gemmatimonadota; class Gemmatimonadetes; order Gemmatimonadales; family Gemmatimonadaceae; genus JABFXC01. The sequence goes on from DASZNJ010000182.1 coordinate 12,117, forward strand.
GGTGGGGTCATGTCGAACGACACCTCGTCGACCCAGATCATCGTCCTCGACACGGCGCAGCTCGCGGCCGCGGAGTCGGCGACGACGCAGGCGGTGATCCGCAGGGAGACGCGGGGCTACCTCGTGCTCGGCCCGCACATCCTCGATGCGACCGAGACGCGCTACGCCGGGCGGAACGCGACGTCGTTCCCCGACCTCGGCCGGATCGCCGCCGCCGTCCGGCAGGGAGTGCTCGCGACGCGGCTCGAGCAGGCCGGGATCGACGCCGAGCGCGTGGCGAGCCTGACGAGCACGAAGCCGATCGAGCTCGACGCCGAACAGATCGGCGATCGCGGCCGCGAGGGGAAGGGCGGCATCGTCAAGTACATCTTCGCCTTCTCGCTCGCCTTCCTGCTCTACATGTCGATCTTCATCTACGGGCAGAACGTCCTGCGCGGGGTGCTCGAGGAGAAGCAGACGCGGGTCGCCGAGGTGGTGGTGTCGAGCGTGCCGACCGACACCTTGCTCGCGGGGAAGGTGCTCGGTGTCGGCGCGGTCGGGATCACCCAGCAGATTCTCTGGGTGATCGGGTCGCTGCTCGTGCTCAGGCTGCGCGAGCCGATCATGCGGGCGCTGAAGATCCCGTCGGCGGACTTCAGCCTGCCGAGCATCTCGCCGTGGGTACTGGCGCTGCTCCTGCTCTTCTTCGTGCTTGGCTTCATGCTCTATTCGGCGCTGTTCGCCGCGGTCGGGTCGATGGTGAACAGCGACCAGGAAGCGCAGCAGGCGCAGCAGCCGGTGACGCTCCTCCTCGTGGCGACGGCGATCCTGATCCAGCCGGTGCTGCTCAACCCGGCCACGAAGCTGGCGGTGATCTCGTCGATCTTCCCGTTCTCGGCGCCGATCCTCATGCCGCTCCGGCTCAGTCTCGGCTCGGTGCCGTGGACGGAGGTCGCCGCGTCGCTGGTTTCGATGCTGGTGATGATCGCGTTCGCGATCTGGCTCGCGTCGCGGATCTATCGCACGGGGCTGCTGATGTACGGGAAGAGACCTTCGTTCGGCGAAGTCGCGCGCTGGCTGCGCCGGAGCTGACGGTGCTTCCGCGTGGACTTCGATTTGCGGACTACGCGATCGGGATTTTCCGACGACGAGGAGAGGAGACGATGAGCGAGCAGTCGAAGAGGGTGAGCATTCCGCGCGACGCGGATGGAAAGCAGAGCGCGGACGAGAAGGTGGACGAGGCGGAGCGGGAGAGCTTCCCGGCGAGCGACCCGCCATCGACGACACCGTCGCACGCGGGCCCGCCGAAGAAAAGCAACGGCAATTGAACCACAGGGAACTGCCGCCGGGGTGAGGGTCGGTTCGGATTGGAACAGCAATTGAACCACAGAGAACCGCCCCGGGGGTGAGGGTCTGGATGGCGGGCTCGAAGGGCGGGGGGGGCAAGCGTGGAGAGATCGTCTCACCCGACGCCCCAGGCATTTTGCCGGTGGCCCGCACGCGACCGCGAGCCGTGGAACGCCGCGGCGGTTCCCGGTGGTTCAATCACGAATGCTTCGCCTAACGCGAAAGACGGCCGGGAGCGAACTGCTCCCGGCCGTCTTCATGTCGAAGCGACTCCGCTCAGTCGGCGCGGAGTCCCGCGCTGTCCGAGGCGCCCATCGTTCCCGCGGTCGCCGCCGAGGAGGCGTCGAAGTTTCGCGGCGAGGCACCGTTGCCGGCGCCGAGCGCCGCGGTTGCGCGGGTGCCGCTCGCGGCGACGCTGGTCGCGCCCAGCGACGACTTCAGGTCGTTGACCCAGCTTTCCAGCTTGCTCTGGAAGGCGCCGTGCACGCCGCCGACGAGGGTGGCGACCGCGTCGTCGAGCATCTCGCCGACCTTGTTGCTCGCGCCCCTGGTCGCGCCGATCGTTGCGGCGGCGGCCTTCACGTCGGAGCGCGAGCCGGCGAGCAATGCACCGGCGGCGACCGCGACGGCGAGCGCCGGCCATGGGTTGTCTTTCACGACCTGCATGATGTTGAGCTTCTGCTCGAGCTGCGTGAGGGTGTCCGACATCCGCTCGCGCGTCAGTTCGATGTCCCGCCGGACGTCAGCCGTTGTCTCAGCCATTCCTTGTCCTCCTTGAGCGATGCCACCGTCTTGTCCGGGGCGAGATTCGCGGGCGACAGTGCCGCCTGTCCCCGCTTGACGAACACGAATGCGATCACGAACGCGATCAGGGTGAAGAACAGCGCGGCCAGCCAGTAGCGGTCGTGCAGCCACTGGTCACCGCCGAGCAGCACGATCCCGGTGAAGAGCGAGAGGGTGCCGAGCAGCCCGAAGACGCCGCCGCTGGCGACCAGCGCCGTCCCGCGGCCGATACCGCCGACCATCTTCTGCAGCTCGATTCGCGCGAGCTTCGCCTCGTTGCGCACGAGGGCGCCACTCCCCTCCGCGAGCTCGCGGAGGAGAGAGCCGACGCCCCTGCGGCCGTCGTTCTGGTCGACAGCCATGGGGCCCTCCTACTTGCGGAAGGCCTTGCCGAGGAGGTAGCCGAGACCGGCCGCGATGAGCAGCGAGCGACCCGGGTTCTCCTTGACCTGCTTCTCGATCCCGGACTTCATCTGGTCGAGATCAGCGTTGCGGATGAAGTCCGCGGTGCCCTGCATCCCGGTCGCGAGCTTGTCGGTGAGCTGGCCGAGCTGGCCGTTCTCGGCAGCGACACTCGGCGAGCCGGTGCCCGCGCCAGCGTACGCGCCGGTGCCGGCCTGCTGCGAGCGGAGCTTGTTGGCGCCCGCTTCGAGCTTGTCGGCGAGGGTGGCCTTGAGCTCGGTCGCCTTGTCCTTCGCACCGGCGAGGCCGCTCTTCGCCTTGTCCTTCGCGCCGCTCAGGCTGTCCCTGGCCTTGTCGGCGAACGAGTCGGCGCTGCCGCCGAAGCTGCCGCTTCCCGACGATCCCGCCCCGAAGCTCGAGCTGCCCGCAGTCCCCGCGGACGATCCACCGGTCGAGCCGAAGGACGAGCTGTCGCTCCCCGAGGCGCCGTAGCCCTGGCTGCCGCTGTTCGAGAGC
>DASZNJ010000183.1:0-8491 GCA_035551575.1 Gemmatimonadaceae bacterium
GCCGCCGCCGCGAACGGACTCGCGACCTGGTTGAGCCGGAGCGTCGCGCGAACCACCTGCGTCGAGTCGAGCAGGCGCTTCGGGATGTCGAACGTCATGTAGATGCGACGGCCGCGAATTCCGCCGACCGCGAGCTGTCCGGCGGGCGGAGGAGGATTTCCCTTCACGACGAGGGTGTAGTCGCGCAGGAACGCCGCCTGGGTCTCGTCTTCGGGTGGGGAGAGCGTGTTGACGGAGAACGTCTGCACGCTGTCCGCCTGTGCCGGGTCTGTCGTTGCCGATGGCGAGAAGCGGACGGTCGAGAAGCTGCCAGCGTTCGACGAGAAGATGCTGACCGCGGTGTTCCCCCCCGACTCGATCCTGAGCCCGACGCGAAGCGCGGTGTGCGACTGCACCTTCGCAAGCACCGCCGAGTCGCTGAGGGGAATCGAGAAGGTGTCGCGGATCGCCTCGGCGCGGATGCGGCGCCGGCCGATCTCGCGAGCGGCGGTGAACAACGCGGCGACCGGAGTGATCGCCGTGTCGGCGACCCCGCTCGTGTCCACGTCGTAGGCGACGATGGTCACCGAGTCGGCGGGAAGGGGTGGCGCGTCGCTCGTCGTGTCCCCCCGTACCAGGAGGCTGGCGCCCTTGAGCGCCTTGATCTCGTAGTGCGTGGTGTCCGCCGTCCCGCCGGTCGGGGTCTTCTTGACGAAGACCTTCGGCAGCGTGTCGAAGCGGAAGACCCCGCGCAGGTCGAGCGCGCCATCGGTGCGGGTGAGCAGGAGGACCGTCCCCTCGCTGCCGATCGGGGGCCCCGGATAGACGGTGGTATCGAGCGCGACCCCCTGGATCGTCGTGTCGACGATGCCGACTTCCTCGATCGGGCACAGCGCCGGACAGGCGGTGCCGCTTCCCAGCTTTTCGGTGCAGGCGGCCGCGCCTAACGCGGCCGAGAGGAGCACTGCGTATTTACGCCAGACTGACACTCTTGCCCTCGACGTCGAAGCAATCAACGATCCCCATGATCACGGCATCCACCGGCCGGTCCTTCGTCACCGCCGTCAGGCGGGCGGAGCTTCCGGTGGCGTACAGCACAACTTCACCAACACCCGCGCCGACACTGTCGACGGCGACCACGTAGCCGCCCTCCTTCTCGAGCGTGGTCGTCATGTTCTCGACCACGAGCAGCTTGAGCGATCCGAGCGACGGGTCCTTCCGCGTCGCCACGACGGTCCCGACCACCTTCCCGAGCTTCATGCGCGCTCCATCGAATCGGGGATGAAGGGTCGCGGGAGCAGCTCGGCGAGCGACCAGCTCGCCTCCTCGCCACGAGCGAAGCTCACCACCTGCAGCTCGGGCGCGAACTCCACCAGGACCTGCCGGCAGATGCCGCAGGGGGGTGTCGGCTCGCTCGCGTTGGTGACGAGCACCAGCGCGTCGAATGATCGAACCCCACCGGCGACCGCCGACGTCACCGCGGTCCGCTCGGCGCAGATCGCCGCCCCATAGGACGCGTTCTCCACGTTGCACCCGGTGATGATCGAGCCATCGCTGCCAAGCAGCGCGGCACCGACGTGAAAGTTCGAGTAGGGCGCGTACGCGCGCCCCATCGCCTGCTCAGCGGCCTTTCGCAGCCTCTCGATCGTCGGGCGGTCGGGAGCGGTCATCCGTTGATCGCTGCCGGTGCGAACGACGTCCCGCGGCCGCGGAAGGAGACCCCGAGCCAGTCGGCCACGGTCGCCCCGAGATCGGAGAAGGTGTCGAGCACGCCGAGGTCCACGGGACGGACGGCGGGACCGAGCGCCAGCAGCGGCACGCACTCGCGCGCGTGATCCGTGGACGGTGTCGTCGGGTCGTTGCCGTGGTCGGCGGTGATGAACAGCAGGTCGTCCTCGCGAAGGGCGTCGAGCAATGAGGGGAGGGCACGGTCGAGCTCGCGGAGAGCAGCATAGAACCCCGCGGCGTCGTTTCTGTGCCCGAAGAGCTGGTCGAAATCTACCAGATTGGCGAAGCAAAGCCCAACCTCATCGCCGCGAATCCATTCCAGGATCAATTCGATCCCCTCGGCGTTCGACCCGGTGTGGCGCGTCCTGATGTTCCGGCTCGCGAAGAGATCGTCCACCTTCCCGACCCCGGTGCGCGGGATCCCGCGCGCGGCGAGAGCGTCGAGAAGGGTCTCCTCCGGGGGGGCGATCGCGAAGTCGCGCCGGTTCGCCGTGCGCCTGAACGCCCCCGGCTCCCCCGTGAACGGACGGGCGATCACGCGCGACACGTCGTGGGGCGCGACGAGCATCGCCCGAGCCTTCTCGCACGCGGCGTACAGCTCGGCGAGCGGGACCACCGATTCGTGCGCCGCGACCTGGAAGACGGAATCGGCCGAGGTGTAGACGATCAGCTCACCCGTACGCACGTGCTGCGGGCCGAACGCGTCCATCACCGCGGTCCCGCTGCCGACGACGTTGCCGATGACGCCCCGCCCGGTGTCCTGCTCGAAGCGGGTGATGAGCTCGCGGGGGAAACCGTGCGGGTAGGTGGGGAATGGCTTCGCGAGATGCACGCCGGCGATCTCCCAGTGCCCGGTCGTGCTGTCCTTCCCCGCGCTGCGCGGCTGCATCATCCCCGACGCGCCGCGCGGCGACGACACCGCGGCCAGCCCCTGCAATGGCTTGATGCGCCCGAGCCCCGCCGCCTCGAGGTTCGGGAGCGAGAAGCCGCCGACCGCGCGGGCGAGGTTCCCGAGGGTGTCGCTCCCGGCGTCGCCATAGGCCGCGGCATCGGGCGCCTCGCCGATCCCGACGCCGTCGAGGACGAGGATGAGTGCGCGCCGCGTCATGCCGCGTTCTCGTGGACGCGCGGCAGTCGCGGCCCGAGCCCGGTCAGGAGCTCGTAGGGCGAGAGCTCGGCGGTGGCGGCGACGTCGGCCACCGTTAGGCGGTCCGGGCCGGCCGGGCCGATGAGGGTCGCGACGTCCCCCGGTTCGCAGGCGGCGGCGGTGACGTCCACCATCGTCATGTCCATCGTCACGAGGCCGGCGACGATGGCGCGCACGCCATTCACGAGCACGATGCCCCGGCTCGAGAACGCGCGGCGATAGCCGTCGGCGTAGCCGATCGAGAGCGTCGCGACGCGGCGCGGGCCGCGCGCGTGCCACGTCTCGCCGTAGCTGACCCCGGCGCCGTCAGGCACGGTGCGCACCTCGACGACGCGCGCACGAAGGCTGACGACGGGCTCCGGGACCAGCCGCGGGCGGTGCCCGCTCGAGACTCCGTAGAGGAAGATGCCGGGACGCACGAACGCCATGTCGGACGCGCCGGCCGAGTGTTCGACGGCGGGGCCGTTCTCGGCGTGGAGCAGCGCCGGACGCCGGGGGAGCATGGCGACCGCGATGTCGAAGCGCTCGCGCTGCGTCCTCACGCTCGCGGCATCGGCGCCGTCCTGGAAGTGCGTGCACGCGCCCGAGGGTGGGAGCGCGCGGACGAGCGCATCGAGCTCGCCGACACGATCCCATTGGATGCCGGCGCGCGACATCCCTGTGTCGATGCCGAGGTGCCACTCCCCACCCCCGGATTCGATCCAGCCGGCGATCGCCCGTGCGTCGCCGAGCACCGGCGTCAGGCGGGCACCCCGCGCTGCCGGGAAATCCGCGGGGAGGAGCGGGGTGAAGACCAGCACCGGTCGCTCGACACGGGCCTCGCGGAGGCTGCGGCCCTCGTGCGTCGTCGCGACACCGTACCCCCACGGCGAGAGGGGCTCGAGCGCGCGTACGGCGGCGGCGGCCCCGAGGCCGTACGCGTCCGCCTTCACCATCGGAAGGAGCGGAACGCCCGCGTGGCGCGCGATCGCGGCCCCATTTCGACGCAACGCGCCGAGGTCGATCTCGACCCAGGCGCGGCTCATATCACTCGGTTGCTCTGTCATTCGACTCGGGGCTAGTATACGGACCACCCCAAAGCCATGCAAGACGAATCCTCACTTGATGATACGCTCGCGCTGATGCGCGACCTCCGTGCGCGCTGCGACTGGGACGCCGCACAGACCCACCAGTCGCTCCGGCCGTACCTCATCGAAGAAGCGCACGAGCTGGACGATGCGCTTCGCGCCGGCGACGATCGCGAGATCCGCAACGAGCTCGGTGACCTGCTGCTGCAGGTCCTCTTTCACGCGGTGATCGCCGAGGAGCGCGGCGCCTTCACGATGCGCGACGTCGGTGACGCACTCATCGCGAAGATGCGCGCGCGTCATCCGCACCTCTACGGCGCCGGCGAGAAGGTCGCGTGGGAGAAGATGAAGGCGAACGCGCGCGTCTCGATCGCCGACGGCCTGCCGGTCGATCTCCCCGCCCTCCACCGCGCCCACCGCCTGCAGGACCGCGCCGCCGGCGTCGGCTTCGACTGGCCGGACGTGGACGGTCCGGCACAGAAGGTCGAGGAGGAGCTGCACGAAGTACGCGCGGAGCTGAAGGGCGATGCGCATGAGAGCGCCGCCGACACCGAGGCGCGAGTGAGCCGCCTCGAGGACGAGCTCGGGGACCTCCTCTTCGCCGCCGTGAACCTCTGCCGCAAGGCAGGCGTGCACGCCTCGGTCGCGCTCGACCGCGCGAACATGAAGTTCGTCCGCCGGTTCGAAGCCGTCGAAGCGCTCGCCACCGCGCGGGGGATCGACGTCAAGTCCGCTGGGCTGGCGGTTCTCGATCAGCTCTGGGACGAAGTGAAGAATGGCCATTAGCCATTAGCGTCAGGCAATGGCGTGAACGCCATGGGGTCAGGTGTCAGGGGTCAGCAACTGCTTTCGCGGTTCCTGACCCCTGACACCTGACCCCACTCGCCTTCGCTGGTGATGGCCTACGGCCGCCGTCAGGGCCGCAGCCGGTGCATCATCCTCGCGAAGGGGATCGCTTCGCGCACGTGCGGCAGCCCGCAGATCCACGACACCGTGCGCTCGAGGCCGAGGCCGAAGCCGGCGTGGACGAAGGTGCCATACTTCCGCAGGTCGATGTACCAGCCATAGGCGTCCATCGGCAGCCCTTCTTCCTTGATGCGCGCGACGAGCTTGTCGTAGTCGTCCTCGCGCTGCGAGCCGCCGATGATCTCGCCGTATCCCTCCGGCGCGAGGAGGTCGTCGCAGAGCACCGTCCGCGGATCGTCGGGATTCTCCTTCATGTAGAACGCCTTCGCTTCCTTCGGATAGTTCATCACGAAGACGGGGCGGTCGTAGTCGGCGACGATGAGCGCTTCGTCCTCGGCACCAAGGTCCTCGCCCCACTGCGTGCTGCTTCCCTTCTTCTGAACCAGCTTCACCGCGTCGCCGTAGTCGAGGCGTATGAACGGGGGCTTCACCTTCTCGAGCGGCGCGACGTCACGCCCGATCTCGAGCAGCTCCGCCCTGCGGCGCTCGAGGCAGCGCTGCACGAGGTAGGAAACGAAGTCCTCCTGCAGCCGCATGTTCGCCGCGGAGTCGTTGAAGGCGACCTCCGGCTCGATCATCCAGAACTCGGTGAGGTGCCGGCGCGTCTTCGACTTCTCGGCGCGAAAGGTCGGGCCGAACGTATAGATCTTCCCGAACGCGGCCGCCGCCGCCTCTCCGTACAGCTGGCCGGTCTGCGCGAGGTAGGCGTTCCCCTCGTCGAAGTATTCCGTCGAAAAGAGCCCGCTGCGCTCGCCGATCGCAGCGGTCAGGATCGGCGTGTCGATGCGCAGGAAGCCGCGCTCATAGAAGAAATCGTGGATCCCCTGCTCGATCTCGTTCCGGACGCGCATGATCGCCGCCTGGCGCGGGCTGCGCAGCCAGAAGTGGCGGTGATCCATGAGGAAGTCGATGCCGTGCTCCTTCGGCTGGATCGGATAGTCGATCGGGCTGGTGCCGAGAATCTGAAGCTCGGTCGCGCCCATCTCGACGCCGCCGGGGGCGCGGTCGTCGAGGCGGACCTCGCCAGTGACGGCGATCGAGGTCTCCTGCGTGAGCTCACCGAAACGGGTCCACGTCTCGGGGGGTACCTGGTTCTTGACCAGGACGGCCTGAAGCGAGCCACTTCCGTCGCGGAGCACGACGAACGCAACTTTGCCGGAGGAGCGGAGGTGGGTCACCCAGCCACGGACCGTCACGGTCTGGCCGGCGTGCGCCTTCAGCTCCTCGATTCTCGCGAACGTGGGAGAAGTCATTCGGTGCAATGGGTCATTGAGGGTGCGGATCGAAGCTATCCGGGGCCGCGAACGGGGTCAACGCTCGCCGCCGGTTGCGGCGTAGCAGTTGCAATGCTCCATTACAGCCTGCCGCCGCGCACGCGGCGCGCGTCCCGCGCCGACGGCGGTGCGCGGCGCGACCCTGCTCCCTCACGCACGATCGAGACGACCCCCCTGCCGGATACGATCACCCTGGCGAGCCCCCCCGCTCCGGTCTGCCGGAGCATGGGCAGCGCGCGCACGGTCGCATCAGCGCCATGACGATTCGCGCGAAGCTCGCGCTGGCACTGGGCGCGATCCTGCTCCTGCTCATCACCCCCGTGGCGATCTCCTACCAGTCGCTGCAGGGAATTCATCGCGCCACGAGCTCGCTTCGCGACCGCGAGTTTGCCGCGTCGCTCCTGCTCGGGCGCATCCGCTCCTCGGTGGACGAGCTTCGCCGCGCCGAGACCGCGCTGCTGTTCGTGCACGACGCCGGCAGCCGCGATGCGATGTCGCACGCCGTGGACGCGACCATCGCGATGGCCGACAGCCTCGAACGTTATGACCTCGACACCGCGGCGCGCGACATCCGCACCGCCTCACGCGAGGTCGCGCAGATCGCACCCGACGAATATCTCGCCGCCCTCGGCGGCCGCGGGCTCGACGCCGAGCGCATCTCGACGACGCGCGTCGTCCCGGCGATCGGCCGCGTCGAGCGGGCCGTCGCCGTCGCCGAGCGAACGCTCCGCGAGCGGACGACGCAGCGCGTCGAGGAGACCGCGAGCGCGGTCGAGGAAGCGGGGCGCGTCGCCGCGCTGGCCGCGATCGGGGCAACGCTCGTCGCGACGCTCATCGCGGCGTGGCTGATGCGCGCGATCAGCCGGCCGGTCCGCGAGTTCGAGCGCGGGATGCACCAGATCGCCGAGGGCGAGTTCGGCTACCGCCTCGCGGTGAAGCCGACGCGGCGCGACGAGTTCGGGCGCCTCGCCGCCTCGTACGAGCGGATGGCGAAGCAGCTCGCGGAGCTCGACAAGCTGAAGGCCGAATTCGTGTCGATCGCGTCGCACGAGCTGAAGACCCCGATCAACGTCATCCTCGGCTACCTCCAGGTGATGCAGGAGGGCGCGTACGGGGAGCTGACGCCGAAGCAGGCCGAGATCCTTGGCACGCTCGAGTCGCAGGCGCAGAGCCTCGCGCGGCTGTCGAAGCAGCTCCTCGACGTCAGCCGGTTCGAGGCGGGTGGCGGCTCGATCGTGCCGCGCCCGATCGAGCTCCGCGCCTTCCTCGTCGAGCTCGAGGCCGGGTTCCGTGTCCTCGCCCAGCAGCGCGGGATCGGCCTCCACGTGACGTGGAGCGACGACGCGCCGCACGAAGTGCTGTGGGATGCCGACCGGATGAGCGAGGTGCTCGGCAACCTGCTCTCGAACGCGATCAAGTTCACCGCGACCGGGGGCCACGTCGGACTGGCCGCCGAGCGGCAGGGCGACAGCGTCACGATCGAGGTCCGGGACACCGGAGCCGGGATCCCCGCGAACCAGCTGCCGCACATCTTCGAGAAGTTCTACCAGGCGGACAACCAGGACAGCGCCTCGCAGAAGGGCACCGGACTCGGTCTCGCGATCGCGAAGGAAATCGTCGAGGCACATGGCGGCACGCTCACGTGCGAGAGCGAGCCTGGGGTCGGCACCACGTTCACGATCAACCTCCCGACGCGCGTCGCCGGCCGGCGGCCGAGCACGACGCGGGCGGAAGTTCCCGAAGGGGCCGCGTCGTGAGGCGCCTGACGATGCTCGCGGCAGGCATCGCGCTGTGGGCCGGGGCGGCTGGTTGCATCCGCAAGCCGGCGTTCCTTCGCCCGGCGGCCGAGCGCGACTGGCCGGCCGCGTACCTCGCCGCGCAGACCGCGGCCGACCGCGGCGCCTACGCCGAGGCGGACAGGACCCTCGCTGATTTCGCCTCGTCGCATCCGGGCAGCGCGCAGGCGACCGAGAGTGGCTACTGGCGCGCGGTGTACAAGCTGGATCCGGCGAACAAGGATGCGAGCACCAGGGACGCGATCGCCGGGCTGGACAGGTACCTCGCGGCGCCCGATGGAACGCACCGCGGCGAGGCGACGACGCTGCGCCGGATCGCCGTCCAGCTGCAGTCGCTCGACCGCGCGCTCAGCGCGACGAAGGCGGACGAGGGTGCGGCAGCCCGCGACGAGGAAGTGAAGAAGCTGCGCGACGAGCTGCAGGCAACGAAGGAAGAGCTGGAGCGGATCAAGCGGAGGCTGGCAGCGCCGAAACCCTGAACGGCAGGGGTCAGGGGTCAGGGGTCAGGGGTCAGGGATCGGGCGTCAGGGGTCA
>DASZNJ010000184.1:0-3089 GCA_035551575.1 Gemmatimonadaceae bacterium
CCTAACGCGCGGCGCAGGCCGGCGATCGCGGCGAGCACGTCCGCCCGCAGCGGCACCGCCGCCTCGGCCGCCGCCGACGGTGTCGCCGCCCGCAGGTCGGCGACGAGGTCGCAGATGGTGGTGTCGATCTCGTGGCCGACCGCCGAGATCACCGGCATCGGCAGCGCGGCGAGGGCGCGCGCGACGCGCTCCTCGTTGAACGCGCGGAGGTCGTCCTTGCCGCCTCCACCCCGGCCGACGATGGCGACGTCGGCGTCCCCCCAGCGGGCGAGCAGCTCGAGGGCGGCGCACAGCTCGTCGGGCGCGTTTTCTCCCTGTACCGCCGCCGGTACGATCACGATCTCGATCCCCGGCGAGCGCCGGCGGGCGACCGCGATGATGTCGCGGACGGCGGCGCCCGTCGCGCTGGTGACGACCGCGATCCTCCGCGGATAGCGGGGAAGCGGGCGCTTCCGCGCCGGGGCGAGCAGACCGTCGCGCTCGAGGCGCCGCAGGGCGAGCTCGATCGCCTTGCGCGTCAGCCCGTCGCCCTCCGCTTCCATCCCCGTGACGACGAGCTGCATGTCGCCGCGCGCCGGATAGACGGTGAGCTGGCCTAACGCGGAGACCATCATCCCCTCGTCGGGCGCGGCCGGGATGCGGCGCTGGTCGCGCGACCAGACGACGCAGCGCACCTGTGCTTCGCCGTCGCCGAGGCAGAAGTACCAGTGCCCGTTGCGATGGCGCTTGAAGTCGGTGACCTCCCCGCGCACCCAGAGACGCGGGAAGGCCCCCTGCAGCACGTCGCGCGCGGTCTGGTTCAGGATCGAGACGGAAATCGCCGTCGCCGCGGTCTCGCCAGGGGCGTCCGCCGCGTCGAACGACATCGCGACCGAGGCGTCGGCGGACGCCTCGATCATCGCGGTTGGCGGAGGCTCCTCGACCGGCGCGTTCGCCATCGCGAAGATCGGGTCGAGGAACATGTCGAGCGCATCGCCCGGCCTCGGCGGCCCACGCCGCGACGGACGGCGTCCCTTCACGCCAGCTCCCCCGCCGCGACGGCGCCGGCGGTCCGCGCGGCATGCATCGTCGCCGCGCGAACGGTGTTCTTGAGCAGCATCGCGATCGTCATCGGGCCCACCCCCTTCGGCACCGGCGTGATCTGCGAGGCGAGGGGACGGACCGCCTCGAAGTCGACGTCGCCGACGAGACGGTAGCCCTTCGGTGCCCCCGGCTCGCTCACCCGGTTGATGCCGACGTCGATGACGACGACCCCCGGCTTGACCATCTCGGCCGTCACCAGCTTCGGCCGGCCCGCAGCGGCGATCAGGATGTCGGCGCGGCGCGTATGCGAGGCAAGGTCGCGCGTGTAGCGGTGGCAGATCGTGACCGTCGCGTTGGCCCCGAGGTGGTCCTGGAGGAGCAGCGCGGCCATCGGCTTGCCGACGATGTTGCTGCGGCCGATCAGGACGATGTCCTTGCCTAACGTGTTGACCCCGCTCTGGATCAGCAGCTCCTGGACGCCCGCCGGCGTGCAGGGGGCGAAGCCGTCCTCCTCGCCGATCAGCAGCTTCCCGACGTTGACCGGATGAAAGCCGTCGACGTCCTTCATCGGGTCGATCGCCCGGATGACCGTGTCGGGGTCGATCTGCTTCGGCAGCGGCATCTGCACGAGGATGCCATGAACCGCCGCGTCGTCGTTCAGGGCGCGCACGTGGGCAAGGAGCTCGGCCTGCGTGCTCGTCGCGGGGAGACGGATCGTGATCCCGTGCATCCCCGCTTCGACGCAGGCGCGCTCCTTCGAGGCCACGTAGACCGCGCTCGCCGGGTCGTCGCCAACCAGGATCACCGCCAGCCCAGGTACGACGCCCTGCCGCGCCAGTCCCTGCACCTCCGCCGCGAGCCTGTCGCGGATGCGGCGCGCGATCGCCGAGCCGTCGATGATGCGGCCGCGCTCCTCGTCCTGCGTCCCGTGATTCGCCGTGCCGTCAGCGCGCAAAGTCCACTGCCCTCGTCTCGCGAATGACCACAACCTTGATCTGTCCCGGGTACTGCAGCTCGGCCTCGATGCGCCGCGCGATCTCCTCGGAGAGCGCCGCCGAGCGCGTGTCGTCGACGTCGTCCGGGGTGACCACGACGCGGATCTCCCGCCCCGCCTGGATGGCGTAGACCTTTTCCACCCCGCGGTAGCTCGACGCGATCTTCTCGAGCCCCTCGAGCCGCTTCACGTACGTCTCGAATGCCTCGCGGCGCGCGCCCGGGCGCGAGCCCGAGATCGCGTCGGCCGCCTGCACCAGCACGCTGATCTCGCTCTCGTGCGGCACGTCGTCGTGGTGCGCCGCGATGCAGTTCACCACGATCGGGTTCTCGCCGTAGCGCGTCGCGACCTCCACGCCGAGCTGCACGTGCGTCCCCTCGTGCTCGTGCGTCAGCACCTTGCCGATGTCGTGGAGCAGCGCGCCGCGCTTCGCCATCGCGACGTCGAGCTTGAGCTCCGCGGCCATCGTCGCGGCGAGCCAGGTGACCTCCTTCGAGTGCTGGAGGATGTTCTGGCCGTAGCTGGTCCGCCAATGCATCCGGCCGATCAGCTTGATGATCTCCGGGTGCAGCCCGTGCACTCCCACCTCGTAGGCGCTGCTCTCACCCAGCTCGACGATCCGCGTCGCGATCTCACCCTGCGCCTTCTTCACGACCTCCTCGATCCGGCCGGGATGGATCCGGCCATCGGTCACCAGCTTCTCGAGCGCGAGCCGCGCGATCTCGCGGCGGATCGGGTCGAAGGAGCTGACGACAACCGTGTCGGGAGTGTCGTCGATGATCACGTCGACGCCGGTCGCGAGCTCGAAAGCGCGGATGTTCCGACCCTCGCGGCCGATGATGCGCCCCTTCATCTCGTCGTTGGGCAGCGAGACCGCGGATACGGTGCTCTCGGCGGTGTGCTCGGCGGCGATGCGCTGGATGGCGAGGGCGACGATCTTCTTCGCCTCGCGCTCGGCGTTGCGGCGGGCGCTCTCACGGATCTCGCGCAGCTTGTTGGCGGCATCGGCCTGCGCCTCTTCCTCCAGCCGGCGGATCAGCTCGGCCTTGGCGTCCTGCGCGGACATTCCGGC
>DASZNJ010000185.1:0-13056 GCA_035551575.1 Gemmatimonadaceae bacterium
GGGGTGTCGAGCAGCGACGCGAGGGTCCCCGGGTCGATCTCCCCCCCACGTCGGACCTCGAGGTTGAAGTCCCGCGTCGCCGGATCGACCACCGCGGCGACCAGCTGCCGAACCGCTTCGTCCTTCAGGAAATCGTCCTCCCCGTGCACATAGTACACGGGCACGAACGTCCGCTCGCGGATCGACTTGAAGAAGGCGCGCTGCTCGGCGAGGGACATGACGGGAATATACTTCCCCAGCCCGTCGCCCCGTCAGCGGCGGCGCTCAGCAGCCGGGGCTCGCGGCCGGGACTCAGCGCTGGGTGTAGTTCACCAGCCGGAGCTCGGACGCCGCGAAGTGGAGCGGGGCCTGCTCCGCAACCAGTACCGCCGGCCAGATGCCGATACCCGTCGATGCTGATGCCATCATGGCACCGGGGGCGAGCGGAGAAGAGTAGGGCTCCGCCCTGATCTCGGGGAGCGAGGCGACGACCGGCGGGAGCGTGATGTCGCGCGCCGGCGTTGCCTGCTGCATCACCGTGACGGAGAGCACACCAGCCGCGATCACCCCCGTCGCCACCGCGGCGAACGCCGTCAGGCGCGGACGACCTGCGGCACGATCATCGTAGATCATCGCATCGGTCCGCGCCGTGCGCAGGCGGGACTCCAGCCGCTTCGAGAAATCAGCTGATGGCCGGATCTCCGGCATGTTCCGCACGACAAGCAGGGCGCGGCGGATCAGCGTGTCGTGGTGCGCGCATCGCTCGCACTCGGCGATGTGGCGCTGCATCCGCACCAGGTCGAGGCCCGGTAGCAGATCGTCGACAAATGCGACGTGTTTCTGTTTGAATTCGCGGCAATCCATCGAACAGAGCTACCCTCGGCGGGAGCGGAAGGTTCCGGCTCACCAAGCTGGCACCGTGTCCTGCACCAGGAAAGGGGCTGTAGCCCCGCTCGCGGGGAGAGCTCCGGTCGAGGGGCGGTGAACGAGAAACCGCGGTCCTGGCTTCCAGGACCGCGGTTCGCGCCGAGCTAATGGCGGATGGCTGATGGCTGCCGTCTCATCCCAGCCCCGGCTCGATGATCTCGGCGAAGGCATTCCGTGCGCGGTTCAGCCGCGACTTCACCGTGCCGAGGTTGCAGTCGGTGATCTCGGCGATCTCCTCGTACGACTTCCCCTCGAGCTCGCGGAGCACGAACACCTCCCGGTGGTGCGCCGGCAGCTTCGCGACCGATTCCTCGACCAGCTCGCGCAGGTGGCGCTTCCGGAACAGGTCGTCCGGGCGGGCCGTCGTATCCTCGAACTGGAGCGGACGGTCGTCGTCCTGCCAGTTCTTCCGGATCGTCTGGAAGAGGACCAGCGGATTCCGCGAGCGGTTCCGGAGCTCGTTCTTCGCGAGGTTCGACGCGATCGTGTAGATCCAGGTCGAAAATTTCTTCGACCGGTCGAACCGGTGAAGGTGCCGGTAGACCCGGATGAACACCTCCTGCACGAGGTCTTCCGCCTTCTCGCGGTCGCCGATCGTCCGGTAGACGAAGTTCAGCAACCGCGTCTGATAGCGGTCGACCAGCTCCTGGAACGCCCGCTCCTCACCACCGAGGAAGGCAGTCACGACGCCCGCGTCTTCGAGCCCGCGCAACTGCTCCCTTACCGCCGCGCCGGGGGTCCCCACCGGTCGCTTCATCGCGATCTCAGCCATTTACTTTCCCCCCGGGTTGCCCCGAATCAGGGTACGCTTCGACAAAAGCAGAGTCGTAAGCTTCTCCTCCGATTGAGTTCCTTGGTTCCTGTATAAAGCATCGGCCGTGCCGTACTGTTCCCGGGTGCCACAGCCGCCTAACTAGTTGAAAAATCGCGCCTTAGCTCTTGCTATCTCACTCCATTCCGAGCTCGGCCATGTGTCGGGTGTCCTCAGCGAAGGACGTGTTGTCCGGACAACTCGATACGATCGAGCTCGGCAGCTTCCCCAGTCTCTGCACCGGCGAACCTCCTCATCGGGCGCTGGCGTCACTTCACTGGTCAGACGCTGGCCCGAGTCCTTCTTGCACACGGGACCGGTCCGGCACACCAAGGCTGAGTCTGCGAACTACTCGCCCCGATGCGTGCCTCTCTTGGCAGACGCAGAGCAGCGCCTGTTGTTAGCGCGCTCGACTGGCGCGCGACCCTCGGCGGGACCGGCTCACGCGCCGGCGGTAAACCCCGCGGCATAGAGAATTGCCAGCGCAGTCTTCGCGTCACGGATCTCACCCGTGCGGATCCGCTCGAGCGCCTCGCGGAGCCCCATCGGCACGACCTCCATGAACTCGTCCTGCTCGTGTGCCGTCTCACCGCGCTGAAGCCCGGTCGCACTGAAGACATGGATGGTCTCATCCGTGAATCCTGGCGTCGTGAACATCGTGTAGAGATGTTCGACACGCTCCGCGGTGCATCCGGTTTCCTCGCGCAGCTCACGAACCGCGCACGCGTGCGGATCTTCCCCGGCATCGAGCCGCCCGGCGGGGATTTCCCATAGGTATCCGCCAGCCGCGTATCGGTACTGGCGAATCAGGAGCAGCTGGGGATCGGGACCGCGCGGGTCGTTGAGGAAGGGCACGATCGCGCTCGCACCGGGATGACGGATGATGTCCATCTCGGCCGTCGTCCCATTCGGAAATCGCACCGTATCCGCATAGACGTCGATAACCTTTCCATGGTGGATCAGTCTCGAGGAAAGCTGATTTTCTGGCACTTATGTGTCCCGTGTCTGGCGCATTCGTGTTTTTGTTCGTTAGCCGATCACGACCCCTTCCGTGTCGTACGCGATCACAGGCCCGGCGCCAAGTTCCTCGAGCGGTTCCCGAATCTTGGTCGCATCGCCGACAACCGTGAGGCGGAGGCGCCCCGGATCGAGGTGCCGGCGCGCGGCCTCCAGCACGTCCTTCGCCGAGACCGATTGGATCTCCGTGCGGTAGCTGTCGAAGTAGCTGTCCTCGAGGCCGTATAGCACCAGGTTTGCGATCGCGGTCGCGATGGCGGCTGTCGTCTCGTAGCGAATCGGGAAGACGCCGCTGAGGTAGCTCGTCGCGAGTGTCAGTTCCTCCTCGCTGATCGGCTCGGCGCGGATGCGATCGACTTCAGAGAGGATCTCCCGTGCCGCGGCCGCGGTCACTTCGCTGGCGACCGCAGTCGAGACGACGAAGGGTCCTGCGCCGCGGCGCCATTCGAACTCCGAGTGCGCGCCGTACGTGAACGCGTTGCGCTCGCGCAGGTTGAGGTTGATGCGGGAGGAGAAGAGCCCTCCGAGCACCGCGTTCATGACGACGACCCGGAAGTAGTCGGGGTGCACCCGCGGGATCCCGACGTGCGCCACGCGGATTTCGGACTGCGGGGCATCGGCCTTGGCGATGATGTGGACCCCACGCGGCGCCGCGGTCGGCGCGTCGACCACTCGCACCGGTGAAGGCGCTGCGCCACTCCATCCGCGGAAGGCGTCCTTCACCAGCTTCGTCGCTTCCTCGGGGGTGACGTCTCCGGCGACGACGATCGTGGTGCCCCCGGCGCGGTAGCGGGCGGAGTAGAGCGCGCCGACGTCGCGACCTTCGATCGCGGCGACCGATGTCGGAGTGCCCCCCTCGGGACGCGCATAGCGCGACTCCGGCGCGTAGACGAAGCGTGACATCATCTCGTCGGCGAGTCCGCGCGGCTCGGTGCGAAGCTGGAGGAGCTCCGCCATGCGCTCCGCCTTGAGCCGTTCGAGCTCTCGCGACGGAAAGGTTGGCGCCGTCAGCATGTCGGCGAACAGCGCGAGCGCCGCCTCGAGATGCGGGCGCGTCACGGTCAGGCCGGCGGTGGCGACATCCCAATCGGCGCTGGTGGTGACCGACGCGCCGAGGCTTTCGAAGCGGAGGGCGAGCGTCTCGCCGTCCATCGACGCCGTCCCTTCGGGAAGCATCGAGGCCGTCAGCACGGCGAGCCCTTCGCGACCGACGGGATCACAGACCGCCCCCGCTTCGATGACAGCGATCACGCTCACGACGGGCAGCTTGTGCGTCGGCGCCACGATCAGCGTCATCCCGTTCCCCAGCGTCCGACGCTCGAAGTGCGGAAACGAGTACGGCCGCGGCGCTGCCGGCTGCGGCCGCGGGGGAAAGGTGCTGGCCGTGCTCATGCCCCCGCTCCCGCGGTGACTGTTTCCTCGACGTCGGCCGCGACCCGCGGAACGTAGATCAGGCTTGCCCGGTTGTTGTCGCCGAGTCGTGCTCGCGCGAACGCATCGACGTCGGCGGGGCGGACGGCGCGGTAGCGCTCGAGCTGTTCGTTCACGAGCCGCGGCTCGCCGAAGAACGTCGCGAACTTCGAGAGCTGGTCAGCGCGCTCGCCGGCGAGTTGCATCCCGCGGATGAAGTCCGACTCGATCAGCGCCTGCGCGCGCTCGACCTCCTCCGCGGTGACGCCTTCGTCGCACAGCCGGTCGACCACCGCTTCGATCGCCCTCTCGAGCTCCTCGGGGCCTACCCTCGGCCGTGCCGTCACGTCGATGACGAGCAGGTCGGCGCCCTTGGCGAGATCGTACGTGAACGCGCCGGCGTCCTGCGCCAGCTGCTGTTCGCGAACGAGGCTCCGATAGAGGCGGCTTCCGCGGCGCATCCCGAGGATCGCGCCGCAGATGCTCGCCGCGTAATACTCGTCGCTCCCGAACACCGGCGAGCGAAAGGCCAGGAAGACGCGCGAGAGCGCGACGTCATCGTGGACCGTCTGGCGAAGGCGCTCGCCGAGTACCGGAGGAAGTGACATGTCGCGCAGTGGTGGCCTTCCCGGCCCGCGCGGGATCGGGCCGAAGTACCGCTCGACCGCGGCGCGGGCCTGCTGGGGGTCGAAATCCCCGGCGATCGAGAGTACCGCGTTGTCGGGCGTGTAGTACGTGCGGAAGAAGTCCGCGACATCCTCGAGGCTCGCCGCGCTGAGGTCTTCCATCGACCCGATCAGCGAGTGGTGGAACGGGTGCGAGGGCGGGAAGCAGAGCGCGGGCAGCTTCTCCCACCAGCTGCCGTACGGCTGGTTGTCCATCGACCACCGCCGCTCGTTCTTCACGACGTCGCGCTGCAGGTCGAGCTTCTGCTGCGTCATCCCCGGCAGCAGGAACCCCATCCGGTCGGCCTCGAGCCAGAGAATGGATTCGAGGTGATTCGAGGGGACGGTCTCGAAATAATTCGTGCGCTCCAGCCAGGTCGACCCATTGAGCGTCCCGCCGGCGCGCTGGATCGTCTCGAAGTGCTCGTTGGTGCCAACGTGCTCCGAGCCCTGGAAGAGCATGTGCTCGAACAGGTGCGCGAATCCGGTGCGCCCCTCGCGCTCGTTCGCCGAGCCGACGTGGTACCAGAGGTTCACCGCCACGATCGGCGCGGTGTGGTCCTCGGAGAGAGTGACGAGCAGGCCGTTCGCCAGGCGAAACGTTTCGATCGGAATGTGCATCGGCGAAAGTTGCACGTGTGTGGCGGAGAGTGGAACCGCGCGCCGTCGCGGCCCGCGCCGGGGCGGGAGCCGGCGACGTCCGCGCGCATATTGAGTGAACAATCATGTTCATACGCCCCGTGCATGCCCGGGGCTTGCGCCGAATTCGGTATGACACGATTGTTCACTCAATGCCACGACGCTACGTCATGCGCGGACGGGCGGCCGCCGCCGACCAGACCCGCCGCCGCATCATCGAGGCCGCGCTCGCTCTCTACGAGGCGCGCGGACCCGCCGATACTACCTTCTCGGCGGTCGCCGAGCACGCCGGGGTCCAGCGGTTGACGGTCTACCGCCACTTTCCCGAGGAGCGCCTCCTCCTCGATGCCTGCTGGGCCTTCTGGTCCGCGCTCCACCCGCTCCCCGTCATCCACCGGTGGGACGCCATCGCCGATCCGCGGCAGCGGCTGCGCACGGGGCTCGATGCGCTCTACATCTATTATGAAGCGGCCGGGGCGCTGCTCGAGCGGATGCTCGTGGACCGAGAGCGGATGCCGGCGCTCGCCGACGTCATGGCCCCCTTCGAACGCTGGACCACCGAGGCGCGCGCCTCCCTCCTCGAGGGATGGGGCGCACACGGGCGCCCCCGCCAGTGGATCGTCGCCCTCATCGACCACGCCCTGCGCTTCACGACCTGGGCGTCGCTCTCCCGCACCGGGATCCTCCAGCCGGGCGAGGCTTCGCGCATCCTCTGCCGCGCCGTCGCCGACATTGCGCGTGATCCCTACGCCTGACGCCCCACCACGGCCGGCGGCCCTGACGGTCAGTGATAGGCAGGGACGGTCAGGGCATTCGACACCGCCAGCTGGAGCCACATGCCCGCCTGCGCGTGCCCCGGCACGCCGCAGGCGATCATGTAGTGCCCGGCGCGGTCGGCGACGAAGTCGAGCGTTCCCGTCTCCCCCTCCTGCAATCCTTCGTCGAGCCGCGGCAGAGCCGCCGAGGTGAACGCCGGCTCCGACGGCTCGATCGGCGGCGGCAGCACCTTCTGGAGGACGATCGCCGAGTGCTGCAGGTCGGAGTCGCGGTTCATCACGGCGACATGGATCCGCCACCCGGTCGGGACGTACAGCCCATGGCTGCCGCGCGTCGCGCCGTTGTAGTTGAGCGAGCCGTTGAGCCCATTGTAGCCGGCGATGAGCTGCAGCGAGACGGTACGCGACCGCTGGTCGTAGGTGAGGAACTCGTTGACGCGCACCGGCCCCTCGGGAACGGAGACTCCCGTTGCCGTCGAATCAACGGGCCCTGGACGTGTCGCGACGTCCGGCGCGTTCGCCGTCTCCCCCGCGCCGGCTCCCATCGTGTCCCGCACCGGCGCGGGATCGCCGGTCCCGGTTGAAGCCTCGCGCGGCGGCGCCGCCACCGTCGGCGTGGCGCTCGCGATGCGGGCGGCCACCGGCCGCTGCGAGTCGGGCGGCGATGCCGCGCTGCTCGCCACCCCGACGGCGCTTCGCTCCGCGCGCACTCCCACGGCGTAGCCCGCGGCAGACGAATCGGCGCGGGCGGCATCGGCGCTGCTCGTTCGCTCCGTACATCCCACGGCACCCGCCACCAGAGCCGCGACCAGCCACCTCATTGCGCACTCCGTTCGAACAGGTAGACCACAGGCACCTTCAACGATTCGTTGACGACGTACCGCCACGTCTGGTCGCGGCTCTGCGAGATCGGGCTCGTTCGCGTCGGCGACGTCAGCGGGTTCAGCCCGAGCCGCCGCGCCAGGATCGACAACCGAAGCATGTGAAAGGGGTCGCTCACCAGGATCACGTCACGGCGGGGCTGGCCGCTCATGATCGCCGCCACGCCCTGGAGCGACTCCCGCGTCGTTCGCCCGGTGTTTTCGAGGACGATCGCGCTGTCCGGGACGCCACGGCGCAAGGCATAGCGCCGGCTCACCGCTGCCTCGCTCGTCGTGTCGCCGTCACCGCGGCCGCCGGTGAAGATCACCCGAGGCGCCAGCCCCGCACGCCATAACGCGATCGCGTGATCGAGCCGGGCGCGGAGTACCGGCGACGGCCGCCCCACGTACTGCGCCGCCCCGAGAACGACGATCGCGGTCGCCGGACGCGCCTCGTCCCGCCTGCCGGTGATCACGACCTCCACCATCGTCAGCGCCCAGAGGCCGAGCAGGAGGAGCCCGGCGACGCCGAGCACTCGCAATCGGCTCTTCCCAGTCATCGTGTCCAAGCTAGCCACCGCGATCGGCGCGCGGAACGACTTGCGCGAACCCGGATTCACTCGGCGAGGCTGAGGAGCGCGAGCCAGAACACGTCGAAGGAGATGCGCGACTCGCGATCGGGGTTGAGCGCGGCCTCGAGCGCCAGCCCGTCGAGCATCGCGACGACGACGCCCGACATCAGCTCCGTCGGCACGCGCGGTTTCAGCTGCAGGAGCTTGAAGAGATGTGCCGTCGTTGCCTCGGCCTGTGCATGACGCAGCCGTGCCGACCGCCGGGCGGCGAGCACCGCGCCGGGCGCCGGATCGTGCATCAGCTCGAGCAGGACGCGCAGCTCGCGCAGCTCGAGCTCGCGGTCGATCCACCGCCAGAGCGCGTCGATCGCCTCCGGGGGCGGGCAGTCGTGCATCGCGGTCCGCTCGCGACTCAGCACGCGCTCGGTGAGCCACTCGATGAGTCGCGCGAGGAGCGCATCCCGATCGCGAAAGTGATAGTGGATGAGCGCCTTGCTCACCCCCGCCTCGGTGGCGACGTCCTGCATGCTCAGGCGCACGAGTCCCGCGTCGCGCACGCGGCGCGCGGCGGCGGCGAGGATCTTCGCCGGCGCCGACTCGTTCTGGTCGCGCCGGACCGCGTCGGTGCTCAGAGGGTCACCCGGGTGCGTGGTGTGGGTGTCTCGACGGTGTAGCCGTCGGCGGTGAGCTGCGACCGGAATGCGTCCTGTGCCGGCGCTTCACCGTGGACGAGGTAGACGGTGCCGAGCGCGGGCGATGCCTTGCGCACGTCGCCAAGCCACCGCGCGAGCTCGCTCCGGTCGGCGTGCGCGCTGTAGCCGTTGAGGATCACGACCTGCGCCCGCAGCGGCTGCTCATCGCCGAGGAGCCGGAGCACCGGCTGCCGCTCGACGATGCGCCTGCCTAACGTGTGCTCGGCCTGGAATCCGACGATCAGGACCGTGTTGCGCGGGTCGCTGATCCCGTTGGCGAGATGGTGGACGATTCGTCCCGCCTCGGCCATTCCCGAGGCGGCGATGATGATCATCGGGCCCTGCGCGCTGTTGAGCGCCTTCGACTCGCTGACGTCGCGGGTGTAGTGCACCAGGTCGAAGCGGAACAGTTCGTTGACCTCGCGGATGAACGCCTCCGACTGGTCGAACAGGTCAGGATGCAGCTCGAACACCGCCGTCGTGTCGATCGCCAGCGGACTGTCGACGTAGATCGGGATCGGTGGAATCCGTTTCTCGCGCGCGAGAACGTGCAGGTCGTAGATGATCTCCTGCGTCCGTCCGACCGCGAACGCCGGGATCAGCACGCGGCCCCCGCGCGCCGCGGTCTCGGTGACCACCTTCGCCAGCGCGCCCCGCATGTCCTCGACCGGCGGATGGTCGCGATCGCCGTACGTCGACTCGAGGAGCACGACGTCGCCGCCTGACGGTGGATGCGGATCGCGGATGATGGGCAGCCCGTACCGGCCGATGTCGGCGGAGAAGATCAACCGGCGCGTCGTCCCCTGCTCGGTGCAGTCGACGACGACCGACGCCGAGCCGAGGATGTGGCCGGCGTCGACGTAGGTGACCCGGATCCCCGGGACGACGTCGATCGTCCTGCCGTACGGCACGCCGACCATCAGCTCCTGGACCCGCGTCGCGTCGCGCAGCGAGTAGAGGGGGAACACCGTCTGCCTCGATCGCTTCGCGTAGAAGCGCGCGTCCTGCTCCTGGATGTGCGCGGAATCGGCGAGCATGATCGCGCAGAGGTCGCGCGTCGCCGGCGTCGCCCAGATCGTCTTGTCGTAGCCCCGGCTGACGAGAAACGGGAGGCGCCCGGAGTGATCGATGTGCGCGTGCGAGAGCACGATCGCGTCGATCTCGTCGACTGGAACCGGGAGTGTGCGGTTCTTCTCGTCGCTCGCGACGCGTCGCCCCTGGAACAGCCCGCAGTCGAGCAGCACCGTGCGGCCGTTGACGCGGAGGATGTGGCAGGAGCCCGTGACCTCTCGCGCGGCACCAAGGAACTCGAGCTCCATCGGGATCTCCGCTTCGGGTTGGCCCCCGCCCGCTCACCGCTGCCTGCGGTGGGGCGCGTGTCAGGGCTCGACGACGTCCCGCTGGAACACGATCGTCAATCTCGTTCCGTCCTGCGCCATCATCGCCGGCTCCCACCGCGAGCGGCTGCGCTCGTTGAGCAGGTCGGTCAGCGCGTCCTCGTCGTCGCGCGGCTGCCGGGTCAGACGCAACATCACCGCCTGGTATTCTTTCATGCTGGCGAAATTACTAGCTTCCCCTGCATGGACACCACCCCGCGTTTCCCGACACTCCGTCTCGTGCAGCACCCGCTGGTACAGCACAAGGTCACGCTCCTTCGCGACCAGCAAACCCCGACGAAGATCTTCAAGGAGCTCGTCGACGAGATCGCGATGCTGATGGCGTACGAGGCAACCGCCGACCTGCCGCTCGAGGCGGTTCCGGTCGAGACGCCGCTCGAGAAGACGGAAGGCCGGCAGGTCAGCGGCAAGAAGCTGACGCTGGTCCCGATTCTTCGCGCCGGTCTTGGCATGGTCGAGGGAATCCTGCGCCTCGTGCCCGCCGCGAGGGTCGGCCATATCGGGCTCTATCGCGACCACGACACCCTCGAGCCGGTGGACTACTACTTCAAGGTGCCTGGCGACACGTCGGAACGCGACTTCTTCGTTCTCGACCCGATGCTCGCCACCGGCGGAAGCGCGGTTTCCGCCGTCGCCTCCCTCAAGCGCTCCGGTGCCTCCCGCATCCGCTTCCTCTGTCTCGTCGCCGCTCCGGAAGGGGTGAAGAAGCTTGCCGACGCACACCCCGACGTCATCGTCTACTGCGCTGCACTCGACCGCGAGCTGAACCCGCAGGGCTACATCCTCCCCGGTCTGGGCGACGCCGGCGACCGGCTGTTCGGGACGCGGTGACGGCAGAGAGCAGCCATCGGCCATCGGCCATCGGCTGTTAGCGTCGAGCGACACCGGAAACTCGAACGGCGGCCGGACATCCATCGTCCGGCCGCCGTTTCTTCCAGCTGCCGGCTGACAGCTAACGGCTGCCGTTCATCCGAACCATTCGCGCGGGCAATCGCGCTGCTGGCGGGCGGCGTCCATGATCCAGCGCTGCGTCTGGGGATCGGTGACTTCGTCGGCAACGGTGTTGAACCACATTGCTGCGCGCTTCTGGTCACCGACACGGCGCCACAGCTCTCCGACCAGGTAGCTCAGCACGGCGCGCTCTTCGCGCGGTACGCCGTCGAAGCTGGCCAGCGCCTCTTCGAACTTCCACGCTGCCTTGCGACGGAAGAAGCGCTCGGCCTCGCTGTCGTTCTCGTCCACGCAGCACCAGGCGGCGCGGAGGAGCAGGTCGGCGACGTGGCGCGGCTCGCTCGACTGCCAGTCGGCGACCTTGGCCGCAGCCTCGTACTTCTCCGAGCCGGTCATCCCGGTCGAGGCAACAGGAGCGAGCTCGTTCCAGACGTGCTCCTTCAGCGTCGGCGTCACGTCGGCTTCTTCCGTGAAATCGCGCTCGGCGCCCGAGTACCCACACCGGTTGCACGTGTGGATGAGGTACGGGAGCGGCTGCGTGCCGGCCGCGCGCTCGTGGAAGTCCGTCCGCTTGCCACCGAACGAATTGGTCGAGACGACCGCTTGTGAGCGGAATCTCGTGTCGCAGACCGGACACCGAAGGTCGATTTGCTGCAGCGTCGTCATTTGGCTACCTGCTCCCTGTTGCTTCCCCGCTCCTGCCGTAAAGGAAATTCTGTGCCACACCTCCCGAAGACCCGCCCTTGTTCGCTTTCACGTGTCCCGCTATCATTCCGCCCGTCTCACCACCGGGCAACTCGCCGGTTCCGCGCCGCCACCCGCGACCTGGGAGTTGATGCTCATCAACCTGCTGCCGGATTTCTTCGCTGCCCTGCAGAGCGCCGACCCGGCTGCCGCTTACCAACGCTACTTCGACGCCCACAAGAGCCTCCTCTCGGCTTACTGGCAGAACTACGTCGTCGACCCTGACGGCGCCCACTTCCAGGATGTAGTGCAATCGACCGTCGCTGCCGACCGCAGCGACCTGCGCGCGATGCTCGAGCGCACGGATGTCGTCTCGCTCGCCCGCACGACCGAAGAACAGTGCGCGACTCTCCTCGACACCGATGTCGACATCGACGTCGTCCTGATGGTCGGCGTCGGCGCCGCGAACGCCGGTGAGCTCGTCGTCAACGGCCGCGGCATCGCCTTCGTCTGCCTCGAACACTTCACGAGCGTCGCCAACGCCGAGACGCAGGGGCTCGGGCTCGATCCGGAGCTGGTTCCCCTCTGGCTCGCGCACGAGATCGCGCACGCCGTGCGCTACACCTCCCCGGGGAGCCGCAGCGAGATGCGCGCCCTGATCGAGGCCGCCGGCGGCTACTACTCCTATTGGGAGACCGGACGCCACGCGACGCTGCGCGAGCTCCTCGTCAACGAGGGACTCGCCGTGCAGGTGTCGCAGGCGATCAGCCCCGGACACGCGGCGTGGGAGTACTTCGGCTACGGCCGGCGGCAGTACGCGCGGGTCCGCGAGCTCGAGAGCATCATCGCGCGCGCGGTTGCCCCCGACCTCGACTCGGCGGCACTCGGGCTGCGCCTGCGCTACCTGTCGGGGGGGATGAGCGACGAGGCCCGAACCGTCGACCGTTACGTGCTCCCCGAGCGCAGCGGATATCTCGTCGGCGCCCGCATCGTCGAGCCGGCGATCAAGGCTCGCGGGCTGTCATGGGCGATCCGCGCCGGCGCACCGGAGCTGACCGACCTCGCCCGCTCGGGCGCCGCGACGGCCTGACGAGCGGCGAAGCCGCGCCGCGCCGTTAGGCGCGCGGCCCGGCGCGAGCGTCACTCCTACTTCCCGACGCAGAAGGAGCGGAAGACCCGGTCGAGCACATCCTCGGTATCGACCGCCCCGACCAGCTCCTCCAGCGCGGCGACCGCGGCGCGCAGATGCACCGCGATGACCGGCGCGGGAAGCTCGCCCTCCTGCCAGCTTTCACTGAACTCGCGCATCTCGGCGCGAGCGACGCGCAGTGCCGCGAGGTGGCGCGCCCGCGTCACCACCGGCGTGTCGGGCGCGACGACGGTGAATGACGACGCCAGCGTCTCCTCGACGCGCGCGAGGAGCTCACCCAACCCGGTGCCGCTCTCCGCGCTCACGCGGACGAGTCGCGGCGCGTCCTCGTCCCGCTCCCCGGCCGCGTCACCCGCCTCGAGCAGATCCTGCTTCGTCAGTACGCCGATCGTCGGCGCCCGCGAGATCGCCGCGATGCGCCGGATCGTCGCCGCGACGTCCTCGGGGCGCTCTCCGCAGGCGAGCACGACCTGCGCGCGGGCGAGGTAGCGCTCGCTCACCTCGATCCCGAGCTTCTCGATCGTGT
>DASZNJ010000186.1:0-15062 GCA_035551575.1 Gemmatimonadaceae bacterium
CGCACCGGCCATGCTGCGCGGGGGCGGGGTCGCGCCGCCGGCGCCGCGCTCGGTCGAGTCCTTCACGTCGACGCGGACGTCGGTGACGCCGTCGACGCGTTCGATCGCCTGGCGGATGTCGCGGACGATCGCCGCGTCGTCGGCTGGGGAAAGGAGGACCGTTAGGCGGACCTTGCCGTCGACGGTCGTCGCCAGGTCGCGGACCATCGCGGCGTTGAGCACGTCGGTACCGGCGCGCGGGCTTGCCACCGAAGAGAGCGCGCTGACGACGCGCTCCTGGAGATTCTGGGCCATCTGGAGTCGGATCGGGTCGAGGGACGGAGGCGCGGCCGGCCGGACGAGAACCCGGGTGCGCCCCCGACCCCGCGGTCGCCTGCACTGTCGCACCGCACCGCGAGATGCCCGAAAGCTAACGGCCCGGCGCGCCCCCCGCGCAGCCGTGACCCCGGGAGCTCAGCTCTCGATGCCTGCCGGCTGTGATTCGGCAAGATAGGCGCGTGCCGCCCCGACTACGGTCTCGCGCACCGACTCCAGCGTGCCGGGGACGAGCGCACCGGCTGCCTTCGCGTGGCCGCCGCCGCCGAACTGCCTCGCGAACCGGTTCACGTCGACGTCGCCGGTGCTGCGGAACGAAACCTTCACCTTGCCGTGGCCGAGGTCACGGAAGAACAGCGCCAGCCGCGTGCCCGACACCGAGCGTGCGTGCTCGACGATCCCGTCGAGATCCTCGCTGCGCACCTCGTGGCGCTCGAGCGCGCCCGAGGCGACCGAGATCCATGTTATGCCGTGCTCGCGATCGATCCCGAGCGTCTCGAGCGCTTCCCCGAGCAGCTGCAGGCGGCCGATCGGGGCCGACGCGTAGATGCGCGTGTACATCTCCTCGGGATCGACGCCGGCGGCGAGCAGCGCGGCGGCGATGGCGTGGCAGCGCGGGCTCGTGTTGCTGAAACGGAAGCCACCGGTGTCGGTGAGGATCGCCGCGTAGAGCGACTGGGCGATCGGCGCGGTCAGCTCGAGACCGAGCACCGACGCGAAGTCGAATACCAGCTCACCGGTCGCGCACGCGGTCGTGTCGCTCAGGGTGATGTCGCTCGGCGGCTCGTCGCTCGGGAGGTGATGGTCGATCACGAGCTTCGGGATCGTCAGCCGTCGCACGGTCTCGGCGAGCGCGCCCAGCCGCTTCAGGTCGCTGATGTCCTCGACGACCAGGACGTCGGCATCGCGGAGCGCGGCGGCGCCCTCGGGGCTTCGATCCACGACATCGTCGCCGAGGAGGAAGCGATACATCGCCGGCCACGGCGTCGGGTTGACGATGAACGGCCTCAGCCCACGCTGCGCGAGGAGACGCGCCAGCGCGACGCCCGAGCCGCAGCCGTCGCCGTCCGCGTTGATGTGCGTCGACAGGGCGACGCGCATTCCCGGGCGCAGCACGGCGGCGAGCCGTTCGATGTCGGCGCGGCGAGTCTCGGCGACGGTGAGAAGGTTGGAAAGTGACACGCGCCCGGGGTGGTGGTGGAACGGACGCGGCGCCCGCATCGCTGCGGGCGCCGCGCCTTCGGCTGACGTTGCGGCGATCAGACCGTCGTGCTGGCGGCCGACTCGGCGCGTCCGATCTTCGAGTGCGACCGGCCGTACAGGAAGTAGATCACGAGACCGATGACCATCCAGATGATCAACCGCTCCCAGGTCTGCCGGGGGAGCGACGACATCAGGTAGCCGCACGAGAGGATGCCGAGGATCGGCACGACCGGGACGAACGGCGTCTTGAATGGACGGTGGAGGTCGGGGCGCTTGTAGCGCAGCACGAGGGTGCCCGCGCAGACGATGACGAAGGCGAGCAGCGTCCCGATGGACACGAGCGTTCCCAGTTCCTCGATCGGGAGGAAGCCGGCCGGGATCGCGGCGACGAGGCCGGTGAGGATCGTCGTGATGTACGGCGTCTTGAAGCGCGGATGCACCTTCCCGAACACCGCCGGCAGCAGCCCGTCGCGAGCCATCGCGAAGAAGACGCGCGGCTGTCCCATCAGCATGACGAGGACGACCGATGCCAGGCCGAGGATGGCGCCGATTCCGACGAAGTAGTTCAGCCAGGCGAGGCCGGGGCCCGCCGCGTCGAGCGCGACCTGCACCGGGTTCGGGACGTTGAGCTGGCGGAAGGGAACGAGTCCCGTCATGACCAGTGACATCAGGATGTAGAGCACCGTGCAGACGGCAAGCGAGCCGAGGATCCCGATCGGCATGTCACGCTGCGGGTTCTTCGCTTCCTGCGCGGTCGTCGACACGGCGTCGAATCCGATGTAGGCGAAGAAGATCACGCCACCGCCGCGGGCGATGCCGCTCCACCCGTACTTGCCCGGTCCCTCGCTCGGCGAGATGAACGGATGCCAGTTGGCGGTGTTCACGAACATGAACCCGAAGACGATCACGAGGAGGACGATCGCGACCTTCAGGAAGACGATGACGTTGTTGAAGCGCGCCGACTCCTTGATGCCGATGACCAGGATCACCGTCAGCAGACCGATGAGGATCATCGCCGGCAGGTTGACGATCGACCCGGTCGGGGTGAAGTGGCCGTTGGCGAAGGCGAAGGGGGCACCGGAGATCTCGGCGGGGAGCGGGAGACCGATCTTCCGCAGGAACTCGGCGAGGTAGCCCGCCCAGCCGACGGCAACCGTCGATGCGCCGAGCAGGTATTCGAGGATCAGGTCCCAGCCGATGATCCAGGCGACGAACTCACCGAGCGTCGCGTAGCCGTAGGTGTACGCGCTGCCGGCGATCGGAATCATCGAGGCGAATTCCGCGTAGCACAGTCCCGCGAAGGCGCAGGCGAGGCCGGCGAGAATGAACGACAGCACGACCGCGTTGCCGGCATAATTCGCCGCCGCGGTTCCCGTGAGGACGAAGATTCCCGCGCCGATGATCGCGCCGATTCCGAGCAGGACGAGGTTCGTCGCGCCGAGGGCCCGCTTGAGGGAATGCTCACCCTCGGCCGTCGCCTCGTTCTGCAGGGACGCCATGCTCTTCGTAGACCACAAACCCATACCGGTTTTCTCCAGGGTCGTGAGGGGGCAGGCGAAGGGACCACGAGTGCCCGCCCATCGAGGTAGGGACCAACAGCGCGAGAAGTTGGGACTTTGGCTGGTCCTTTGTCAAGCGATTTTCCCCACGACACGAGGGGGAAGCGGCTGCGGCGCCGCGAATTCGCGGCGCCGCGCTTCGCTCCACAACGCGCCCCCGCTGGCTGTCAGGAGCTGTAGTTGGGTGCCTCACGCGTGATGGTCACGTCGTGGGGATGCGACTCCCGCAGCCCCGCGGTCGTGATGCGCACGAACTCCGTCTCGGTGCGCAGCGCGTCGATGTCGCCACAGCCGACGTAGCCCATGCCGGCCCGAAGCCCCCCGATCATCTGATAGAGCACGTCCCCGACCGGGCCGCGATACGGAACGCGACCCTCGATTCCCTCGGGGACGAGCTTCTTGAGCGACATCTCCCCCTCCTGGAAGTAGCGGTCGGCGCTCCCGTCCTGCATCGCCGAGAGCGACCCCATCCCGCGGACCATCTTGAAGCGACGTCCCTCGAGGAGGAACGACTCGCCCGGGCTCTCCTCGGTGCCCGCGAGCATCGAGCCCATCATCACGCTCGATGCACCCGCTGCGAGGGCCTTCACGATGTCGCCCGAATACTTGATGCCCCCGTCGGCGATGACCGGGATGTCGCCCGCGCCCTCGACGGCGTCCATGATCGCCGTCAGCTGCGGGACGCCGACAC
The DNA here is from genome assembly GCA_035551575.1 of Gemmatimonadaceae bacterium. Classification (GTDB taxonomy): domain Bacteria; phylum Gemmatimonadota; class Gemmatimonadetes; order Gemmatimonadales; family Gemmatimonadaceae; genus JABFXC01. Next base: position 3,769 of record DASZNJ010000186.1, read on the forward strand.
CGGTGACGACTCTGGTCGTGCAGATCGACCCGGGACCGACGCCGACCTTCACCGCATCGACACCGCGCTCGACGAGCGCGCGCGCGCCTTCGCGCGTCGCGATGTTGCCGGCGATCAGCTGGACGTCGGGAAGCAGCTCGCGCAGCTTCGCCGTCGAGGCCAGTACCGCGTCGGCGTGGCCGTGCGCGGTGTCGACGACGAGGACGTCGACGCCTGCATCAACGAGCGCCTTGGCGCGTGCGAATACGTCGCCCCCCGATCCGACTGCGGCCGCGACGCGCAGGCGCCCGTGCTGGTCCTTGTTCGCGTTCGGGAACTGCCGCCGCTTGTGGATGTCCTTCACGGTGATGAGCCCCGTGAGCTTCCCGTCGGCGTCGACCACCGGAAGCTTCTCGATGCGATTGCGGCCGAGGATTCGCTCCGCCTCCTCGAGCGTGGTGCCGACCGGGGCGGTGACCAGCCGCTCACGCGTCATCGCCTCGCGCAGGGGACGATCGAGGTTTCGCTCGAACTGCAGGTCCCGATTCGTGATGATCCCCACCAGCTTCCCTTCCTTGTCGACCACCGGGACGCCGGAGATCCGGAAGCGCTGCATCAGCGCGCTCGCCTCGCGCAGCGTGGCGTCGGGATGCAGGGTGATCGGGTTGCGGATCATCCCGCTCTCCGAGCGCTTCACCCGATCGACTTCGGCTGCCTGGCGGTCGATCGACATGTTCTTGTGAAGCACGCCGATCCCGCCGGCGCGGGCCATCGCGATCGCCATCTCCGATTCCGTGACGGTGTCCATCGCCGCCGAGACGAGCGGAACGTTGAGCGCGATGCCGCGAGTGAAGCGCGTCGCGGTGCTGACGTCCCGCGGGTGCGTCAGCGAGTGACGCGGCGCGAGAAGGACGTCGTCGAAGGTGAGCGAAGGCTCGTCGCGTACGCGCGCATGCGGGCCTGCCTGCTCTAAACGCGACGGCCCGCTTCCGGAGCGATCCGGAGAAGCGGGCCGTGACGATGAAGGAATCGTAGTCGCCATGGCGAAAGGTACCAGTGGCGACCGGGTAAAGCCAGCCCGGGGGCCGGCTGCCGGAGGGGGGCGGGCCCCCGGTCGGTGCCTAACGGTCGGCGCTAGCGGGCCATCCCGCGGAGACGCCGACGGAGACGGGCCGGAAGGAAGAACGCCGCCGCCGAGAACACCGCCCGCAGGTTCATGTCCGCCAGATCCTCGGCCGCGCCCGACCAGTGCGCGAGCAGCGTCGAACGCCCCGCGTTCCCGATCAGCCGTTGCAGCGCGAGCACCAGCAGGTAGACGTCGTCGACCTCGCCGAAGAAGGGGATGAAGTCCGGGATGAAGTCGAACGGCATGACGATGTACGCGAGGGCGCCGGCCACGAGGAGCTTGTCCGTACCCGAAACGCGTGGATCAGTCATCAGCCCGACGAGCAGCCGCAGGTAGTTCGGCAGCTGCCGGATGTAGTGCATCATCGTCTTCTTCGCGCCCCGTCGGGGGTGGATCACGCCCTCCTCGACTGGCGCCTCGTGCGTGGGGGAAGCCGCGCGGGCGGCGCTGGCGGAGCTCCGGCTGCGGCTGCTGCCCCGGCGTCGCGCGGTCGTTTCCTGGCCTCTTGGACTCACGTTGACTGCTCTCCGGACCTCGATGTACCTGGCGTCGTCGGGGCGCTGGATGCGCCGGCCGCGGGGCTGCCAGGGGTCGGGGTCCCGGTCGTCCGGGAGCCGTTCATGCCGGCAGCGCCGGCTATGTCACTCGCAACAGACTTGCCAGCAGCCGCGACTCCTTCGAGCGCCGACATCGCCTGGCCCATGAACCCCATCGCGCGGGAGATCGTCGTCGCGGAAACCTTCCCCGCCCGGAGCGAGTCTTCGACAGCGTCACCGAAGCGCTGGAAGATCGAGGCGGGGGGGGCGGGGCGCTCGGCGTAGCGCGACTCGAGGAACTCGACATAGTCGAGGACCTGATAGCCCCGCTCGTCGGAGAGCGATTCCAGCTTGCGAATGATCCGGTCCCGCAGGTGCTGTTGCATGGCTCGCTCTCCCAGGGTCGTGCCGTTCTTCCGCGCTCAGCCCCGCCAGCGCGCCCGCTTGCCGCGTGCATCGATGTGCACGTACGGCGTGCTGTAACGACGGCTGGTATATACCCCCATGCCGCCCCGTAGCTCCGGATGATCCTGCTCGACCATCTCGACCGCAAGTGCCACCAGCCGGCTGTCGGCGGCGGTATATCGTCCGTCGAAGTTCGCGTCGATCGCGACATCGGCCGCGTCGCCATACTGGTGCCGGCTGTCCCGCGCCGAGCGCCTGACGCCGACGTTGTGGCTCGGAGTGCGGAAGCCGGAGTGCACGTCGAGCGCCACCGACTCCGCGTTGGCTGAATCCCTGCCCTGCATCCGCCGGACCTGGGAGATCACGAGTTCCAGCTTGTCGAGGAGCTTCGGCTCGAGTGCGACGTAACGCGGCCAGGAAGACTGCCCATCGTGCGTGAGGAAGTCGGACACCCGGAGGTGGGTCGTCACCTGAAGGTCGACGTCGCCCGGTCCCACCTCGATGAACCCCTCGGGCGCATCGTGATGCCCGGCGAGCCGTTCGGAGAGGTACGTCCCGATCTTGTAGCCGTTGAGCGTCGCGCCGAGCTTCTCGGCAAACGGCACGAGCACGGCGACGGTCATCTCGTCGACGACGTGGCGCTCACCATCGCGAAGGAGCGCCAGGTGGTACATCCCGGGCTCGCTCGGGGCCAGCAGTTCGGCGCCGCTGAGCGGGAGGGGCGCGCTGGCCAGCGAGTCGCCGCCGGTGCGGACCCACGAGTATGCCAGCTTCGACGGATCGCCTTCCACCTCGAGCGGATATTCGACGCGCTCCCCGGGCAGCACGACGCGCAGCTTCACTTCGCCGCTCGTCCCGAATGCGTCTGCGCTCGGCGAGACGTCCATCTGTGCGACGGCGAGCGTTTCGAACGGCTTCTTGAGGAGCGACTGCGCGGGCTGGTGCAGTTCGATAACGGCGAGTGCGGCGCTGGCGAAGGCGGCGATCGTCAACCATCCGGCACGGTCGCGGCGCACCGGCCGGCGCGCGCGACGTTCGCCCTGCATCAGCTGCGGCTCCAGCGCGCGCGCCAGCCGCGAGCGTCGATGTGCGCGAAGGGGCCGTGGGCGCGAGTCGCGCGATAGACCCCACCGCCACCGGCGAGCTCGGGATACTCCCGCTCCACCCGCTCGACCGCGGCGACGATGACCTTCGCGTCGCGCGAATCCACCCGTCGATCGTGATTCAGGTCGTCCATGCGGCCGTCGCGGTTGTTGTCGACGAATACGTCCGCGGCATCGCCGAACTGGTGGCGGCTGTCCTTCGCGCGCCCACCCCTCCGGCCAACGCCCTTCGCGTTGTACTGCGGCGTGCGGAATCCCGACATCACGGTCATGTGCTCGACCGGAACTCCGTGCGCCTCCAGATCCTGGATCACCAGCTCGAGCTTGTCAACCAGGGCATCCTCGAGGACCATGTACTTCGGCCAGACATCCTGCTGGTCGTGCGTGAGGAAGTCGCGGAGGCGGAAGTGCTCGGAGACCTGAAGGTCCTGGTTCTCCGGAGTGACGACGACGAATCCATCGGGATTCTCGTAGGCCTCGCTGCGGAGACGGCCCCGCTCCTCGGGCCAATAGCCGATCCGATAGGAACCGACGGTGCCCTTCACCTTGGTGTGGAAGGGGAGGAGGGTGATGAAGCTGATCGGCTGCTCGGCGGCGCTGTCCGGGAGGGCGTAGACCCCGGGATTGCGGACCGCGCTGTCCCCGAAGAGGCGGGTCAGGATCGGGATCGCGAAGGTCCCGCGGCGGGCTGACACGAAGCGGACGCGGAGCTTGCCGCTCCGGCCGTAGACGGTGTCGCGGGGGATCCCGGCGATCAGCGTCCTGGCCGACGACTCGCCGGCGCTGCCGCCAGTCGCATCCGCGGACGCGACGGCATTCAGGCTGTCGCCCGCTGCGCCCGTCGCGGTGAGGCTGGCGCCGCGTGCGGCCCCGTTCGACGCGCCGAGCGCGACCGCCGCAATGCCACCGACCCAGAGCGCCCGCGTCATCGCGCGGGCGAAGTACCTGCTGTTCATCGTTCTGCTCTCCCTGGTAACCAGACGGACGGCAGTGACTGGGTCACCGCCGCCTCACGGCTTTGCGTACCGGCTGACCATCAGCCGGCTTGCCCTTGGCAAGGAGCCCCGCCGAGGCGGGGGTGCTACCTGCTCTGAAGACAGTATAGACCTCAGAGAGGTAAAACTTCCAACACTACTTCCGGATCAGGACCGGTGAGTCCTGACCGCTCGGACAGGCTAGTAGATGAAGACCGGCGTCCCGACCGGCACCATCCGGTACAACGTTTCGATGTCCTCGTTCCGGAGCCGGACACAGCCGTGACTGGCCGCTCGGCCAATCGACGCCGGATCGTCGGTCCCATGGATGCCGTAACCATCGCCCATCTCGAGGCGATACGTGCCAAGTACCCCCTTGTACTTGCGCTGGTTGGTGCCGAAGGGGGGAATGATGATGTTGCCGCCGGCGGAGATCTCCTTCCCCTCGCCGACTTCGACGGGGACGATCCGGCCGTCGGCGTACTTCTTCACGACGTCGTTGCCTTCGACCGTGATCGTCGAGCCATCGGCGGCCGGGATCTCCTGGCCGCGCTGGAGACGGACGAGGCCAAGATGCTTCTTCTTCGCCATCTCGACGAAGTGCCAATCGGGCGGCACCCAGACAGGATCGGCTTCCTTGTGCTGGACCACGAGGCGGCCGCGAGGTGTCTCGAACTTCCAGTGCGAGCCGCCTCTTTCATGCTCCAGCTCACGGCCGCTCCCCGTGGCGACACGGGTGCTGAACAGCGTCTGATCTCCCTGCTTGTACCAGAGACGGTTTTCCGCGATCGACACGACGATGTATGGCCGGTCACCCGGCGCCTCGTCGGAGGATGCGAGAACAGCTTCGAGGGTGTCGTTCGAAGCGCCGACGCTCTTCTTCACGTCCTCGAGGGTTTCGAGGGTATGGTTGAAGACCATCCGCGTCACGTCGCGCTCGTACCGAGCCTCCGCGGTATGGGTTACCAGCAGAACGCTGACCCCGGCGAGAATCACCACGCCCGCGATGAGTCCCCAGGCGATCCGGCCGCCGTGTCTGAAGAATTCGAAAGCCATCGTATCGGTCAGTAGAGGTAGACGGTGCGGCCGGGGGTCAGGTTCGGCGCGATCGCATTGATGTCGGCCGACCGTGCGCGGATACTCCCCGGAAGGATGTAGTTCGGATCGGCAAGCGGTCCGGCCGTCGGCAGCGAGTAGATCACGGTGCCACCGTTCAGGAGGATCGCGACCGGGCCAAGGGCGCCCTTGACCGATCGGTCAGCCGGTATTTCCAGTCCCCGGTCGGTGTAGACCCACTTCGGCACTTCCCAGCTCCCGCCCGTGAGGACCTTCTCGACCGTGCGCGCCCCGCGCGGCGGAGACATGCGGACGGTATCCGGCCCGGTGCCGATGCTCTTCGCGGGTGCCACCTCGACGGGCATCTCACGCAGCAGCGCGCCCTCCTGCTCGAGGATCATGCGCCCCGAGTCGACGGCAATGGAAACGTGCAGCTCCTTGTCGCCCTGCGCCTGTCGCTTGATGAGGGCGACCGCGACACGAAGCTTGTTCTCCTCGGTCGCGATGACCGCGTCGGCCTGCTTCTTCTCGGCATCGCTCATCCCGGAGCGCAGGCGAGCGACCTCGCTCGTATAGTAGTGCTGCTTGTAGACCAGCCACGCGTCGGCAGCGAGCATGACGAGGAAGGCGACGGCCATCGTCGCGAGGATCCCCGGGTAGGCGTGGCGGAACTCAGTCCACCCCCTGCGGCGCCGTTCGCCCGACGCGGGCGGTCCGCCCTGCGCGCGCGGGGGTGGGGGCGGCAGCTCCGAGGTGGGTACGTGCAGCGGGGTCTCGTGGCGAGACGGGATCGCCGGCGTCCCCGATTCGTTTGATTCCATCGTGTACAGTGTGGCTAGGGGGCAGCGGGAAAGCCCGCTGGAGGTGTCAGTAAGGCAAGGGGGGTACCGGCATGATTGCACCGCCGAAGCCGGTTCAGCGTCCGACGATCGTCAGCAGCTCGAGCACGGGGATCCCGACCGGTTCGCTCCGCCCCGAGCGGACCCGAGCGGTGATGATCGCTCGGCTCAGGTCGGGGAGCTCGCGCGCGGTCGCGGCCAATGACGGAGGAATCGCAAGGTAGAGTAGCGCGTTCTCTCCTGCCGGGCCCTGCGCGAGCAGGTAGGGCTCCTGGTCGGTCAGTCCCTTGCGCAGCGGGTCGGCGACCTGATGCGCGAGTACCTCGACCTCCCAGTGGACGAGCCGGCCGGCGGTCCCGTCGGGATCCGCACGCAGGTCGGCCGCGCTCAGCGCGCCACGGAGCGCCGTGTCGGCCACGGAGAGATCTGCCTCACGCACCCAGCCCTCGACCTGCACGCGCACCCAGCCGCGCTCGCGGCCCGTGACCGTCGCGCGGGCGCCGGGTCCGAGTGAGCCCAGGCGCTCCCCCCCTGGCGAGGCAGCGATCGCCGTCTGAACGACCGGGGTGAGAACCAGCCCGTTCCGGGTCGTATCGGGGCCTGCGGGCGGCGGAGGGGGCGCTTCTGAAGCCTGCGTCGCTGCTGGCGCATTGGTGGCTTGGGCCGCGGGGGCGGACGGTTGGGTAGCCGACCGTGACGAGGGGGCGAGCGCCTTCACCGGGAGCCATCCGGTGCGCCGGACGTGAACCCACGCGCCCTTCCGCTCGACTTCGATGAGTCCCATCCCCCCGCGCAGGTCCGCGAAGATTGCTCCTTGCGCGCTCGCCGAGGAACGCAGGCGGACGGCAGCCCCCGGCTTGACGGTGAGCGGGAAGGAGTCGCGTGCGCCGCCAAGGAGTGCGGCGGCGATCCAGCCATCGATCGTCGATTGGACGTACGCGCCCTTGGCCGGGCCGGTGGCGACTGGCGCGCCCTTGCGCACGGTTGCCACGGGGTTGCTGCCGGCGTTGGCGAACAGCTCGGCGTCACGAGCGGCAACGCTCTGCGCCGCGGCGGGAGCCGCGATCGAGATGAGGGCGACGCCGGCCAGGTAGGGCGCGAACGCGCGACGCGCGACAGCGAACAGGGAGTGAACATGTCGCATGTCGCTGTGGGTGCGGATACATTTGAGCACGGCGAGTCCGATTATACCACGCAAACGCTAGAGAGCATAGATGGCGGGGAGAGTCAAGCGACCGGTCGTGCTGGTCGTGCTGGATGGCTGGGGATACCGCGAGTCGCGCGAAGGCAATGCGATCGCGCTGTCGCGTACGCCGACCTGGGACGCGCTCTGGAAGCGCGGGTCGCGCACGTTGCTCGAGGCATCGGGCCTCGCTGTGGGACTGCCCGAGGGACAGATGGGCAACAGCGAAGTCGGACACCTCAACCTCGGCGCCGGTCGGGTGGTCATGCAGGACCTCGTGCGCATCACGCAATCGATCAAGGACGGGTCCTTTTTCGAGAACCCCGCGCTCGTCGACGCCTGCCGCCGGGTGAAGCAGAGCGGCGGAACGCTCCACCTGCTCGGGCTCATGGGCAAGGGAGGGGTGCACGGAGTCGACACGCACCTCTGGGCGTTGCTCGACCTCGCCGAGCGGGAGGGGGTGCCACGGGTCGCGATTCACGCGTTGATGGACGGCCGCGATACCCTGCCGACGTCGGGGCTCGGGTACATGCAGGAGACGGTCGCGCAGGCCAGGGGGCGCGCGCGAGTCGCGAGCATCGGGGGGCGGTACTTCGGCATGGACCGCGACAAGCGCTGGGACAGGACGGAGAAGTTCTACCGCGCGGCGGTGACCGGGACCGCACGGCCGGTGCGCGACCCGATCGAGGCGATTCGAGCGGCCTACGAGTCGGGGGTCACCGACGAGTTCATCGAGCCGGCCACGGTCGTCGACGAGAAGGGCCCCATCGCGCCGATGCACGACGGGGACGCGGTGATCTGCTTCAACTACCGGTCGGACCGGATGCGCCAGATCGTGCGCGCGTTGACCCTCCCGAACTTCGATGGGTTCGACATCTCGAAGCGTCCCGCGCTGCACGTCGTGACGATGACGCAATATGACCAGACCTTCGACCTCCCGATGGCGTTCGCGCCGCAGTCGATGGCGAAGATCGTCGCCGAGGTGGTCAGCGGGCGCGGCATGACGATGTTCCGGACCGCGGAGACCGAGAAGTACGCGCACGTGACCTATTTCTTCAACGGCGGTGTAGAACCCCCGTATCCCGGGGAGGAACGGCTGCTGGTGCCGAGCCAGAAGGTCGCGACGTACGACCTCGCGCCCGAGATGAGCGCGCGGGGGGTGACTGATGTCCTCTGCGGCGCGCTGGCGGGGAACGATCACGATTTCATCCTCTGCAACTACGCGAACGGCGACATGGTCGGGCACAGCGGCTCGCTGCCGGCGACGATCAAGGCCGTCGAGACGGTGGACGAGTGCCTGACGCGCGTTGTCGCCGCCGCGGAGGAGGCGGGTGCACGACTGCTGGTGACCGCCGACCATGGCAACTGCGAGATGATGATCGACCCCGAGACGGGCGGGCCGCACACGGCGCACACGACGAACCCCGTGCCGCTGGTGGTGGTGGATCCGGATGGAGATCGCACGCTCCGCCCCGGCGGTGCGCTGTGCGACGTTGGACCGACAATTCTCTCGATGCTGGGCATCGAACGGCCGGCAGAGATGACCGGCATCGACCTTCGACAGGATGGAAGACGCAAGTGAAGCGAACGACGCTGGTGACGAACGGGATGCTCGCGATCGCGCTGCTGGCCGCCGCGGCTCCACTCGCGGCGCAGGTGGGCTACGATCCGGCGAAGAGCCCCTACCATGATGTGCCCTGGCGCCAGGGCCTGACGTTCGTCGCCGGCTGGTACAACGCGGCGATCGACCCGGCCGGAGTCGCCCCGCGGAGCGCCCCGATGTACGGGCTGCGCTACGACCTGCAGCTCGCGGGGCCCGCCCAGCTGACGATCCGCAGTGCAGCGACAGCGTCGAAGCGCCATCTGCTCGATCCCCGCCAGCCGAAGGCAACGCGCATGCTTGGCGAGGTCGCCGCGCCGCTGCTGCTCACCGACATCGGGCTGACGCTGAACCTGACCGGCCAGCGGAGCTGGCACGGGCTCGTCCCCCTCGTGCAGTTCGGCGCTGGCATCGCGTCCGACCTGAAGCCGGCAACGGACGTTGGCAACTACAAATTCGGCGGGACCTCCGGCACCACCTTTGCACTTTCGCTCGGTACGGGCGTTCGCTATGTCCCGGGCGGACGCTTCAACCGGTGGGAGGTGCGCGGCGACGTGACCGACTACCTGTTCGCGCTCAAGTATCCGGGATCGTACATCTCGACGCCGACGACGCCGTCGGTCCTGAAACCAGATGCCTCGGCCTCGAGCTGGCGGCACAACGCGGGGCTCACGCTCGGCCTCACGTACCGGTTCCTGCGCTAGGCACGCGAGACGCGGGAGCGGCCCGTCCTCGCAGTCACACGTCCGCGGAGCAACGATCATGGCGCACGACTTCGAAGACATCCACGACCTCGACGACCTCAATGACGACGAGCTGAAGACGCTCGTGCGGACCCACCTCGCCGCGGAAGCGGGGCTGGATTCGCGGGAGATCACGGTGCAGGTCGAGGATGGAGTCGTCACCCTGACGGGTATGGTCGGCACCGAGGCGGAACAGCGGATCGCCGAGCACGTGGTGACCGACGTCCTCGGCGTCGAGCACTACGACAACCAGCTGGTCGTGAACCCCACGCGCCGGTCGGTGAGCCCGATGGACATCGACGACCATCTCGCCGACGAGGCGGAGCACGAGGGGCTGCTGCTCGGTGATCGCGCGCTCCCGCTCTCGCCCGAGGCCGAGCACCTCGAGGAGGATCTCGACGCGCGGCTGTATGGCACCACCGACGTGCAGAGCGCGATCGAGGACGGAACGGCGTGGGTGCCACCCGAGTCGCCGACCCCCGAGGGGCGCGACGGCAGCGAAGCGCGCTGAGGTCGAAATCGTTCGCCGACTTGTCCGGCTCGTGAGAGCCGGACATTTTCTTTTTGTGCCGACCACGACACTGACTCGCCGCGTGAGCTTCGCCGCGGCGCACCGATATCGCCGTCCGGAGTGGGACGACGCGCGCAACGCCGCTGCCTTCGGGCTGTGCGCCCGCCCGAACTTCCATGGCCACAGCTACGTCTGCGAAGTGACGGTGCGGGGGGCGGTCGACCCGCTGACCGGATTCGTGGTGGACCTCGGGGTGCTCGACCGCGCGCTGCAGGCGGAGGTGCGCGACCGGTTCGACCACGCCAACATCAACCTCGACATCCCGGAGTTCGCCGACGGGCTGCTCGTGCCGAGCGGGGAGAACATCGCGCGCTACATCCTCGAGCGCGTGCAGCTGGCGTTAGGCGGTGCGGCGACGGTGACGTCGGTGTCGGTCGCCGAGGACGACTCGCTGCGGGCGACCTACTCGATCGACGGGTGACCGGGCCGCCGGCGGGCGCGATCCTCGCCGGGGGGCGGGCGCGGCGCTTCGGTGGGGGAGCGAAGGGGCTGGAGCTGGTCGGGGGAGCGAGGATCGCCGACCGGGTGATGGCCGCGCTTGGCGAGGTCGCGATCGAGGTCATCCTCGTCGGCGCGGGCCCGGCGGTGGCGGGGGCGTTCCCCGGCCTGCGGACGGTCCCCGACGAGTCGCCCGGTGCCGGCCCGTTAGGCGGGGTCGTCGCCGCGCTGCGTGCGACCGGGCGCGACACGCTGGTGGTCGCCTGGGACATGCCGTTCGTCGAGGCGGTGCACCTCTGGCCCCTGGTCGAAGCAGGGAGCGACGCCGAGGCGGTGGCATGGGAGGTCGATGGGCGGGTCGAACCGCTCTGTGCGCTGTACCGCGCGGGGGCGGCGGAGAAGCTGGCCGCGGCGTTCGCCGCCGGCGAACGGAGCCCGCTCGAGGCGCTGCGCCGGCTCCGAGTGCATCTTGTAAGGCGTGCCGCGAGCGGCGGTCCGTCTCCGTTCACGAGCGTCAACACTCCGGAGCAGCTGGAGGCGGCGCGCCGGGCGTGGTCCACCCCGCGCTGACGGCGTGGCCGCGCCGGTGCGAGCGCGCCGCTCGACCAGCTCCTCGTCACAACCAACCCGGGTTCACTTCCTGATGCGTCTCGCCATCGCCGTGCTTCCGTTCGTCGCGCTTGCGGCATGCACCTCGGCCGTCTCGACGGTCCCCGCCCCGGCGCCTGCCGGCTCGCCCCC
>DASZNJ010000187.1:0-4164 GCA_035551575.1 Gemmatimonadaceae bacterium
TACTCGCTGCACCCGACTTCTCACACCTCCCTACTCGCCGCACCCGAGTTCTCACACCTCCCTCCTCGCCGCACCCGACTTCTCCCACCTCCCTACTCGCCGCACCCGACTTCTCACACCTCCCTACTCGCCGCACCCGACTTCTCACACCTCGCTGCTCGCCGCACCCCACGAGCCCCCAGAAGCCCAAGGCTCGCCCCTAACTCCCACTCCCCAAACGAATTACTGGCCTCCCGCCCGGCTCGTCTGTACATTTGTGACCATGACCAGCATCCGCACGGTCAACGGCGCATCAGGGAGCGTGGCACAAACGGCGTCGGACTCGGCGGTCCGCGAGCTGATGGCGGTGCGCGAGATCGTGCATGCCTTCCTCACCGCGGACCGGCCGGAGGACGTCTACCAGTTCGCGCTCGAGCGCGTGAGTCCCCTCGTCGGGGCGCACTTCGCGAGCGTGTACCTCGTGGATGGCGCATCGGAGCTGATGCCGCTGGTTGCCGCCTACAACTGGCCCGAGCGCTTTCGCCCGTTCCTCGGCGAGATGAAGGTGCGACTTGGCTTCGGACCGAGTGGAGAGGCGGCGAGCGAGCGCCGCGTGATCGAGGTGCCCGACGTCTTCGCCGATCCATCGCTCGAGGACTGGCAGGAAGTCGCGACGGAGATGGGATTCCGCGCCATCGTCGCCCTTCCGCTGCAGTCGGCGAGCAAGACGCTCGGCGCGGTCACGTTCTACTTCACGGCGTCGGGCGGGTTCACCGGCGAGACTCGCAGCCTGCTGCGCCTCGTCGCCGACCAGATGGCGGCGACCGCGGAGAAGGCCGCGCTCATCGAGGAGCTGCGCCGCGCGAACGCCGCGCTCGTGGACACCAACGCCGAGCTGGAGGGACAGTATCTCCAGGCGCTCGAAGCGCGACGGGTGAAGGACGAGTTCCTCGCCAACGTCAGCCACGAGCTGCGGACTCCGCTCACCGCGGTGATCGGCTACACGTCGATCATGGAGGAAGGGCTCGCCGGGCCGGTGACCGCGGAGCAGCAGACGACGCTGCGCCAGGTGAAGGGCGCGAGCGAGCGGCTGCTCGAGCTGATCGACAACCTGCTCGACCTCACGCAGCTCAAGCGCGGCGACACCGCACCCACTGTCGATCATTTCGATCCGCGCGACCCGGTCTCGGAGGCCGTCCTCGCGACGCCGGGGCGCCCGGCGAACGTCGAGCTGAAGATCGTCGAGCCCGACGTGCTGCTCCCCCAGATGCGCAGCGACCGGCGGAAGGTCGTGAAGATCCTCACGTCGCTGCTCGCCAACGCCTACAAGTTCACGCACCAGGGCGAGGTCCGGATCTCGGTCGACGTGCGCAACGGGCGGGTGGTGTACGTCGTGCAGGACACCGGGATCGGCATCCCGATCGAGACGCAGAGCATCATCTTCGACGAGTTCAGGCAGGGCGATGGGTCGATGACACGCCGCTACGGCGGCTCCGGACTCGGCCTTGCACTGGCGCGCGGGATGGCGCGACTGCTCGGGGGCGAGATCGACCTTGCCTCGATCGCCGGCGAAGGCTCTACATTTACCGTCGAGCTCCCACTCGACGTCGAGACACGCGGCGCAGTGTCGCGGTCACGCTGAACGAAACACGCATCCGATGAAGACGACAGTTCCGACGCTGCAGGAGCAGCTGACCACCCTCTCGCCGGCCGACGTGCTCAGCCAGGCGAAGGCATTCTTCGCGCGGCACATCGGCATCTACGCCGCGTTCCTCGAGCGCGAGGGGGCGAACCACGCGACCTTCCGCGGACAGGGCGGGGAGGAGCTGGTGATCGGCGCGGTCGCCGCGCCCGACGGGACGCGGGTGACCGGCTCGACGTACCTCTTCGACGCCCAGGTCGCGCGCTTCTTCGCGACGCTGCCCCTCGTCGAAGGCGCCGGAGCGGCGCCGCGGACCGGGGCGAGCGCCGCATGACCGCCCGGCCATTCGTGTCGGAGCTGCGCACCCGCGACGGCGCGCTCCGCATCGGCAGCGGGGCGCCGACGATGACGCTGCGCGTCGAGGCGCCGGAGGTGTGGGACGCGGTGATCGTCGAGACGACGCCATCCGCTCCGGTCTCCGAGCTGAAGCGCGCGGCGCTGACCGCGCTGCTCGGGGCGAAGGCGAACCCCGACGAGTTCGTGCTCAAGCTGCGCGGGTTCGAGGTGCTGAACGAGGACGTCTCGCTGGCCGAGGCGGGCGCGATCGACGGATCGATCTTCCTCGTGACGTATCGCCGCCGCCGTCCCGTCCGTTGAGACGGCGAAGCTGAGCGACGTCGCATTCATCTCCCACTCGGACTGCGGGCGGCACGACACCGGGTGGGGGCACCCCGAGCACGTCGGCCGCCTGCGGGCGATTCCGCGCGCGCTGCGCGACGAGCCGGAGCTCTTCCTCGCCGTCAGGCACCTGGAGGGGCGTCATGCGACGGCCGACGAGCTCGCGCTCGCCCACGATCCCGGGTACGTCGCGCTGGTGCGCGACACGGCGCTGGCGGGGGGCGGGCGCTTCGACAGCGACACCGTCGTCAGCGAGGGGTCGTGGGACGCGGCGCGCGCAGGCACCGGCTGTGTGCTCGACGGCATCGACCTCGCGTTCGCCGATGGGACGCGCAGCTTCTGCGCGGTGCGTCCGCCCGGGCACCACGCGCTCCACGACCGGGCGATGGGGTTCTGCCTGTTCGGCAATGTCGCCATCGCCGCGAAGTATGCGCGGAAGCGGCACGCCGCGGATCGCGTCCTGATCGTCGACTGGGACGTGCATCACGGCAACGGGACGCAGGCGCTGGTCGAGGACGAGGCGCCGATCCGCTTCGTGTCGATGCACCAGTGGCCGTGGTACCCGGGTACCGGCGCGGCGGACGATCGCGGCCCGCACCGGTCGGTCTGGAACGTGCCGATGCCGGCAGCGCGCCCGCGCGCCGAGTACACGGGGGCGCTCCGGCGGGCGGTCGACGCGGCGACGTCGGGGTGGATCCCGGACCTCGTCATCATCTCCGCGGGTTTCGACTCGCTGCGCGGTGATCCGCTCGGCGGCTTTACCCTCGAGATCGAGGACATGGTGGAGCTGACGCGATTTCTCGTCGAGCGCTCGGAGTCGTGGTGCGGGGGCCGCCTCGTCAGCGCCCTCGAGGGAGGCTACGCGCCGGAGCGGCTCGGGCCGGCCGCCGTCGCCCACCTTGGCGCACTGCGCTGAGGGGCGGCTCGATCTTATGACGGCGTCATCCCGCTGGTATCTTTCGAGAATGCGCTCGCATTCCGCCCGAGGGGCGGCCGTTCGATGACCGACGCCGGACGTGTCCCGCCAGCGCCCGCGGTGCTCCGCCTCGTCCAGATGGCGGTGCTCGGCCGCTGGCGCGCGACCGGTGAGGAGCTCTACCGCGAGGTCGCCCAGCTCACCGAAGCGGCGCCTGGGCGCGAGCTCCTCGTCTCCGGCTCGGGGGACGGGGTCACTGCCGAGTGGCTCGCGGTGCGCACGGGGGCGACAGTCATTGGCGTAGACCCCGAGGCCGAACGCATCGAGGCGGCCGAGCGCCGGGCCCGGGAGGCGCTGCGCGGGGCGACCCTCAGCTACCAGCTGGCAGCGCTCGAGGACCTCCCCTACGAGAACGAGGTCTTCGACGCGACGGTCGGCGAGCCGAGCATCGCCGCGCTGGCGGAGCCGGGGCGGGCGATCGCCGAGATCGCCCGGGTGACCAAGCCGTTAGGCGTGATCGTCCTCCTGCAGCCGACGTGGAGCTCGGAGATCAGGGGGCCGGCGCGCGAGATGCTCGTCGAGCGGCTCGGACTCCGGCCGCGGATGCTGGTCGAGTGGAAGCAGATGATGCGCGAAGCGGGGATCGTCGAGCTGCAGGTGCAGGACTGGACGAGCGGGGGGCCGGCGCGTCCATCGGGGACGATGAAGACGGTCGACACCTCGGAGCTCACCTGGCAGCAGAAGGCGCAGATCGTCGGCCGCGCGTGGCGGCGGTGGGGCTGGCGCGAGGCGCGCACCGCGGTCGAGCGCGAGACGACGCTGCTCCGCGAGCTGTCGCGCGAGCGGGCGATCGGGTTCCAGCTGCTCAAGGGGGTCAAGTGGCCGCATCCGAAGACGGCGTGAGGACCACGGGCGGCGGCAGCGCCGCCCGTCCGCCGGCGACGGCGCC
>DASZNJ010000188.1:0-4274 GCA_035551575.1 Gemmatimonadaceae bacterium
GCCGTGGCCGCGGTCCTGGCGGCGAAGGTGGGCGTCCTGGCGGCGAAGGCCGCGACGGTGGGCGCGGGCGTGACGGGGGCCGTGGTCGTGGCGACGAGCGGAGCCGCGAGGGCGGCGATCTCGTCGAGAACGTGATCGCGATCAACCGTGTCGCGAAGGTCGTGAAGGGTGGTCGTCGCTTCTCCTTCAATGCGCTGGTCGCTGTCGGCGACGGCCAGGGGAAGGTCGGCTTCTCGACGGGCAAGGCGAACGAGGTCTCGGAAGCCGTCCGCAAGGCGGTCGACGGCGCGCGTCGCAACATGAAGAGCGTTCCGCGGACCGGATCGACGATCCCGCACGAGATCGTCGGCAAGCATGGCGCGGGCCGGGTGCTGATGAAGCCCGCTGCTCCCGGCGCCGGCGTGATCGCGGGAGGCGCGGTTCGCGCGATCATGGAATGCGCCGGCATCAGCGACATCCTGACGAAGAGCCTCGGCTCGACGAACCCGCACAACATGGTTCTGGCAGCGCTCGACGGGCTGACGCAGCTGACGACGGTCGAGCAGATCGCGCGCGAGCGCGGCGTCGAAGTGTCGTCGCTCGGCTACCGGTCGCGCGCCAAGGTCAAGGAGGCGGTGTAAGATGCCACGCACATTCGTATGGCACCGGACGCGCGGCCCGAAGCACACGGCGAAGGATCAGCCGGCGACGAGCGGCCAGGTGCAGATCAAGCAGGTTCGCAGTGGGATCGGCCATTCGTGGCGGATCCGCCGCACGCTCGAGGCGATCGGCCTGAAGCATCACCAGGCGTCGGTCGTCAAGCAGGATTCCGAGTCGCTGCGCGGACAGATCAAGCAGGTGCGTCACCTCATTGAAGTGACGCCGGTGAAGGAGTGACCCCAGTGGACAACAACAACAAGATCGGCCTGCACAACCTGGCGCCGGCTCCGGGCTCGAACAAGCCGCGCAAGCGGCTCGGCCGCGGTCCGGGGTCGGGTACCGGCAAGACGTCGGGCAAGGGTCACAAGGGGATCAAGGCGCGCTCGGGGCACCACGGCCCGGGCGGCGGCAAGCCGCAGTTCGAAGGCGGCCAGATGCCGCTGACGCGCCGCCTGCCGAAGCGCGGGTTCACGAACCCGTTCAAGGAAGAGCATCAGGTCGTGTCGCTGCGCGACATCGCCGACATGGGCGAGGTCACGCGCGAGACACTGGTGGAGAAGGGGCTGATCCGGGGCCGCAAGGGTCCGGCGAAGCTCCTCGCCAACGGTGAGCTGACGAAGGCGGTGACCGTGCGCGGCATCAAGGTGAGCCAGGCCGCGCGTGACGCGATTGTCGCGGCCGGAGGCCGCGTCGAGGACTGACATGGCGGATAGAAATCCGGCTTCAGCGGTGCGTGACATGGTCCGCACTCCCGAGCTCTGGGAGAAGATCACGTTCACGTTCCTGTGTCTCGCGATCTACCGGATCGGTGCGCACATCACCGCTCCGGGCATCGACGTGCTGGCGCTGACGGATTACTTCGCGCAGCAGAAGGGCGGCGGCGCCGGGCTCCTCGGGCTCTACGACCTGTTCGTCGGCGGGGGGCTGTCGCGGGCGACGGTGTTCGCGCTCGGGATCATGCCGTACATCTCGGCGAGCATCTTCCTGCAGATCGGCGCGGCGGTCGTCCCGCAGGTCGACAAGATGCAGAAGGACGAGGAGGGCCGGAAGAAGATCAACCAGTGGACGCGGTACATCACCGTGGCCCTGGCGGCGGTGCAGGCGTGGGGGTTCGCGATCTTCGTCGAGTCGCTCCCCGGCGCAGTGGCCGCCCCGACGCTGGGATTCAAGCTGCAGATGATGTTCGTCCTGACCACCGGCGCGCTCTTCGTCATGTGGCTCGGTGAGATGATCACGGAGCGGGGCCTTGGCAACGGGGCCTCGCTGCTGATCTTCTTCTCGATCGTCGAGCGGCTGTGGGGCGGGATCTTCTCGACCTTCAAGTTCGTCAGCACCGGCGCGTTGGGTGCCTTCAGCCTGCTCGTGCTGGTCGTGATCATGGTCGGTGTCGTCGCCGGCGTCGTCATCGTGACGATGGCGGCGCGGCGGATCGCGATCCAGATCCCGCAGCGAACGATGGCGAAGGGACGACAGCGAGAGGCGTCGCGGAGCTTCATCCCGCTGCGCCTCAACGCGTCCGGCGTCATGCCGATCGTGTTCGCGCAGTCGGTGATCGTCGTCCCGGGCGCGATCGCCCAGTTCACGAACAACGACAAGGCACGGGCGATCGCGGACCTCTTCGGCCCGGGATCGACCCTCTACCTCGTCGTCTTCGGAGCGCTCATCCTGTTCTTCACCTACTTCTACACCTCGATCATCTTCAATCCGGTCGACGTCGCGGAGAACCTGAAGAAGCAGGGCGGATTCGTCCCCGGCGTGAAGCCGGGCGCGAAGACGGCCGAGTACATCGACACGGTGCTGTCGCGGATCACGCTTCCGGGAGCGATCTTCCTCACCGTGATCGCGATCCTTCCGATCTGGCTGGCGGACGTGTTCAGCATCCCGTTCGGCTTCGGCGGAACGTCGCTGCTGATCGTGGTCGGTGTCGCGCTCGACACGCTGGCGCAGGTCAACCAGCACCTGCTCCTGCGCAAGTACGACGGCTTCATGAAGAAGGGTCGCGTGCGGTTCCGCGGACAGGCGACAGGCAGCGGCTTCTAGACCCAGGGCGCGGTCTCACCCGGACGGAGCGCGGCGCTCGAGAGGCGGGCGGAGCAATCAGGTTTGCTCCGCTTGCAAAGCTCGAGGGTCGCGCTCAGTTTTTTGAGCACTCATGGACATCGTTCTTCTTGGACCCCCAGGCGCGGGGAAAGGCACGCAGGCACTCCGGCTCGCCGACAAGCTGGGGATCCCGCAGATCGCGACCGGCGACGTTCTCCGCGCCGCGGTGCGCGAGGGCACGCCGCGCGGCCTCGAGGCGAAGGCATATATGGATCGCGGAGACCTCGTTCCTGATGAGGTCATCCTCGCGATCATGAAGGAAGCGCTGGCCGCCGACGGTGCACGCAAGGGCTCGATCCTCGACGGCGTCGTCCGGACGCTGCCGCAGGCCGAGGGACTCAATCGCGTGCTGAAGGAGCTGGGGCGGAAGGTCGATGCGGTGCTGTTCTTCGACGTCGCCGAGGCCGAGCTGGTGAAACGCCTCGGCGGGCGGACCGTCTGCGAGAACTGCCAGGCGCCGTACACCGGGCGCGAGCCGGGGAGCAAGTGCGAGAAGTGCGGCGGGAAGCTCGTACGGCGCAAGGACGACGACCCGGAGGCGATCCGGAACCGGCTGGCGGTCTACGCGAAGCAGACCGCGCCCGTGCTCGACTGGTACCGGACGCACGGGGCGCAGGTGCGGACCATCGACGCGGTCGGGACGCAGGACGAGGTAACTGCTCGCGCGCTCGAGGCAATCGGGAAATGATCCAGCTGAAATCGGCGCGCGAGATCGACGTCATGGCGGAGGGGGGACGCATCCTCTCGGCGACGCTCGAGACGGTGCGCGGGCACGTCCGCCCGGGGATCTCGACCGGCGAGCTCGACGCGATCGCCGAGGAGTTCATCCGCCGGCACGAAGGCGCGGTCCCGGCGTTCAAGGGGTTGTACGGCTTTCCGGCCACGCTCTGCACCTCGGTCAACAACGAGATCGTTCATGGGATCCCCTCGCGCTCGCGGGTGCTGCGCGAGGGAGACATCGTCTCGGTCGACGTCGGGGTGAAGTACAAGGGCTACTACACGGACATGGCGGCGACGGTGCCGGTCGGCGCGGTGGACGCGAAGACGGCGAAGCTGCTCGAGGTGACGAAGCACTCGCTCGACGTCGGGATCGCCGCGGCGCAGCCGGGGAACCACATCGGGGACATCGGCGCCGCGGTGCAGAAGGTCGTCGAGGCGGCGGGCTTCAGCGTCGTCCGCACCCTGGTCGGCCATGGGATCGGGGTCGAGCCGCACGAGGAGCCGCAGGTTCCCAACCACGGCAAGCCGAAGCGCGGCCAGACGCTGGTGCCCGGGCTCTGCATCGCGATCGAGCCGATGGTCAACGTCGGCAGCGCGGGCACGCGAACGTTAGGCGACAAGTGGACGGTCGTGACCCAGGACGGCTCGCGCTCGGCGCACTTCGAGCACACGGTGGCGATCACCGCCGAGGGGCCGAGGGTGCTGACGCGGGCTGCCTGACGGCGGGGTGCCGGGGGCCAGGGGCCAGCAGGAAGGTACTGCGGTTAGCGCGGTGCCCGGCGCCTGACCCCTGGCACCTGGCACCTGGCACCTGG
>DASZNJ010000189.1:0-6019 GCA_035551575.1 Gemmatimonadaceae bacterium
CAGTGTCGGTCGCGCCAGGCCGCGGTCTCGTCACCGCCGCGCCGCGTCGTGATGGCGATCACGCCGCCCATGTTGTTCGTCCCATAGCGGGTCGTCGCGTCCCACGAGCGGTAGAGCCGGATCGTCGCGATCACCGCCGCCGGGATGGTCGTCAGGATGCTGATGTCCCCGTAGCGCTGCTCATCGACGTAGACCGTCGGCATCGGCGACGCCTCGCCGTAAAATGTCAGCTTCCCCCGGTTGCTGAGGAAGTTCGCCCGCAGCTTGTGGATCGCGTCGTAGGCGCTCGCCGCGTGCGAGGCGACGATCTCGTCCTCGGTGATCAGGTTCGCGTCGTACGCGCCGCGCGGGGAGTAGTGCGCCGCGCAACCGATCAACACGAACGGGATCACGACACCCATCCAGTGGGTTCGTACCATTTGAGCCTCTTGCGGCTTCCCGCGGTTCGGGACGACGGGGGGCACCGATGCATTCGGCGATTCGGCATAATTGACGCCACCGGAAAAACGTGCTTCCCGGAACGCCGGCGGAAGGTATGCGCTCGGCTCACCGGGGTGAGCGCTGCCACGCGGCGAGGGCGCACCCAGGCGCGCCGCGACGATACCGCTCGGTTGCCCGTCGCGCCATTCTCCAAATGTCTCCGCCGTCCGCACCGCGACTGCGGCCGCTTTCACATGGAATCCACGGGCCCGCGCCCCACTACCCTGGCGCGAACCTCCCTGTCCAGCCCCCGGCGCTGCCTGGAGAACGGGAAGAAAAACGCCGGCCCGGGGAGCGATCCCCGGGCCGGCATCCTTCTGGAAATACCTGCCGAATGTCAGGACGCCGTGCAGGCCGGATTCTCGGTCAGATGGCGCGCGTTCAGCTCGCCGCGCGGAATGGGGAACGCCGACTGGAAGGGATCGGTGGTGAGCTCCTTCTTGAAGTGCGTGGCGTCGAGCAAGCCGTACGCACGCAGGTCGACGAGGCGCTGCGGGCCCTCGAAGAGCAGCGACCAGCGCTTCTCGAAGAGCACGGCGCTGCGGCCGGCATCCTTCGTCGCGAACGGGGCAACGGGAGTCGGGTCGTAGACGAGGTGCACCGAGTTGATGTCGAGCAGCGCGTTGGCGTAATCGCCGATCTCGATGTAGGCCTGCGCGCGCAGGAGGACCAGTTCCTCATCCTTGAGGAGCGGAATCGCGGCGACCTGATTTGCCGTCGTCGCGGTCGCGAATGAGAAGGTGTAGTCGCTGGTCAGCCCGTTCCCCGTCAGGGTGCACGGCGGCGTGCCGCAGGGCCGGATCACGATCTTCGACTTTCGCGCATCGGTAGCGGGGATGCTGTCCTGCAGGCCCTGGTTCGCCGAGATCTTCTGGTCGGCGCGCGGGTTGGCGATCTTGTCGACGACCGGATCGAAGCGATAATAGATCCCGATCGGCAGCTGCGAAGCAGGAACCGCACCCGGTCCCTTCCCCCCGAGCGCCTGTGTCAGCTCGGCGATCGCCGTGTTGAACAGCGCCGGCTGCGGGCTGGCGCGGTTGAGGGCGCGGTAGAAATCCACCTTGCCCTTCAGGCCGCGGTTGAACTTCACCAGGTTGCTGTCGACGTTGTAGTCTCGACCCTGCGCCTTGAACTCGCTCCAGCTCGGCGGGAGCGTGAACGGCAGAACCGTCGCTGCGCCGGCGGCAGTGAAGTTCGCGTTCGCACTGTCGAGCAGCGCCGCGATGTAGTTGAGGACGTAGGGCTTGCAGTAGATCGGAGTGATCTCGCTCGGCGCGTCGGTCTGGAGCGGGATCCCGATCGTGTCGCGCTGCTCGATGATCCGGTAGAAATCGAGCGCCTTCATCGTCTGGAAGAAGCCGCGCGAGATCGCGATCTGCTCCGGGGTGAAGACCCCGGCCGGCGGGTTGCGCAGCGCGACCAGCACGGTGTTCGCGGCACGGGTCGCCGTGTAGAACGTGGCGAAGCCGCTTCCCCCGGCAAAGCTGCCGGGATCGGCGAAGCCGCCGAGCGTTTCCTGGACGTAGCGCGGCTCGGAGGCGTCGATCCGGTAGACGTCGCGCGCCAGGATCCCGGGCAGCGTGAGCAGGGCCGTCGAACCGTACGCCGCGCGATCCTGCCCCGTGACTCCGAGGGCAAGCTGCCCGAGCGTGGTCGGGTTGAGGTTGGCCAGTGCATTGACCGTGGGCGCGTCGATCGGCGGCACGGTCGGGTTGTCCTTGCACCCGGCGACGGCAACACCCGCCGCCAGTGCGATGGCAATGTATCGCTTCATTTATTTGCGCTCGCTCAGAAGGTGGTGTTGATCGTCAGGAAGAACTGGCGGCTCGGCGGATAGGGGGTGACGTCCTGGAAACGCCCCAGCGCCTGGTTACCGAAGTTCGACACCTCCGGATCCAGCCCGGAGTACCTGGTCCAGGTGTAAAGGTTCCGCCCGCTCAGGTCGATCCTCGTGTTCGAAACCCGGCCGGCGAAGAGGCGGCCGGTCAGGTCGTCAGGCAGCTCGTAGCCGAGGGTGACTTCGCGGATCTTGACGAAGCCGGTCTTCTCGACGTACACCGCGTTGCGGGCGGCGAAGCCGCGCGCGCGCGCGTTGCCAACCGCCGTGTCGCCCATCAGACCGCCGTCGAAATACGCGTTGGTCAGGTTGACGCCGAGTCCGCCCTTCCTCCAGTCGACCAGCGAGGAGAAGCGAAGCGGTCCGACGTTCACGTCGTTGCTGAACCCCATCTGGTAATCCGGGGCCGAATTCCCCATGAACACCAGCTTGTTGCGATCGATCGCCTGGAGCACGGTGACGATCTGCCCCTCCTGAATGAACGCGTTTCCGAACCGGCTGCCGAACGATCCGGAGACCGGAATGAAGGGCGAAACGGGAAGACGCGTCACCCTGCCAAGGTAGCTCGCATAGGTCGTGTTCGAGATCCACTGGACGTGCGCCGTCTGCACCGGCGTCATCCCGAGCTCGATCTCGGTGCCGTGGTTGACGATCTGCCCGCCGTTGATCCACTGGCTGGAGAATCCGGTCGAGGGAGCGACGCTCGCCTGCAGGAGCAGGTTGTCGCTCTGCTTCCGGAACTGCGTCGCCGACAGCCGCGCGCGGCCGTTCAGCATCGTCAGGTCGAAGCCCCCCTCCAGCTCACCGGACACTTCGGGCTGGATCTTCTCCGCGCCGACGACTGTCGACGCGCGGTAACCGGTCTGGCCTTCCTGGATGATGTTGGTCAGGAACGTATAGTTGCCCGCCGTCGGCTGGTTGCCGGCGCGCCCATACGCGAGGCGCAGCTTCACTTCGTCGGTGGCCGGCGGGAGCCATGGGAGGCGGTAGGAGGCCGAGAATTTCGGATATGCGTAGAACTTCCTCGGATCACCGTTGTTGCTGGTGCGCTCGCTGTTGACACCGGCAGTCAGCAGGAGGCGTTCGCTGAGCGTGAGGAATTCCTCCTGCGCAAAGAGCGAGAACGCCTTGACGAGACCCTGCCCTTCGGTCGTCAGCACCTGCGTCGACGCGGCGACGTTCGTCACTCCCGGGAAGACACCGTGCCCGGTGGTCGACAGGATGTCGGTCTGACGGCGGTCCTGGCGGAAGCCGGCCGACGTCGTCGCCGTGAACAGGCTGCTGGTGAGGCGGTGGTTCAATGACCCGCTCAGGTTCGCGTTCACCACGTTGGCCTGGGTGTTGACCAGCGTCCCGGGGAGGGAGTTCACCTGCTCGATGTACAGTGTGGCCGGCGCAATGATCTTCGCGTTGTCGCCGTAGCTGTCGACACCGCCGACAAGGGTGAAGTCGAGGGTCTGCTTGTCCATCGCCAGCAGGCTGTAGGTCGCCGTACCGCTGCCGAGGAGGCGGTAGACGTTCTCCGGTGTCTTGACCTGCTCCGCGACCTGGAACGGGTTGTTGTTGCCGACGCCGTTGATCGGGTTGCGCGGGAAGGTGCCATCGGCGCGGCGCTTCAGGTCGATGAACGACGGAGTCGCGGAGAACGTCGTATAGGGGTTGATGCCGGTGTTGTCGTTGCCGCTGACGCCGCGCTGCGTGAGGCTGTGGATGATCTCGGTGTTCGCGCGCAGGTTCAGGCGCGAGCCCAGCTGCTGGCCGACGTTCACGCGCAGCGACTGCTTGTTGTAGTAGTCGTTCTTGACGAGGCCGCCGTCATGCTCGACGAGCCCGGAAACGAAGAAGTTGGTCCCGCCCTGCGTGGCGCCACGGAGCGAACCGACCGTCTGGTAGTTGAAGGGGTTCTCCCCGTAGAGCTCCTGCTGGTAATCGTGGCAGGTGCCGCTGTTGTACTTGTTGAAGAAGGCCGTGTCGCCGCTCAGCGCCTTGCGACGCTTGGCCGTGTCCGAGATTCCCGCCGACCCGGTGTAGTCGATGTAGTCGCCGAGTGTGTTCAGGCAGCGGAGGTCGAGCTTGTTCGAGATCGACGAGGTCCCGAACCGCTGGGAGATGTCGAGCGACGTCTTGCCGGCGCGTCCGCGCTTGGTGGTGATGATGACGACGCCGTTGGTGCCGCGCGAGCCGTAGATCGACGACGCGGAGGGCCCCTTCAGCACCTGGATGCTCTCGATGTCGTTCGGGTTGAGGTCGGCCGCGCGATTGACGCGCTGGTCCTGGCTCGAGGGCGACTGCTGGCGCGACGATTGGGTGATCACGGTCAACCCGTTCGCGATCTGCGAGTTGTCCATGATGACGCCGTCGATCACGTACAACGGGTTGAAGTCACCGTTGATCGTCGAGACGCCGCGGATCTGGATCTGGGTGCCGCCGCCTGGTGCGCCATTGTTCTGCGTGATGGTCGCACCCGCGATCTTGCCCTGCAGTGCGTTGTCCACGGTCTGCGCCGGCACGCGGTTCAGCCGCTCACCGGAGACGACCGCGACCGCGTTGGCCGCGTTGACGCTGGAGACCGTCGTCGCGGTTCCGGTCACGACCTGCTCTTCGAGCTGGAGGACGTCGCGCTCGAGCGCGATGTTCGCCTCGGCCTGGTCGGCGGTGACCTTGACGGTCGCGCGCTTGAACCCGACACGCCGCGCGAGCAGCGTCAGGTCTCCGCTGGGGGCGAGGAGCGCGAAGCTGCCGTCTTCCGCGGTATAGGTGCCGATGGCGGTGCCGACCACGTTGACCGCCGTGTTGGCGAGTGGCTCACCGGAACCGGTGGCGGTCACCCGCCCGGTGATGCGGCGCTGCTGCGCGTCGGCGGCGCTGCTGAACAGCGCGCCGGCAAGCAGGGCCAGGGCTAGAACAGAAAACTTCTTCACGTTGCCTCCTCAGGATGGTAATAAGCACGCGCCGTGGCTCGAGGCAGGCGAGTCACGGCGGACGACGATCTGGCCAGAAAATGCCGGTAGATCAGGCGCTACAGATACGCCTTCGCGAGGAGGTTGTCAAGAAGTTGTTTGGGCGCGACCGGTCTCACAGCGCGGTTCGCGGCCGCCCCGGCAAGTACTATTGGCCCGGAGGGAAGACGGTCGAAACGATGATCGCACCATAGGGGTGGTTCATTCCGTATCGGTAGCTCGCCTTGCCGGCGTCGAGGAACTGCATCGACGCAACCGCGGAAGCTGCGATCTCGCGAAGTACCTCGCGGCGCCCGAGTTGGGCATCACCGAGGTAGACGAGAACATCTCCTTCATCGATGAAGCGTTGCGGCCCGCGCTTGTGGAACCAGAGCGGTCGAAGCGTCTCGACGACGTCGTACGCCGTCGCCTCGCCGGATCTCCGAATCTCTGCAAGCGAGATGAAATCAGGGTCCATTACCGGGCGCGGCTCCTGCAGGTGCTGCGGGCGAGCTCCACCGCAACCCGCGCCCAACGCGGCGATCATCCACATCGCCATCACAACGGTCGCGTGGCGTCTCACGCATCCCTCGCTGTGGAGTGTCTTCATCCGGGGCCTCCTCCCCTCCACATCGCGCGATCACCACGACCGGCGATGGCAACCCGGCCCCAATATGCTGGCTGGTGTTTCCCCCCGCAAATGCAACAACGGTCCCCCGGCAATCGCCGGGGGACCGTTGTTGCATTTCGACGGAAACCTACG
>DASZNJ010000190.1:0-4579 GCA_035551575.1 Gemmatimonadaceae bacterium
CCGCTGATGTCGAGGAGGTCGCTGGCGAGCGCACCGCCGACGAGCCCGAGCGCCGGCATGTCGCCGACCCCGCACTGGCTCAGTACCAGGCGCGCCATCGTCAGCTCGGCGCCGCGCGCGCCGATGCACGCCGTCCCCGCCGCCGACAGGGTGTCGTCGGTGAGCGAGATCGTGTCGCTCCCTGACGCCTGGATGGTGAGGGCGATGCTGTCGGCCCGGGAGCGAAGCATCTCCCAGCTCGACCGCTCCGAGCGGACCGCACGGCGCCCGCCGATGACCCTGTTCTGGTCGAGACGCAGCGTGCGCGAGTCCACGAGATGGATCGCGTCCATCAGGCTGGTCGGGCCGGCGGGGTCGTGGAAGCCGTTGCCGCTCACCTGGACCGACGACGAGCCGCGGATCTCGAGCCCCGACCGTCCGTCGGTGGTCGAGTTCCCCGTGAACGGATCGTCACCCGGCCGCGCGAGGTCGAAGCTGTTGCCGCGCACCGACGTCAGCCCGCTCGCCGCGTCGATGAGCATGAGCTGCCGCTCGCCGCGGAGGACGTTCGCCGTCACCGAGCCGTTCGCGATCCCGCTGGCGACGATCGCCACCCCGTCCGCGGTGCGGACCGTGTTCGCGGAGATCATCGGAGCATTGCCCCCGGTCACCGCGATCCCGGCGCCGTCCTCGAGCGCACCGCCGCCGGCCCGCCTGACGGTGGTGACGCGGTTCCGCGTCAGGCGCACGCCGGCCGAGCCGCTGACGCGGATCCCGCTGCCGACCGTTCCCTCGACGCTCGTCGAGTCGATGACGACGACCGCCGGGGCCGAGACGACGACGATGCCACCGCCGCGCGGCGTCGCGGCGCTCCCCGGGTTCACGTAGACCGCGTCGATGCGGACGTCCGCGCCGGTGGTCGCGACCGCGGCGCCGTCCGCGCCGTTGCGGATGACGAGGTGGCTGAGGGTGAGCGTCCCGCCGGTCGCGGCGATCGCCGGCGCCGTCGCCGGGTTGACGAGCTGCGGCAACGCCGACGGGTTGCGCCCCGCGGCGAGGAAGGCGCTCGAGTCGCCGGCGACGGTCAGCGTCGACGCGATCGACAGCCGCTCCATGTACGTGCCGTTAGGCGCGATCCACAGCGTGTCCCCCGGCAGCGCCATCGCCGCGCCGGCGCCGACGGTGCCTAACGGCCTGGCGAAGGTGCCGAACGCCGGGGTGCCGGCGCGGGCCTGGTCGATCCAGATCCGGCTCGGGTGGTGGACGACGACACGCACGGTGTCGAGGACGTTCGCCGCCTGGACCGTGACCAGCGTCGTGCCGTACCCCGTCGCGGTGACGACACCATCCTGCCCGACGGTCGCCACTGTCGGCGCCGACGAAGTCCAGCGCTGCGCGAAGCCGGTGACCGTCGCCCCGGCGGCGTTGCGGACCGTCGCCGTGTAGGGCAGCACCGCCCCCGGCGCCGGGAGAGTGTCGACCGCCCCCGCCGCATGGGCGTCGATCGTGATCGACGCCGCGTTGTTGGTGACGACCAGCTGCATCGAGTCGCGCACGGTGAGGGGATCGGTCGACGCGACGATCCAGGTCGTCCCGACCGCGTTCGCCGTCACCCGGCCCCGCGCGTCGGCGGTCGCGATCAGCGGGTCGCTCGACGACCAGCGGACGCGCGTCGGCGGCAGCGCCGCGCCACGCGCGTTCTCGATCCGCACCGGGACGGTCAGGGTGTCGCCGAGGTAGATGAGGGTGTCGAGCGGGACGAGCATCCGGACCAGCGCCGGGACGTTGGTGACCGCGACGAGGGCGGTGTCGGCGAGCTGTCGCCCGCTCGACGTCGTGATCTGCCCGATGACGCGGGCCCGCCCGCTGTCGAGCGCGACGACGTCGCCGTCAGGCAGGAGCCGGACGACGGCCGGGTCGGGGGTGACCCACGTGACCGGCGCCCCGGCGATCAGCGTCCCCTCGCCATTGTACACCTGCGCCCGCAGCGTCAGCCCGTAGCGGAGGGTGTCACCGGCGCTGCGCAGCACGGTGTCGGAGGGGGTCACCACGATCGACGCCGGCTCGTTCAGCACCGTGACGCCGACGCTGTCCGCCGCGCCGTCGGTCCGGGCGATCAGCGTGCCGTGCCCGGTCTTGAGCCCCGTCACCCAGACGCTCTGTCCCGGGCTGACGTCGAAGTTGGCGATCGTCGGCTGCAGGGCCTCCCATTGCGGCGCGCCGTCGGTGACGAGCTGCCCGAGCCGGTCGTACGCGTCGGCGGTGAGCCGGATCCTCGCGCCGATCGAGCTGATGATCGTGTCGGTGACCGGCGTGATCAGGACGCGCTTCGCCACCTGGTCGACGACGACGAGCAGCGAATCGGCGCCATCGGGGCGGCGTGCCCGCACGTGGACGTTCGCCGCCGCCTGCGCATTGCGCACCGCGCGCAGGACGCCGCCGACGCTGACCGTCGCGCGAGTGGTGTCCGACGACTCCCAGAGCGGCGCGGGTGCGTTCGGGATCGCATTGCCGTTCGCGTCGCGCGCGGTGACCACCAGCGTCGTCTCGGCGCCGATCGCGTCGAGCAGCATCAGCGGGGCGGGGAAGCTGAACGAGGCGATGCGCTGGGTCACGATCACCGGCACCCGGACGCTGTCACGTCCGACCGCGGCCCGGACGTCGGTGCTGTCGGCGCGCACCGCCGTCAGTCGCGCCCCGTTGACCTGCACGATCGCCGCGTCTCCCGAGGTCCACGCGACCGGAGCATCGGAGATCACCAGCCCGTTGGCATCGGTCGCGACGACGGAGAGCGAGAGAGTGTCGCCGATCGCCTGGAAGCGGACCACCGACGGAGTGACCGTGATCGCCTTCGGCACGACGCGGATCTTCTGCGTCAGCCGCGGCCCCTCGGTGGGAAAGAGCGAGCTCTCGAGGGTGGCGGTCAGCGTTGCCTCGCCCAGCCGTCGCCCGACGAGCGAGTCGCCGGCGATCGTCAGGATGGTGGTGTCCGACGAGGAGAGACGGAAGCGCGGCGACGGCACGGGGGCGCCGTCGTTGGTGACGCGGATCGGCGGGAGCATCCTTCCCGCCGCGATGACCGTCGAGTCGCCGGCGAAAGTCATCTCGATGCGCCCGACCTTGCCCGGCGCCATCACGTCGGCGACGTGGCAGCTCGGGGAGACGATGGCGACGACCAAAATGAGGGCGCACGATGCGAGCGCGCTCCCGCGGCGACGTGACACGGCGTACCTGGCAGACAGAATCGGGAGCTCCGGTCCGCATCGTCGCGGACCAATTGATTACTCCCGGTGGAAAGACACACTCACCGTACTCTGCGTCACGGATTATTTGAAATTCCTCATGCCTTTTTTCAGAGGGAAAACCAAACAAACCCCGGGGAGGAGGCACGGAGTTTGTTCGGGGGCGAGGGACTGCGGGTGACTGCGGAACCGCGGGAGGACTGCGGAAGGGCGCCGCAGAGACGCAGCGACGCAGAGACGCAGAGGTTTCGCAGAGGACAGCCCGTCAGGGCTAAGCAGTTCGCACCGCGGTCGAACTGATTTGGGGGCAAGCATGGCGAGGTGGTGTCGCCGCGCTTGCCCCCAAGTCGTTCCGGCTCGTAACAGTGGGAACTGCGATTTCGCGGATGACGCGGATTACGCGGATACTGCTTCGGGCAGCCACGGGGGCCAACCCGCCCCGAGGAACGATCCGCGAAATCCGCGTAATCCGTGTAATCGTCGTTCCACTTGTTAGTGCTCGAAGGGCGCCACGTACTCGATCCGCGGAGCGAACATCACGACCCAGCTGGAATGACATGGGGCAAGCAGGCGAGAGCATCTCGCCCCGCCTGCCTAACGGTGCTCGCTCCCCGCCAGCGTCCCCTTCCGTCCGACCAGGTACAGCGGCACGCACACCGCCGCGACGAAGATCACGAGGGCGGCCACCATGCTGCCGGAAAGCCAGGGCACGTTCTTCGAGAAGTTGAGGTCCTCGTCCCAGCGCTTCGCGGCGAGGGCGGCGAGGAGCACGCCCATGATCGCGCCGCCGGCGATCAGCCCCGACGAGAAGAGCACCCCCGGCCCGGAGTCGGCGTCGGCTTCGTTCGTCTTCCCCGCGGTCGCCCGGTCGACGAACCAGCGGACGATCCCGCCGGCGAACATCGTCGCCGAAGTCGAGATGGGGAGGTATACGCCGACCGAGATCGCCAGCGACGGGAGGCCGAGGATCTCCATCGCGACGGCGAAGAAGACGCCGATCATGATGAGCCCCCAGTTCAGCTTCCGCGTCAGGATCCCGTCGACGACCAGCGACATGATCTGCGACTTCGGCGAGTCGAGCTTCTCGACCTTGCGCCCGGTGTAGTCCACCGTCTCGCGCCCGCCGATCCCGGGGTCGATGTAGTACTGGATCGCCCCGGCGTCGTCGACGAGGTAGCGCCCCGACGGCGCGTTCGCCGTCGCCTCATAGAGGTGACCGACGCGATAGTACGGGATTCCGCCGCGAGCGGTCGCCGACGCCGGCGGCTCGATGAGGCGCCCGTTGTCGAGCCCGACCCGCCCCTCGTCGATGTTCGCCGCCGGGATCACCACGCTCGGGATGTCGCGCTTCACGATCG
>DASZNJ010000191.1:0-30340 GCA_035551575.1 Gemmatimonadaceae bacterium
CCGCGGCACCGCGCGCACCGCGCCAGGTGCCGCCCCGCGCGCCAGCGCATCCGCTCGATTTCCGACCGGTCGGCAAGCCGCGACAACGTCTCGTCGCTCGGGTGCATCGACAACCACGGCAGCATCATCGCGAGCCTCCCAGCAGGGCGCGCAGCGCCTGGCGCGCGCGGAACAGTCGGATTTCGGAGTTGGCGACCGAGATGTCGAGCAGCGCCGCAATCTCGCGATGCTCGTACCCCTCGACCTCCTTGAGGAGGAAGACGGTGCGCTGGCCGTCGCTCAACCGCGCCAGCGCCGCCTCGATCGAGAGCCGCTCCAGTGCTGCGTCGTCGCGGGCGAGCAGCGCCGCCACCGACCCGGCATCCGTCTCGCGCCGACGCTTCACGCTGCGCAGCCGCATCAGCGCCAGCCGCACAGCGACACGTCGCAGCCACGGGCCTAACGCTCCACGCGTCGGGTCGTACCCGCTCAACGTCCCCGGCAGGGCGAGAAACAGCTCCTGGACCACGTCCTCGGCGTCGGCCGCGCTGGCGAGCAGCCGATGCGCCGCAGCGTATGCCGCCGCCGCGTGACGCGCGTAGATCGCCGCGAACGCCTCGCAGTCGCCATGCAGCGTCCGCGCGACGAGATCGCTCTCGTCGGACGGTCTCTCGTCCTCTGGCTGGATCGCCGTCATACCCTCTGTATGCCAGTGAACAAGCCCGCCTTGCAAACCCGCCCGCCGCCCCGGAGCCCCCGCACTTTCTGCCCCCCTGGCCGTGGGTCCTCCCTCGTGCTCCCTGCCTCATGCCCCTGCAGCATGCCCCCTGGCAGGAGGAGCCCGCCTAGCGCCGCATGGCGGGCGCCGTTCTCCCTCCTCGCTACATCAGCAGCGTATGGCGGAGGATCACGAACGCCACGCTGAAGTAGATGATCAGCCCCGTCACGTCCACCAGCGTCGCCACGAACGGCGCCGACGCGCTCGCCGGGTCGAAGCCGATCCGCTTCAGCAGGAACGGCAGCATCGAGCCGGCCAGCGACCCGAAGGTGACCACCCCGACCAGCGCCGCGCCGACAGTCGCCGCGATCAGGAACCAGTGCTCGCCGTAATCGTACCAGCCGAGCTTCTGCCAGAGCACGATCCGGATGATCCCGATCACCCCGAGGATCACGCCTAACGTGAACCCCGCCGGCAGCTCGCGCAGCAATATCCGCCACCAGTCGCCGAGCCGGATCTCGCGCAGCGCCAGCGAGCGGATGATCAGCGACGTGGCCTGCGAGCCGGAGTTCCCGCCCGAGCTGATGATCAGCGGGATGAACAGCGACAGCACGACGGCCTTCGCGATCTCGCCCTCGAAGTGCCCCATCGCCGTCGCCGTCAGCATCTCGCCGAGAAAGAGCGCGCACAGCCACCCCGCGCGCTTCTTGATCATGCGGAGGAACGAGATCCCGGTGTACGGCTCGTCGAGCGCCTCCATGCCGCCGAACCTCTGGACGTCCTCGGTCCCCTCGCGAACGATCGCGTCGATCACGTCGTCGACCGTGACGATCCCCAGGATGTGCCCGCCCTCGTCGAGGACCGGAAGGGCGAGCAGGTTGTACTTGGAGATGGTGCGCGCGACCTCCTCGCGATCGGTCGACGGCGAGACCGACAGCGGCTTCCTGCGCCTTCCCACTTCGACGACGGTCACGGCCCGGTCGGCCATCATCAGGTCGCGGAGCGAGACGACGTGCACCAGGGTGTGGTTCTCCGGATCCACGCCATAGATCGTGTACACGGTCTCCTTCGCGCGGCCCACCCGGCTGATGTGCTCGAGCGTCTGTCCGACCGTCCACGACGTCGGCACCGAGACGAACTCCGTCGTCATGATCCCGCCGGCGGTGTCCGGATGGTAGCGCAGCAGGATGCCGAGTGCCTCACGCGTCGGAGCGTCGAGCACCTCGAGGAAGCGCGGCCGCTCCTTCTCGGGGAGCTCGCGGAAGAGATCCGCCTGCTGGTCCGACGACATCGCGTCGATCAGCGGGGCGGCGGTCTTCTCGCCCATCTGCTGGATGATCTCGCAGCGATGTCCCTCGAGCTCCGGCTCGTCGAACACCTGCACGGCGAGGTCGAAGGGGAGTGCGGCCATCACCTTCGACGCGGCTTCCGGCTGCAGATCGCGCAGCGCTTCGGCGACGTCGGCCGCCCGCATCCCCGCCATCGCTTCGGCGAGATCGGACGGATCGCCATGGAGCAGGTAGAGCAGCTCGGGAACGTTCGGGGTGGAGTCGGTCAGTGTCATGGCGGTGCTACCGGTGAACGGGGCGGCGCTTTACGCCCCTGATGCGCCGCCGCACATTAGCAGTCTTCCGCGAACCCGCACGACCGGCAACACACCTTCCCATCGACCGCCGCCGCATGCGACGCTTGTCCGCCAATCATCTTCGTGTCCTCCTTGCCGGCCCGCTCATCGTTGCGGCGTGCGCTCCGAGCCCGGCACCGGCGCCGGTCGCGCGTGCGCTGCTGATCACGAATGCGCGCATCATCGATGGCACCGGCTCGCCGGCCCGCGCCGGGAGCGTGCGCATTCGCGGTGACCGCATCGCCGGCGTGGGCGAGCTGCCCCCGCTGCCGACCGACTCGGTCATCGATGCGGGCGGGCTGACCCTTGCCCCCGGCTTCATCGACACGCACAGCCACCACGACCGCGGCCTCGACACCGACCGCCCGGCGCTCGCCGTCGTCAGCCAGGGGGTGACGACGATCGTGGTCGGGCAGGACGGCGGCTCGCACATTCCGCTCTCCGGCTTCTTCGCCGCGCTCGAGGCGCGTCCCGCCGCGATCAACGTCGCGTCGTACGTCGGACACGGCTCGGTGCGCGACAGCGTCCTCGGCGCAGATTACAGGCGCTCCGCCGCGGCGGCCGAGGTGGACCGGATGCGCGCGCTCGTCGCGCAGGAGATGGGGGCCGGCGCGCTCGGGCTGTCGACCGGGCTCGAATACGATCCGGGGATCTACTCCGACCCGGGCGAAGTGATCGCCCTGGCGAAGGTGGCCGCCGACTCCGGGGGCCGGTACATCTCGCACATGCGCAGCGAGGACCGCGAGCTGTTCAAGGCGGTCGACGAGCTGATCGAGATCGGCCGCGTCAACCACATGCCGGTGCAGATATCGCACGCGAAGCTGGCGATGCGCTCGCTCTGGGGACGCGCGCCCGAGCTGATCGCGAAGCTCGACGCGGCGCGCGCGTCGGGGGTGGACGTGACGATGGACGTCTATCCGTACCAGTTCTGGCAGTCGACGCTGACGGTGCTCTATCCGGCGCGCGACTTCGACAACCGGACGACCACCGAGTTCGTGCTCCGCGAGGTCGCCGCACCGGAGGGGCTGCTCATCTCGCGCTTCGAGCCGAATCCCGAGTACGCCGGCAAGACCGTCGCGGAGATCGCGCAGCTGCGCAACAGCGACCCGGCGACGACGCTCGAGTGGCTCATCCTCACCTCCGAAGCGGCGCGAAAGCGTGGCGGCAAGGGAGGCCAGGGGGTGATCGCGACGAGCATGGACGAGCGGGACATCGCGAAGCTCATCGCCTGGCCGTTCGCCAACATCTCGAGCGACGGTGAGCTCGACGGCCGGCACCCCCGCGGCTTCGGCAGCTTCCCGCGCGTGCTCGGGCGCTACGTGCGCGAGCAGCACGTGGTCAGCCTCGAGGAGGCGATCCGCAAGATGACGTCGCTCGCCGCGCACGACATGGGGATCACCGACCGCGGCACGATCGCCCCCGGGATGCATGCCGACCTGACGCTGTTCGACCCGGCCACCGTCATCGATCGCGCGACCCCCGCCGACCCGCACGCGCTCTCGGTCGGGATCGATCGTGTCTGGGTGAACGGGACGATGGTCTACGCGAAGGGCGCGACGACCGGCGCGTTGCCCGGGCGCGTCATCCGCCGCGCGCGGCGGAGCTGACGCCGCGCGTCAGGCCGCGGGGGGCGCGCTGCCTAACGCGCGCGAGGCGACGCGGGCGCTCTCGGCCAGCACCGCGGCGCCGATGAAGATGCTCTCCTCGGCGGCGTAGAAGCGGGGCGAGTGGGCGGGGATCACCGGTCCCCCGCCCTCCCGCGCGCCGATGCGGAGGAAGCAGCCCGGGATCTTCTCGAGGTAGTGCGCGAAGTCCTCGGCCGCCATGTTGGTGATGCCTAACGGGACGAGGGCGTCGTCGCCGAGCAGGGAGGCGGCGGCCGCTCGCGCCCAGGAGACGGGGCGCGCCGGGTTGACCACCGGCGGCGTCCCCTCCGTCACGGTCACCAGCGCCTCGAGCGCGTAGGCCGTGGCCGTGCTTCCGGCGATGCGCTTCACCTCGGCGATGGCGAGCGCGCGGGTGGCGGCATCGACCGCCCGGATCGTCCCGCTCATCTTCGCCGTGTCGGGGATGACGTTAGGCGCGACCCCGGCGTGGAGCGTGCCGATCGTGACCACGGCCGCCGTCGCCGGGTCGATCCGGCGCGAGACGATCGTCTGCAGCGCGAGGACGAGCGCCCCGGCCCCGACGACGGGATCCGCACCCTCGTGGGGACGCGCGGCATGGGCGCCGCGGCCGACCAGCTCGATCTCGAAGGTATCGGCCGACGCGGCCAGCGGACCGGCCTCGGCGACGACCTGGCCGAGGGCGAAGCGACGGTCGACGTGGCCGCCGAAGATCGCGGCCACCCCGTCGAGCGCGCCGCCGCGAATCATCTGCAGCGCGCCGTCGCCGACCTCCTCCGCCGGCTGGAGGAGGATGACGACGTCGCCATCGGCCGGCTGCCGCGCGAGCAGCGCGGCGGCGCCGACCGCCCAGGTCGCGTGCACGTCGTGCCCGCAGGCGTGCATGATCCCGGGCTGCCTCGAGGCGAAGGGGAGCCCGGTCGCTTCGTGGATCGGCAGGGCGTCGATGTCGCCGCGGATCGCGACGGCCGGTGCGGCGCGGTTGCGCCCGGGCACGCGGGCGAGCACCCCCGTCGCCCCGACCGGGTGGACGTCGTCCACGCCGCACGCGATGAGCGCGGCCGTCAGGCGCTGCGCGGTCTCGTGCTCCTCGTTCGACAGCTCGGGGTTGGCGTGGAGCTCGCGCCGCAGCGCGGTGAGCCGCTCGCGCAGCGCGCCGGGAAAGAGCGCATCCACTTTCCCGGGGAGCGGGCCCGGAAGCTCCCCTGCCGTCATCGCCGGACTCCTGTCCGCCCCGAGAGCACCTCGCGCCGCACGGTGAGGTCGTCGATGCGGTCGAGGTCGGGGGTCACCCCGATCCCCGGCCGGTCGAGCGGGACGGCGACCAGCCCGTCGCGATCCATCGTCCACTCCGGGTTCACGATGTCGCGCTCCCAGTAGCGCGCGCTCGGCGAGAGGTCGCCGGGGAGCGAGAAGTTGGGGAGCGAGGCGAGGGCGACGTTGTGCGCCCGGCCGATCCCGCTCTCGAGCATCCCACCGCACCAGACAGGGATCCCCGCGGCCATGCAGAGGTCGTGGATCCGCTTCGAGGCGGTGAAGCCGCCGACCCGCCCCGGCTTGATGTTGACGATGCGCCCCGCGCCTAACGCGATCATGTCCTCGCAGCGGTCGACGCCGGTGATCGACTCGTCGAGGCAGATCGGCGTCTTCAGCCGCTTCTGGAGCTGCGCATGGCGCACCAGGTCGTCGCGGCCGAGCGGCTGCTCGACCATCAGCAGCCCGAAGGCGTCGAGCCGCGCCAGGTGGTCGGCATCGGCGAGCCGGTAGGCCGAGTTGGCATCGGCCATCAGCGTGACGTCGCTGCCCAACGCGTCGCGCACCGCGCCGAGGTACTCGAGGTCGGCGCCGGGCTGGATCTTCACCTTGATCTTCCGGTACCCGCCGGCGAGGGCGCGACGGGCGCGGGTGACGAGGGCGTCCGGGCTCTCCTGGATCCCGATCGAGATCCCGGTCGGGACGCGGTCACGCGTTCCGCCGAGCGCCCGGGCAAGAGGGATCTCCCGGCGTTCCGCGTCGAGTGCCCAGCACCCCATCTCGATCGCGGCCTTCGCCATGTTGTGGCCGGCGATGTCGCGCTCGAGGACCTCGTGCACCGCTTGCGGGCCGTCGATGCGCCTGCCGAGGACGCGCGGCGAGAGCCACTCGCGCAGCGCGTGCCACGCCGTATCGATCGTCTCGCTGCTGTAGTTCGGCTCCTCCCCGGCGACGCATTCCGACCAGGCGCGGGCTCCGCCGGCGTCGGCCAGCTCGAGCAGCGCGATCCGCCGCTCGGTGCAGACGCCGGACGAGATGCGGAATGGCTCCCGAAGCGGGAGCCGGATCTCGCGCAGCGCGATGGACTCGACCTGCAGCGTCACGTCCCTGCCCCCGCGCTCGCGCGCGTCATCCAGTAGTGGCCGCACCCCCGTGACCTGTCGGCGGTGAACCGCGTGACGTTGAAGCCGCGCCCCAACGCCCATTCGAAGGCCTGGCGCGTCGAAGCCCGCCAGCGCACCGCCTCGCCCGGCGCCGAGTCGCGCACGCGGACGATGTCGAGGGGAATCTCGACCCGTAGCGCGGCCGGAGGGGCGGCGCCGATCGCGGCGAGCTGCGGCGGCGTCATCGCGCGCGCGCCGGGATTGAGGACGATCGCGTCCCCGGCGTGCGCGGCGCCGGCGGCGCGATCGCCTGGTGCCGGGTCGCGTCCCTCGTCGAGGGGCCAGGCCACGACGAAGCGATCCGTTCCCAATCCGCGATGGAGGTCGCTGTCCGACGGGCCGTACATGTCCTCGACGTATTCGTCGACGGTCACGCCGAGCCGGTTGAAGTTCAGGTGCGCGTTCCGCGCGACGAGGGGATCGTACGTCCAGTACATCGTTGCCGCTCCGGACGCCCTGGCCGCGAGGCGCTGGTATTCCTTGAGCTGCCTCCCGATCCCCCGGTCGCGCGCGTCCTCCCGAACGGCGAGCATGTCCGACCAGTGAACGACCCTCCCGTCGCGGACGCCAGCCATCCCGAAGACGAAGCCCACCATGCGATCGCCGTGCTCGAACGCGCCTGCGGCGACGCCGCCGATCTTCTGCGCCACCGTCAGCACGCTCGGCGGAACGAGATCCTCGAAGTGCGCCCCCCATGTCGCGCGTTGCAGCGCGACGCACTGCCGCAGCTCGGCGCCGGTGCGCAGCGGCCGGATCTCGACGGGCGCGGCGTCGCCGGCGCGCTGGTCCGCGGCGGTCATCGCGTCGCGCGCTTGTCCGGCTGCCTGGTCGCCGAGTCGATGAAACGACGGATTCCCGCGCGCAGCTTCGCCGCCGACGCGTCGTCGATGTACATCATGTGGCCGGCCGCGAAGTAGTCGGTCGCGATGTGTGCCCGCACCTCCGGCGCGAGCCGCAGCTGGCCGAGGGTGTACTCGACCGCGAAGAACGGCGTCGCCATGTCGTAATACCCCAGCGCGACGTAGAGACGGAGATACGGGTTCTTCGTGAACGCGCGCTCGATGGAGGGGGAAACGTCGGCGTACTGGTTCTGCGGGTAGCGCCAGCGCCCGATGCCGCCGCCGAGGATGTAGTACACGTCGTCGTTGCGGTACTCGAGCTCCCGGCGGACGTAGTCGTTCCACGCCGGGGTGAAGGTGTTGCGGATCGTCGCTTCGCTCGGGTCGAGCTGCACCGCGTCGGAGCCGGGGTCGAGATCGTAGGTCGTGAACCTGCTGTCCAGCCGGCCGACCACCCGGCGCTCGCCGCGGAGGAGCTCGTGGTTGAACCGCGAGAGCGTCACGCGCATGTCGTTGTCGGCGACGAACTGCTCGGACAACCCGGTGTAGCGGGCGAGCTGCCTGACGATCGCGCCGCGCTGCTCCGCCGTCAGGCGCGAGCCCATCACCAGCGCCGGCTCGTACTCGGCGACGGCCCAGCGCCTGGCCTCCTCCATCACCTGCTCGACGGTCTTCGCCTGCAGGTCGGCGGGGAGTCGGTGGTGATACCACGCGGTCGCCGCGTACGAGGGGAGGAAGTTCACGAAGCCGACGGCGTTCGTGCGGTCCATCGACGACGCCGCGCGGTCGATCACCGTCGAGAGGAGAATGATCCCGTTGAGGGTGATCCCGCGGTCGGCGAGATAACCCGAGAGCCCGGTCGCGCGCGTGGTGCCGTAGCTCTCGCCGCCGATGAAGAGCGGCGAGCTCCAGCGCGAGTAGCGCGTCAGGTAGAGGCGGACGAACTCGGCCATCGCGGCGATGTCCTCGTCGAGCCCCCAGAACTTCGCGCCGAGCTCCGGCCGCGCCGCGCGGCTGTAGCCGGTTCCGACCGGATCGACGAAGACGATGTCCGTCTGGTCGAGAAGCGTCTGCGGATTGTCCTCGACCGCGTACGGCGGAGCGGGCGCCGAGCCGTCGGGCATGAGCCGGACGCGGCGCGGACCGAAGGCACCGAGGTGCAGCCACACCGACGACGAGCCCGGCCCCCCGTTGAAGGCGATGAGGAGCGGACGTCGGGCCCGATCGGCGACGCCGTCGCGCGTGTAGGCGACGAAGAACATGCTCCCCTCGATGACACCGCTGCTGTCGTTGCGGATCGGCAGCATCCCGGCGGTCGCGGTATAGCGCAGCACGCCGTTAGGCAGGCGCAGCGTGTGATGGGTGACGACCGGCGGTTCGTTGACGCGGGCGAGGAAGTCGCGGATGCTCGGGCGCAGCGAGTCGCGGAGCGCCGAGTCGCCGGGCACCGACCCGTCGCGGGGACGCGCCGTATCTCCGGCGCGGGCCGAGTCGGGGCGGTCACCGGGACGCCGGTTCTGGGCGCCGGCGCTGGCAGGAACGCTGCTGGCGATGCCGATCGCGGCGGCGAGCGCGATCGCGGAATGCGGGAACCGCGCCCGCCGGGGCGGCAGCACGGCGCGCACCGCGCCGGCAAGCTGGAATGACGTCATGGGGGGGTCGTCGGACGGATTGGCTACCTGACCGGAGCCAAGCTGTCCACCGCACCGCCGCGCGGCAAGACCGCCGCGCGACGAGCGAGTCCTACTTGCAGACCGGTTCGCCGTCCCCCGCGGTCGTCACCATCGTGTTCGCCGTGTTCACGGCGATCTGGCAGCTCTTTCCGCTGAGCGCCGTGTGCGTGATCGTCGCCGACCAGAAGCCCGCGCCGACCGCGATCGTCGGCGTGCCGACGCCGGTGGATTGCCGGTAGCTCAGCTGCGACATCGTGCTCGTGTACTTCACCGAGTCGGCGAAGAACGCCTCTTCGGCGTTGACGAGGTTGCGCAGGTCGGACTTCATCTGGGCGACGTACGCCTTCTCCTTCGTGTTCGAGAACTTCGGGATCGCGATCGCCGCGAGAATACCGATGATCACGACGACGATCAGCAGCTCGATGAGGGTGAACCCGTGTCGCGGGTTTCGTGGCATCGCTCTCTCCGGGAACGAGCCGGGGCCGCACCATTGCGGCACCGGGGACTGGGAGCCGTAAAGGCAACGACCGTTCCTGCTGCGTAAATCATTGGCCAGAAACAGTTTACATGGATATTTGTGACCGGCGCACGCCGCTGCGGCGGGGCATCGTGCCACCCGTGCCGCAGAATGCGCGGCCGCGCGGACCGCGTTTCGCCCCGGTGGAGAGGGCTCGGCAGTGATTGTGCATTGCTACGGGCGCTGACTGCAGCGCGCCCGACCCACCCCGCTCGAGTTCCCGTGCCCGACCGCCCGGAAGGCATCATCGCCGCCGCCGCCCAGAGGGCGGCCGCCGCGCCGCATTCGTCGGTGATGACACCCGATGTCGACCCGACCGCGCGCGCGCGCCCGGCCGAGCCGGGTGCCGCCACACCGGACCTCGGTAAGACCGAGGAGGCGATGGGCGACCATCGGCAGCGGTCGACGGCGATCACGATCCTCGCGCTCCTCGCGCTCCTCTACACGCTCTACTTCGCGCGGGCGTTCCTCATCCCGATCGTCTACGCGGTGCTCCTGAATTTCCTGCTCGCCCCCGTGATCCGCGCCTGCGCCCGCCTGCACATCCGGCCGCCGTACAGCGCGGCGGTGCTGGTGCTCGCGCTCCTCGCGGCGCTCGGGGGCGGCACCTACGCCCTCTCCGGGCCGGCGCAGCGCTGGGCGACGACCGCGCCGCAGACGTTCTCACGGGCCGAGGAAAAGCTTCGCAACCTGATCCGCCCGGTGCAGCAGGTGAGCAGCCAGGTCGAGCAGGCGGCGGGGCGGGTGGGCAGCGTCGCCAACCGGAACCCGCAGCAGGTCGTAGTCACGTCGGGGCCGAGCGTCTCGTCGCGAATCTTCGGGACGACGGAGAAGCTGGTGGCGGCGATCCTCGAGATCGTGATCCTCCTCTACTTCCTTCTGGCCGGCGGAGACCTCTTCCTGCAGAAGCTGATCAAGGTCCTTCCGCACTTCAGCGACAAGCTGAAGGCGGTGGAAATCGCGCGGGCGACGGAGGCCGCCGTCTCGGCGTTCCTGACCACCACACTGATGGTGAACGTCGCCGAGGGGACGCTGGTCGCGCTCGCGCTCTGGGCGATCGGGCTGCCTAACGCGCCGCTGTGGGGGGTGATGGTCGCGCTCCTCGAGTTCGTTCCCTACCTCGGGGCGCTGGCGGCGGTGATCATCCTCGGGCTGGCCGGGCTGACGACCTTCGACAGCCTCGGCCACGCGCTGCTCGCGCCGGCTGCCTTCCTCGTCATCAACCTCGTCCAGGCCAACGTGGTCTCGCCGCTGCTGCTCGGCCACCGCCTGACGCTCAACCCGGTGGCGATCTTCGTCGGGCTGACCTTCTTCTTCTGGATCTGGGGAGTGCCGGGGGCGTTCCTCGCCGTCCCCCTCCTCGCGACGCTCAAGATCTTCTGCGACCACATCGAGTCGCTGGCCGCCGTCGGCGAGTTCCTCGGCCAGCGCGACGAGAACGAGCGCCGGGTCGTCGTCCGCGTCGACCGGCCGGCTGCCTAACGCGACTCGCCGGGGAGCACCGCGTTCGCCCGCTCGGCGAGGAGCTTCGCCGTGAAGCGCTGCGCCTCGGTCATCCGCTCGATCTCGATCGCCATGGTGTCCACCGCCTGCTCGAGGCGGGCGAAGCGGTCGTCGTCGATCGGGGTGATGGCGCGGGGGTGCATCCGCCGGCCGATCCACTTCGTTACCATGTAGAGGCCGACCATCGAGGCGATGAAGATCCCGATCACCCCCATCACCACTGCGAAGCTGTAGACGTCAGGATCCATTCGATCTCTCCGGAGAAGGAGGGCGCACGGCCGCGCGTCCTCGATGGGCATGAGGTGGAAGCTGCGGTGCTCGACCGATCCGGGGATTCCAGTCGGGAGGACCTTCGGCCGTACGGGCGGACCCGCACCATGTTTCGCGGGGGAGCGCGCGAAAGCGGACCGCACCCATCGATGCGCGTTCACCGGCTGGCACGAATGCCGCGCAGTGTGGGGCGGACCCTGGAGGAGGCACGATGATCGTTCGCACGCTGGCCACAGCCGTCGCCGCACTCACGCTCACCGCGGGCGCGCTCGGCGCGCAGTCGCGCGACCGCCCGTTCTTCCTTGTCGGGAACATGGGCTACGGGTGGGACAAGCCGCACGGAGGCTTCTCCGTCGACGGCGGGGTCGGCGTCCGGTCCCCGAAGCTGTTCGGCTACCTCCTTCCCCTCGACATGACGTTCGTCCAGGGGAAGCAGGATCGGCGGTACATCCAGCAGAGCACCATCTACGGCGACCAGCTCTGCCAGGACCGGCAGACGGGCCAGTACGTCGGCGCCGGGAACTGCCGTCGCCCGGTCAGCGTGCACTGGGGCGGGGCGGCCGAGGCCAATTTTGCGCCGATGACGCAGTCGCGTTCCTTCTTCGCCGGAGTGGGGTACCGCACGGGATACGCGAGCACGGTGTACGGGACGGTGGGCTACATCGCCCGGGCGACCAGCCGCAGCTTCGGCCTGGCGCGGCTCAGCATCGGCAGCGGCTACGCGCTGCTCGCGATCGGCGGTCACCTCTGACCGCCGTGGGGGGCCCGCCCCCCGACGAAACAGGGGAGCCGCTGCCTGACGGGAGCGGCTCCCCTGCTTCAACCCGCTGACGTCGCGCTGTCAGAACGGGAGGTCGTCGTCCCCGAAGTCCGGCGCTTCGTCGTCGGAGAACTCGCGCTCCGGAGCGGGTGGCGGCGGAGGGGGCGGCGCACTCGCCCGCGCCGGGGCCGCGCCGGGCGCAGGGGCGCGGCGGGTGGACGATGGCGTCGCCGACGGACGGCGCTCGCCGTCGCGCGGCGGCCAGATCACGCCTTCACACCCCGGTCCGCCCTGAAACCTGGGCTTGTTGCGGCACTTGAAGTCGGGGGCGCGCGGGTTGCGCTTGCTCGCGCGGTCGTCCCACATCTTCCCGCCACAGACGGGACAGGCCGGGTCGTCGGCGGTGCCGGCGGGCTTCGCGGCGACCGGCGCCGCGCCCGGCTCGCGCGGCGGCCAGATCACCCCCTCGCATCCTGCCGCCTTGCACTTGTAGTCCGGGGCGCGCGGGTTCTTCTTCGTCGCGCGGTTGTCCCACATCTCGCTGCCGCAGCGGGGGCACGGCGGCGAGCTCGTCTCGGGGGCTGCGCCCTCCGGCTGCTGCTCTTCGGTCATCAGGGAAATTTAGCAGGCTGACGGCGCGGCGACGAGCCTCCTTCCGACGCCGCTGTGATCAATCGGCCGC
The DNA here is from genome assembly GCA_035551575.1 of Gemmatimonadaceae bacterium. Lineage (GTDB taxonomy): Bacteria > Gemmatimonadota > Gemmatimonadetes > Gemmatimonadales > Gemmatimonadaceae > JABFXC01. Next base: position 12,608 of record DASZNJ010000191.1, read on the forward strand.
GAGCATCGCGAGCATCGCGACCATCCCACGCATGCTGGTTGTGCCGGAGTTGCCGCAGCAGTTGTCCTCCAGGGCGACGGTGCGCACCGCATCCTTCGCCGGCGCCTCGATCCGGCCGACCCCACGGCTCGAGCGCGCCGGGAAAGCGCGGCCAGCTACAAGCAGCAGGGGGGACGCCGGGCGGGATCGGCCGGTGGGCGGAAACGCCGCACGCGGCGCTCCGTCAATCTTGCTGGCGCCGCTCACCCGCTGCAACCTTCGCCATGCGCACTCCCGCCGCCCTCCTCGCCGTCCTCCTCGCCGCCACCGCACCCGCGGGCGCACAGCTGACCATCCGCCTGACGTCAGCGGCGCCGGTACCCGCGGGCGCGGCGATCCACGTCGCCGGGTCGTTCAACGGATGGGATCCCGGGGCGGCGGCGTTCGTGCTCGCGCCGCGGGCCGACGGCAGCTACGCGATCACGCTCCCTGATTCAGTTCGTGGGACAATCGAGTTCAAGTTCACCCTCGGTTCCTGGGAGCGTGTCGAAACGGACGCGGCGGGGGGCGACATCACGAATCGCGGCTTCACGATCCCGCCGGCCGGTGCAGCGACGCTCAACGCCACGGTGGCCGGGTGGCGCAGCGCAGCGGCGGCGCATGCGAGGCCCTCGACCGCATCGCGCTCGGTGTCGATTCTCAGCGACAGCTTCGCCATGCCGCAGCTCGGGCGCAGCCGGAGAGTGTGGCTCTACCTGCCCCCGGGCTACGCGACGTCGGGAAAGCGCTATCCCGTCATGTACATGCACGACGGGCAGAACGTCTTTAACGCGGCGACGAGCTTCAGCGACGAATGGGGGGTGGACGAGACGCTCGACGCGCTCGCGTCGCACGGCGATCCGGGGGCGATCGTCGTCGCGGTGGACAACGGCGGGGTTCACCGGCTCGACGAATACAACCCGTGGCGTGCGGCCGATCCGCGCCACGGCGGGGGGGAGGGCGATGCGTACGTCCAGTTTCTCGCCCGGACGCTGAAACCCTATATCGACCAGCACTACCGCACCCTTCCCGATCCGGCGCACACGGGGATCATGGGATCGAGCATGGGCGGGCTGATCTCGCTCTACGCTGCGCTCCGGTACCCGGATGTGTTCGGGCGCGCGGGGGTGTTCTCGTGCGCCTGCTGGATCGCGCGAGAGAACGTGATGGAGTTCGCGCGGGCGACGAAGCCGGGGCAGCCGCTGCCCCGCCTGTACTTCGTCGCCGGGGGAATGGAGACGAACGACGGAGAGCAGGGGCGCGACCAGCGCGCGGTCATCGACTCGCTCGCCGCCGCGGGATTCATGGTCCGCAGCGCGACGCGGTCGTTCGTCCCCGCCGACGGCCGGCACTCGGAGTGGTTCTGGCGGCGCGAGTTCCCCGCCGCCTACGAGTGGATGTTCGGCGACAGCACGACGCTCGCATCGCTCCCCGACGTACCGGAGAACGCCGAGTGGGTGCTGCCGAAGTGGACGCGGGGCGCGACGTGCTATGAGGTGTTCGTGCGGTCGTTCAAGGACAGCGATGGCGACGGGATCGGCGACCTGAAGGGGCTGGTCTCGAAGCTCGACTACATCAACGACGGCAATGCACGCACGACGCGCGACCTCGGCGCGCGATGCATCTGGCTGATGCCGGTGGCCGAGTCGCCAAGCTATCACGGCTACGACGTTTCGGACTACTACCGGATCGAGCACGATTACGGAACAAACGACGACTTCAAGCAGCTCGTTGCCGCGGCGCACGCCCGCGGCATCAAGGTGCTGGTCGACATGGTGCTCAATCATGCGTCGAGCCGTCACCCGTACTTCCTCGAAGCGCTGCGCGACACGACGTCGCCGTACCGGAAGTGGTTCCGCTGGTCGGCGACGAAGCCGGCGGAGCTCAATCCGTGGGGTTACAGCAACTGGCACAAGTCGCCGGTGAGCAACGAGTGGTACTACGGCTTCTTCGACAGCGGGATGCCGGACCTGAACTACGACTATCCGCCGGTGCGCGAGGAAGCGAAGAGGGTCGCGACCTTCTGGCTGCGCGAGATGCACGTCGACGGGTTCCGGCTCGACGCGATCCCCTATCTCGTCGAGGAGAGCGGGAAGATCAACCACACGACGGGGACGCACGCCTTCCTCCACGAGTACGCCGCGCACGTGCACTCGGTGAACCCGGAGTCGTTCACCGTCGGCGAGGTCTCGGACAGCACGAGGGAAATGCTGGCCTATTACCCTGACCAGCTCGACTCGCACTTCGCGTTCGAGCTCGCAGACAGCATCGTCAGCGCGGTGCGCGCGGGGTCGGCGAAGGGGCTGCTGGCGCCGATCCTGCGCCTGCAGCGCGAGCTGCCGGTCGGCCGCTTTTCGCCATTCCTCGGCAACCACGACCAGCCGCGGACGATGACGAAGCTCGGCGGCGACCCGGCGCGGGCGCGCGTCGCGGCGGTGCTGCTGATGACGATGCCCGGGACGCCGTTTGTCTACTACGGCGAGGAGATCGGGATGACCGGCGACAAGCCCGACCCGCGGCTGCGCACGCCGATGCAGTGGAGTCCGGGGCACGCGGCCGGCTTCACTCGCGGGAGACCGTGGGAGGCGCTGCAGCCCGACTCGGCGAGGACCACGGTGGCGGCGCAGGATCGCGATCCGTCTTCGCTGCTCAACCTGTATCGCCGGCTGATCCGCCTGCGCGACGCGAGCGCGCCGCTGGCGGTGGGGGCGCTGGTGCCGCTGACGACCAGCAGCGATGCGGTCGCCGCCTACCTCCGGCGCGACGGCGACCGAGCCGTGCTCGTCGTCGCCAACCTCGGGGCGAGGCCGGCGCGCACGGTCTCGCTGAGCGCCGCGGGGGCGGGGAGCTTCCCGGCCGGGCGCTGGCGCCCGCGCAGTGCGTCAGGCGGGCCGTCGGCGGCGCCGTTCACCGTCGCCGCCGACGGCACCCTCGCCGGCTACGTCCCGCTGGCGACGCTCGCGCCGACGACCGCGTACGTCTTCGAGCTCGTCGCGTCGCCGGGGAAGAAGTAGCGCACGCTGCCTAACGCGTCGCCGCGAGCCGGGTGAGGCGAAGCGCGTCGAGCAGCGCGCTGTTCTCGCGCCGGTTCATGTTCTCGTCGAAGCGGGTGAAGGCGATCGTCACCGTGTGCGCGCCCGGAGTGAGCGTGACGTGCAGCGCGTTGCTCCACCCCCAGTCCGACCAGCGGTTCACCCCGCGCTGGGGGAGGACGACGACGCCGGTGGTGTCGCCGTCGACGAGCACAGTGCGCACCGCGACCTTGTCCTCGGTGTTCACCGGCCCGTTGCCGTTCGCGTACCGGAAGTCGATCGCGTAGCTGCCGGCGCGGGCGACCCGGACCGGGATCGCGACCGACAGGTTGCGCTCGCGCGTCAGGCGCAGGTAGCCCGCGCCGGAGAACCCGCCGTGCTCGCGCTCGAGCGAGTCACCGGCCGGCTTGACAAGCTGCTCGGCGCCGCCGGGCACCACCCGCACCGGCTCGCTGAGGAACGATTCGTCTCCGGCGGGGTTCACGGCGAGCACCTGGTACTCATCGAGCCCGTCACGGGGGCGGACGGCGGCGCTCGTCCGCCTCGTTCGCCCGAGCCGGCGCCCGTTCCGATAGACTTCGTAGCGCACCGCCCCCTTCACCGGCTCCCATGCCAGCGCGCTCCCCCGCAGCGATGCATGCGGCGTTGCCGGCGCGAAGCGGTTTTCGACGACGTGCGTCGTCGCCGCCGGCCACTTCCCGTTCATCGTGATCTCGATCGAATGCGCGCCGGTGAGCGAGGCGAGCGCCTCGGCGCGCGCGACCGGTGCGCCATCGAGCGTCGCCCGGGCGACGCCGTCGCCGTAGCCGCGAACGGTGACGGTCAGCGTCGCGCCGCGATAGCGCAGCCGGCGGAGCGTCCGTTCGCCGCCGTACGACGGCGGGACCATCGGCCGGAAGGTCATCCGATCCGGCTCGAGGCGGATGCCGAAGAGCTGGCGATACGTCGCGGCGAGCGAGCCGGCGACGCTCCACAGCTGGCGGTCGGAGTTGAGCGCTGTCCCCTCGTAATGTCCGGTCGCGGCGACGGTGTTCTCCTTGTTCGTCAGGAAGAGCGCCGTTGCCCGCGTCGCGTTGTCGAGTCCCGACTGCACGGCGCGGGTGTTCCGGCCCTCGGCGGCGGCCCACGTCCAGTACGCGGTGACGAAGGGCCACACCGTCGCGTTGTGGTAGAAGCGCTCGCCGGCGATGTAGGGCCAGAAGCTCGGCGTGCCGTACGCGACCACCGGGGCGTTGCGCATCAGCGAGCGGCGCTGGGGGAGGGAGGCCGCGCCATAGATCGAGGCCAGTGCTTCACCAAGCCCGTCGGCGCGCGGCGAGAGCGTGAGCCAGTTGCGGCCATAACGGTACTGGCCGAACCAGCCCCGCTCCGGCTGCCAGAGATGCCGGGTCATCGCCCGCCGGATCCCGGCCGCGGTCGAATCCCAGCGCGCGGACGGCTCGCCTAACGCGCGGGCCATGTCGCCGAGCACGCGATAGGCGGCGAAGTGGATCGCGTTGGTACCGAGGTTCTGCGAGCGGTAAATGTCGGCCGGCTGCATCCAGCGCGGGTAGCTCTGCTCGCGCCAGTCCTCGAAGGAGGACTCGCCATTGAACAACCCGGTGGACGGGTCGCGCACCGCGTGCAGGTCGGCTTCCGCCGAGCGCGCGATGATGTCGTAGGATTGGCGGAGCCAGTCGCGGTCCCCGGTCGATGCGTAGAGCTCCCATGCGGCGAGCGCCCAGACCATGCGATCGCTCGACACCGGCCACGAGCCGCCGGTGCCGGTGTCCTGGATGATCCGGCCGGCCGAATCGACCTTCGCCATCAGGCTGCGCCGCGTCGCGTCGGGGGCGACGAGGGCGAGCGAGAGGACGGCGCTCAGGGATACGTCGCGCGTCCAGACCCCGGGCCACTTCGCGCCCGCGGACAGGGCGCCGTCCTCGCGGACGAGCTGCCGCAGCTCCTCGAGGGAGAGCCGGTAGACCGCGTCCTGGAGCCGCTGCGACGATGCAAGCGCGGGAAAGGCGCCGAGGTCGAGCGAGCGGGCCCAGATCGCGCGGCCGTCGGCGAGGCGGGGGCGCGTGTAGCCGGTCGGGATCGCGACGGTGCCGGTGAAGACGCCGTCGCTGTCGGGGTCGGTCAGCTCGAGGGGGGAGCCGGGGTGCAGCGCGGCGTAGTCCCAGGTCAGCGGCGCGGGGTCGCCGACGACGTAGACGTGACGCAGCCCGCCGCGCTCGATACGCGCGCCTAACGGCGGGTCGTAGTGCCCGGTCTCGCGCAGCGCCTGCTCGACCTTGCGGAGGTCGACGCGGAAGGTGACCTGCGCGGTCCCGTCCTCGCTGCTCGCCGACTGTTCCGGAGTCGGCGGGGGCGGCTCGGTCTCGTCGCCGAAGGTGTAGAGGGGGGTGACGAGCTTCCCGTTCACCGGCCGCAGGTAGATCGTGTGCTCGGTACCGCCGGGGAACTCGTTCTCGACCCCGTTGATGCTGAACCGGAAGCGGACCTCGCGCGCGGCCCGCGGGTAGCTCGAGACGATCGTGTCGCGAGAGCGCGCGACCGCGGTGAAGCGTCCCTGGCGGACCGACGTGTCGGTGACGGTGAACGGCGCGGCCGGGGCTACCCGCCGCGACCCGGCCTTCGCCTGGGCGGAAAGCGCGACCGGCGCGCTCGCGAGGATCACGAGCGCGCCGGCCACGGACGAAACGATTCCTGACATCACCGGCGGCGCCTAACGCGCGGGCCGGATGCGGATCGCCTGCCCTCCCCCGGACGCGAGCACCACCTTGAGTCGCGTCGCCGAGGTGACCGGCTTCGACGAGATCACCACCGACTCCGGGTTGTCCTTCCAGCTCGCGGTCGGCCCGTCGGCGTAGATTTCGGCGACGTAGCGCCGGCCCTTCGGCAGGAAGCCGAGCGGCACGTCGAGCGTCCGCTTCTGCTCGTCGGTGATCGCACCGACGAACCACTCGTCCTTCCCTTTCGTCTTCCGCGCCACGACGACATAGTCGCCGATCTTCCCGTCGAGCACCTTCGTCGTGTCCCAGTCGACGGCGACGTCGCGGATGAACTGGAACGCCGGCTGGCCGGCATAGTTCTCCGGGAGGTCCGCCGCCATCTGCAGCGGCGAGTAGAGCACGACGTAGAGCGCGAGCTGCTTGGCGATCGTCGTCCGCGGGCGCGACTCCTCGGGAGTGCGCGGCTTCCCGGTCGGGCGCTTGATCAGGATGTCGAAGATACCCGGGGTGAAGTCCATCGGGCCGGCGATCATCCGCGTGAAGAAGAGGATCGTCTCGTGCTCCGGCGGGTTGCCGCCGTCGCCGCCCCACGCATTGTACTCCTGCCCGCGCGACGCCTCGCGCGACATGAAGTTCGGCCAGGTGCGGCGCTCGCCGGTGTCCTTGATCGGCTCGTGCATGTCGACCGCGATGTGGTACTTCGCCGCCGTCTCGACGACCTTCCGGAAATGCCGCACCATGTACTGCCCGGTGTGCGAGTCGCCGCCGAAGGTCTTGTCGGTGACGTAGCCGCCCTTGATCGCCCGGATGCCCAACCGCTGGTAGAGGGCGAAGGCGCTGTCGAGCTGCCGCTCGTAGTTCTCGACCCCCATCGCCGTCTCGTTGTGGGCGATCAGCGTCACTCCCTTCGACTTCGCGTAGGCGGCGAGCGCCGGAAGGTCGTAGTCGGGATATGCCTGGGTGAAGGAGAACTTCGCGCCGTTGTTCATCCAGTCGCCGTCCCAGCCGACGTTCCACCCTTCGACGAGCACGCCCTTCATCCCGTTCGCGGCCGCGAAATCGATGTACTGCTTCGTGTTCGCCGTCGTCGCGCCGTGCTTCGGCCCCTGCCCCCACGTCATCGTCCCGATGTGCATCCCCCACCAGATGCCGTCGTACTTCATCGGCTCGATCCAGCTGGTGTCCTCGATGCGGCTCGGCGGATTCAGCTTGAGGGTGATCACGGATGGCGCGAGGTCGATCGCCCGGTCGGCGATCTGGATGGTGCGCCAGGGAGTGGTGAGCGGGGTGTGGCCGCGCACCTTGACGCCGTCCGCCCACGGGGCGAGCGCCGCGCGCAGCGTGCGGTTCTGCTCGGGACCACCGGCGAGGTTCATCCCCGGGTAGTCCACCAGGTCCGCCTCGTGGATCACGACCGCCGGCCCGTTCTGGAACTCGAGAGTGAGCGGCGTGTTCACCGTGTCGAGCACGCTCACCGGCGACGAGGAGTAGAGCATCTCGTAGCGGTCGGGCTTCGGCACGGTGGAAGGCGTCCACCACGCCTTTGCGTCCTCGGCGAAGGTGAACTCGGTCAGCTCGTCGCTGATCTCGTAGTTGCCGATCGCCGGCTGGTCGGGCACCTCGTATCGGAAGCCGACGCCGTCCTCGAAGGCGCGGAACACGACGCTGAAGGTCCGGTTCGGCGCCGCCGTCTCGGCGACGGTGACTCGGAGCTCGTTGTGGTGGTCGCGGACGCGGGCGACCTCGCCCCACGGCTGCGTCCACGTCGAGTCGTACGTCGTCCGCGCGGTGTCGGTGATCCGCAGCCCCTTGAAGAGCTCAGGGGCGCCGCGGAAGGCGAAGCCGAGACGCGACGGCATGAGGACGTGCTTCCCCCCGTGGTCGACGGCGTACCAGAGGTAGCCGTCGCGGATGCCGACGCTGACGTCGTTCCGCCCGTCAGGGGAGATGACGTGGAGCGGCGCCTGCGCGCCGGCGGCGCCCGACGACAGCATCGAGCCGGCGCTGAGGCCTAACGCGAGCGAGAGAGAACGAAGGTTCCTGCCTGCGAGCATTGGAATCGTGGTGGAGGTTGTGCCTGCTTCGTGCGCGCGGCTCACAACTTCGAGCTCGCGAGGATGGCGATCGCGCTGTTGGAAGGCAGCGAGAGCTGAACCGCCCCGGTGCCGTCGATCGTGATGGTGCTGCCGGCGCAGGACGTCCCGTTCTTCCCGCCAGTGAGAATGTCGCAATACGTCCCCGCGCTCAACCCCGTGGCCACCGTGGCCGCGATGGCGGCGGGCTCCCGATTGATCGCGACGAACCCCTTCGCCCCGCGGGAGAAGGCGATCGCGTCGCGGCCGTTGTCCCACCAGCGATCGACGGTGGTGCCGGCAACTTCGTGGCGGAACCGCACCATGCTCTCGATGTACGGGTCGCGATGCTCGCAGACCCAGTCGCCGATCGCGGCCGCTTCCATGCTCGGCGCGCACGACACCGGCAGCGTCCACCCGTCCGCATCCGAGCGGGGCCCCATCGAGTTCCCCGACGGGCAGATGAACGCGTAGCTGGAGAGCACCGAGGGGTAGCCGTACGGCTGCGCGAGCATCCACACGTTCGCCAGGCGGAACACCTGCGCGTTGCGGTAGCTCAGCCCGCACTCGTGCTGGGTGTCGTGGTTCTGGAGGAACACCACTCCCTTGTCGGACGGCATCATCCCCCACGCCGTCGCCGAGAACTGGTTGCCGGGCGAGCCGTCAGGGTTGAGCTGGAAGAGGTGCTGGCTCCCGTCCTTCTGGGTGAACTTGTCGGCGACGCCCCGGAAGATGAACTCCGTGATGTCGGCGGCGCCGCCGGAGCCGTATCCCTCGCCGAAGTAGTCGGCGGGACGCAATGCCTCGCCGAAGCCGGCCGACACCTCGAGGAACCAGTAGGGGAGCGGCCGCCCTTCGGCGGTGAGCGTCGTGTTGACGAGGCCGATGATCCTGTCGAGCTCCACCTGCTGCATGTGCTTCGCCGCGTCGATGCGATAGCCGGCGACGCCGAGGCGCGAGAGCATGAGCAGGTAGTCGGCGATCTTCTGCCTGACGGTCGCCGAGCCGGTGTTGAGGTCGGGGAGCCCGAACAGCTCGCAGTCCTGGACGTTGGCCGCGTCGGCGTAGTTGCTCACCGTGCACGGCGCGTGGAAGTCGGCCGGCGTGTACAGCCCGGGATACTCGTACTTCGTGTAGCTCGTGCCGTTGCTTCCCGTGCCCGGGCTCGGGAAGTTCGTCATGTGATTGATGACCGCGTCGACGTAGATGTCCACGCCGACCGCCTTGCAGCGGTTGACCATGTCGACGAACTCGGCGCGCGTCCCGGAGCGGCTGCGGTCGATGCTGTAGCTCACCGGCTGGTAGCGTTCGCTCCAGTCGTGGCTCGGGGTGATGCTGTGCTCCTGCGGCGGCGAGACCTGCACCGCCTTGAAGCCGGCGGGGCCGAGGCGCGTCTCGCACTCGCCGGCGATGTCCGGCCATCGCCACTCGAAGAGGTGGACGAAGACGTCGCCGGCGGCGGCGTGGCCGCTCGGGCGGTAGGTCTGGGGGAGGGCCGGACGGACGGCGGGTGGCGGCTCGCCGCCGACCGTGCCCTTCGGCGCGGCCGGCCCGCTCCCGCAGCCCGCCGCCAGCGTCAGGCCTAACGTTGCGAGGGCGCCGGCGCGGAAGCGCCGGCGTCCAGCCGGATGGTCGCGACGTGCGCGACCATCCGGCATCGGGGTCAGGTCAGTAGCCAGGGTTCTGCTTGATGTTGGGGTTCGCCGAGAGCTCGTTGGCAGGGATCGGGTACAGGTCGCGCGTCTTGTCGGTGAGCTTTCCGGCCGCGACGCCACCCTTCCACTCCCAGATGCCCGCGTCGGTGAACTGCCCGAAGCGGATCAGGTCCTGGCGCCGGAAGCCTTCCCAGGTCAGCTCGCGGCCGCGCTCGTCGAGGACGAACTGCGGTGTGAGCTCGGTCGCGGTGATGTTGCCGGCCGTGCTGCCGTATGCCCGCTCCCGGAGCGCGTTGATGTAGTTCACCGCCGTCGCGACACTTCCACCGGCGCCGCGCGCAACCGCCTCGGCGTAGATGAGGTACGCATCGGCGAGCCGGAACATCGGGTAGTCGGTGTCGGGGAAGTCGGCGTTCGAGCCGGCGGCGCCGCTGGAGGTCCTGTTGCTGTACTTCGGGAACGCATAGCCCTTCGAGAAGTCCCCGACGCTGCTGGCGACGCGCGACTGGCCCGCGGTGTACATGATCGCCGCGCGCTGATCGGTTCCCGCCGGCTCGGCCGCGAAGCGGTCGGGAACGGGCGAGCGGAGGCGAAGTCCCCACCAGCCGCCGTTGATTCCGTAGTTCCCCGGATCGATGCTCCCGCCGACCGCGGCGTGCACGAGGAAGGTCAGCCCGCCCCATGTCCGCGTGTGGATGCCGTCCTGCGGCACGGTGAAGACCAGCTCGGGCGACGTGTTGTTGTCGGCCATGAACAGGTGGCGGTAGTTCGGGTCGAGCGTGAATCCCGCCGCGATCACGTTCTCAGCGGCGGTGCGCGCATCGGCGTAGCGATCCGTCCCGGTGTAGACCTTCGCGTTCAGGTACAGGTGCGCGAGCACCATGTCCACGGCGGCCTGGCTCGCGCGGGCGTAGTTGTCGCCCGTGCTCTTCGCGGGCAGCAGCGGGCGAATCGCCTTCAGCTCCGACTCGACGAAATTGAACACCGTCGCGCGCGTCGCCTGCTGGGGCAGCCCTGCGCTGTTGGTGTTCTCGTCGGTGAGCGGCACGTTCCCGTAGAGGTCGACCGCGTGCCAGTAGCTCAGCGCGCGGAGGAAGCGCGCCTCGTTGCGATAGCCGTGCACCTGGGCCTTGAGCGTGGCGCCGACTCCGCGGCTGTCCAGCTTCGCGTCCGTCGTCTCACGGAGGAACTCGTTCGCCAGCGCGACCTGGTAGTAGATGCGGCCGTACATCGCGGTGGTGAACGGATTCGACGCCGACCACGTCTGGTAGTTCATCTCGGGGAGCCCGACGTCCCCCCATCCGATGATCGCCTCGTCGGTCGGGAGCTCCTGCAGCTGCCAGTAGCCGCGGATGTACTGCGAGAAGCCCTCGTCGATCCCGCGGACGTCGGGATTGCCGTCCGGCCCCGTCTGCCCGGTGAGGACGAGTCCCCCATACAGCTTCGCGAGGAACGACTTGTACGACGTCGGGTCGTTGAAGATGTTGGCGCTCGTGATGTCGCTCTTCGGCTGGAGCGGGATGTCGCTGCATCCCGCGATCGCCGCGAGCAGCGCCACGGCCGCGCACATGCGTCCTGCAGTTGACCTGATCATGAATAATCTCCCTTCCGTTGCCCGTTGAAAGCAGAAAGCGCGCGCCGCCGGCGTGCGCCGTAGCTCAGAATCCGAGTGACACGCCGCCCACGAACGTGCGCGACCGCGGATACCGGTTGTTGTCGATTCCATTCAGCCCGGCGGTCGGGTCGATGCCGGTGTACTTCGTTGACGTGAAGACGTTCTGGACCGTTCCGAACACCCGCGCACCCTGGACGTTGCGGAACGCGTTCCATCCGCGCATCGGCCCGAAAGTGTAGCCGAGGGTCAGGTTGTCCATCCGGATGAAGGACGCATCCTCGACGTAGTAGTCCGACTGGTACTGCGGCGCGATGAACCCCGTCTTCAGCACGGAGCTGTGCAGGTTGGTCGGCGCGTTGCCCTGGCTCAGGATGTTGTAGTACCCGAGGTTCGACGCGACGTTGTTGTAGACATAGTTGCCCAGATAGGCGCGCAGCGTGGCGCTCGCGTCGAAGCCGAGCCACGACATGCTCGACGTGTGGCCGAGGATCCACTTCGGCGCCGGATTGTGGAAGGGACGCAGATCGCTCGAATTGATGATCCCGTCCTTGTTGATGTCCTGGTAGATCGGAACGCCGGAGGTGTCGCCGATCTGGTGGAACACGAGGAAGGACATGATCGGGACGCCGGCCTGGAGGACCTGGATGTTCGTCCCCACTCCCCCCGCGATCCCGCCAGTGAGGATCTGGGTGACCCCCGGGCGGCCGATCGTCAGCAGCTTGTTGCGGTTGGTCGACGCGTTGAAGTTCGCGTCCCAGTTGAATGCGCGCCTGTCCGCGCCGTCGAAGAGCTTGGCATCGAGGGAGAGCTCGAGGCCGCGGTTCTCGAGGCTGCCGATGTTGGTCAGCACGCGGTCGGAGAGCGCGACACCCGCCGCGGTCGGGACGACGAAGAGCAGGTCCGTGGTCTTCTTGGTGTACACGTCGATCGTGCCGGTGATCCGGTCGCCAAGGAACCCGTAGTCAATGCCGGCGTTCGTCGACGTCGTCGTCTCCCACGTCAGGTTCGGGTCGACCTGGCTCGGACGGATCGTCGTCACGAATTCGTTCCCGAACTGCGGCTGCGCCGTCACGCTGCCGATCGTATACGCCTTGAACCCGGCGTAGTTGGCGAAGGGAAGGTTGCCGTTCTTCCCCCAGGCGATGCGGAACTTCAGGTTCGTCAGCGGGAGGCGGTCCTTCATGAACGGCTCCTCGAGGATGCGCCAGGCGAAGGCGGCAGACGGGAACACGCCGTACTGATGCCCTGGCGCAAACTTCGACGAACGATCGCCGCGCATCGTCGCGGTGAAGAGATACCGGTCCAGCAGCGACAGGTTGGCACGGCCGAAGCCTGAGCGGAGGCGCCATTCCTGAACGTTGTAGGCGGGGCTGCGGTCGGTCGACGACGGAATGCCGTAGAGCCCGAGCAGGTCCGAGGACAGGCCGGACACGCTGATCGACGGATAGTCGCCGCGGAATCGTTCGGTGGAATATCCCGCGGTGACATCGAAGTTGCTCGAGTAGCGGTCGAACTGACGCTCGTATTTCGCAAAGGCGTCGAGTACGGTCTTCTGCTCCTCGGGAATGTTGCGGTAGATGTTGCCCGGCGTCGCAGCCGTTCGCTGCGAGTAGAGCGTCGTCGGGGTGAAGGTCGTGCGGTCGGCGCGGTTGACGTCGTAGCCGCCGCGCAGCGTGGCCGTCAGCCCGCTGAGGAAGGGAACCGCGTATTCGCCCTGGATGTCACCGACGCTGCGCAGCGTCGTGCCCTGGTCCTGCAGCTGTGCGAGGATGGCGAGCGGGTTGCTCGGGACGCCGGTGATCGCCTGGCCGGCGGTTCCGCGGAACTCGTAGTACGTGCCCGAGTCGGTGAGGATCGGCTGCGTCGACGGATAGGCGATCGCGTTGCCGAGGACTCCCCCGGGAGTGAAGAGATCCTTGGTGCGCGAGCCCATCAGGTTCGTGCGAACCGTCAGGCTGTTGAGGACCTTGTCCGAGTAGTTGAACGACAGCGACGACCGCTGGACGTTGGTCCCGAGCAGCACCCCGCTCTGGTCGAGATAGCCGAGGCCGAGCCGGTAACGCATGTCGTCGCGATGGCCGGCGAGGGCGAGGTTGTGCTCCATCCCGCTCGCGTTCCGCTCGATCGCGCCCAGCCAGTCGGTGTTCGCGTTGCCGAGCATCGCCGAGCGGTAGCTCGCGTACTGCGCGACCGCGGCGCGGAATTGTGACGCGCTGAGGAGATCGGGACCGCCGGTCACCCGTGAGGTCGACGCGCTGCCCGTGTAGCTGAACCTCGGCCCCGTCGCGCCGGACTTGGTGGTGATCAGGACGACGCCGTTGGCGCCGCGCGAGCCGTAGATCGCCGTCGAGGATGCATCCTTGAGCACCGTGATGCTCTCGATGTCCTGCGGATTGATGAAGTTCAGCGGATTGCGCCCGGCGGTCGCCCCGCCGCCGACCTGGAGGGGCACGCCGTCGACGACGTAGAGCGGATCGTTAGGCGCGATGTCGAGGCCCGTCGAGGTGCCGCCACGGATGCGGACGGTGATCCCGCCTCCCGGCTCGTTGTTGTCGATCACCTGGACACCGGGCACCTTCGCCCGGATCAGCTCCTCCGGAGCGACGACGCGCCCCGTATTGAACTCGCGGGTCGTGGTCGTGGACACCGACCCGGTCAGGTCCTTCGCCTGGGCGGTGCCGTACCCGATGGACACCACTTCGCCGAGCGTCTGCGCTGTCGCAGCCAGCTGGAAGTCCTGCGTCGTGGTCGTCCCGCTCGTCACCACGACACCGCTCGCCGAGTCCGGCGCAAACCCGATTCGCCTGACGCGGAGCCTGTACGTCCCCGGGTCGAGCACGATCGTGTACCGCCCATCCTCGCCGGTGACGCCGCCGCGCGCCGTACCGAGCACCGACACCTGCGCACCGGCGATCGGCCGGCCGCCTTCGGCGGTCGTGACTGAGCCGGCAATCGTTCCGGACTGCGCCAGCGCCGCCGTGCTCGCGAACGCCGATGCAAGCAGGCTAACGAATGTTTTCCGCCACATCATGCCTCCACTTGAGTAGGAAACAGGTTCACGGGGGCCACTCGGCGCGCCGCAACCATATCTCGAGAACAAGACCTCGCCGCGCGGGCTCCGCGACGGACCATCACTCGTACTGCCACTGTGGCGCGCGCGGGAGTTCCCTCACCCTGGCCGTCCCGTTCCGGCAGGACCGTCGCCAATACCGGTGCGCGCGCGGTCGGTGAATGTCCGGTATTGCCTGTCCCGGCTCGGTGACGGCACGGCCGTCAGGGGTGCCGCGTGCCGGCGAGTGCGCGCGCCAGGGGCGGGTGCGGGGAGCGCGACGCGTGTGGAGAGGTTCAGCAGGCGGGAAATCACCGCTCGGGAGGGTTGCTCCGCCACGACCGACGTGGGCAGGACGCAAGGCTAACGTCCGGCCCCAGAGGCGTCAATACAGTTTTCCTGCCATCACGGGAAGACCAGCATCACCCACTCCACCTCGATCCGCGGCGCCCCTGCCCCCACCGGACGAAGCGAGAGCTGCATCCGCTCGATCTCCTCGATGTGCACCCCGTTCTCCACCCCGCGCCGCCCCGGCGGCGCGCTGACCCAGTAGCTCCACTCGCCGGGAAATCCCTCGGGCAGCATCGCGCTCCGCACCGGCCTGAACGCGGTGAGCGGGATCGTCCGCTCGGCCCACGCGGTATCCGCCGGCACCTCCGCCCCCCAGCTGCTGCCGTCATGCTCGACGAGCGTGAGGTGGAGGATGTCGCCGCCGGCCGCACCGCGCAGGCGGACACGAACCGCGGTCGCCCGCCTAACGGTCGGGCCGCGGGCGGCCACCCGGTCGCCGACCACGAGCGACGCCGTGTAGTCGTCCGGCCCCCGGCCGTCGAAGCGCGGCAGCTCGAAGTGGAACACCGGCTCGCCGTCGGCCTCCGACTGCAGCACACGGAAGATCCCCTCGCGCCAGCCGTCGCCGATCCGCGAGAAGGCGAGCCGCTGCACGTCCTCCCCGGCCCGGAACAGCCTCACCGGTGTCGCGGGCGCGACGACCGCGCCCCGCCAGAGGTGGTGCGCGACGAAGTTCCATTCCCCGGGACGCTGGCGCAGCCCCTCGGGAAATGTCGTCGCCACGCCGCCGGTCACGACGGTGACCGCGTACTCGAACGGCCCGACGCCGATCGAGTCGGCGAATACCGATGCGGCGTAGTCGTACGCGCCCGACGGGTGCATCGCGTAGCGGCGGAAGAAGCGCTGGTCGCGCCGGCGGATGGCGAGCACCACCGAGTCCGGCGCGACGGTGTCGACGACGCGTGCGCTGATCGCGATGCGACCTCCACTGATGAACTCGTCCGGGGCATCCACCACCACCGCGAGCGGCATCGTATCGCGCGGCGGCCCGTGGTACTCGTCCATCGCCAGCGCGCCTGACGTTGCAGGGAGCGTCTTCCTGTCGACGCCGCCACTCCTGCCGAGGAGATAGACCCCCGGCCTGACGACGAAGCTCCCGCCCGCTGCCTGCCTGACGGCGGCGCTCCCCGCTCCCTCGCCGGCGATCCCCTCAATGGTGAACGTCTCGCCGAGGTCGGGGAGCGTGATGCGCATCGGCCACGAACGCGCGATCGCGCGGGTGACGATCTTGTCCGGGCGCTGCAGCTCGAACGGATCGCGCACCGGCACCGCGTCGGGATACACCTCGAGCCGCCAGACGCCGCTCCGCACCCGGTCGAGGAAGTAGATCCCCTCCCCGCGATAGCTGACCAGCGGCGACGACTGGTATCCCGCCACTCGCGTCAGGCGCGACGGGCTCGGCGCGGCGATCCGCGTCGCCCCGGCGTTGAGGTATGCGTCGGCGGCGGCGAGTACCGCGGAATTCTCCTCGTAGCTCACGTGGAAATCGCCGAACCTCGTGTTGCGCGGGTACGCACCGTACGTCTGCCCCCGTGGCAGGCGCCGCATCGCCTCGGCGGCGATCACCGCGCTCATCGCCTTGCGCGGGGTGTAGGCGAGGCTGAGGTAGTGCGTCTGCCAGCCGAGGTTGCGCGACGCGGTCGCCTGCATGTCGTAGGCGAACATCGCGGCAAACTGCGCGCCGACCGAGCGCATCGTCCGCACCATCGCCGGGTACATGTAGCCGGTGCGGAGGTCGGGGGTGTCGAACTCGTAGACGATGCGCGGCAGCCTTGCGACGCGGGGGTCGCGCATCGGTTCGTAGCCATCGACGGTGCGCAGATAGTTGCCGCGCAGCTCGTGCCCCGAGTTGAGCCCCGTCGGATACCAGCCGAAGGTGATGCCATCCACCTTCGACTTCGCGATCGGACCGGCCATCGCGAAGTCCTGGCTCAGGTTGTGGAAGGTGATCGCCTTCGAGCGCGTGCTCCGCACCGCGTCGACCAGGGTGTTGATGTATGAGACCGAGCCGGCGGGGTCGTCGCTGTGATGCGTCGGCTCGTTGATCATCTCGACGAAGATGATCGATGGCTCGTCCTCGAGCGCCACCCCGGTGTACGGGTTGACGTGCCGGAGAATCTGCTGGAGGTAGTTCACCTGCGCCGCGATCGCCGCCGGGTTGGTGCCGAGCTCGGACTTCCTGTAGAAGTTCGCGAACCCCGGTGGAGTCGTGTCGCTCGTCGCGTCGGGCCAGGTGCTCTGGTAGGTCGTGATCGGGGAGAACAGGATGTAGATCCCCCGCTCGCGGGCGCGGGCGACCAGGTAGTCCATCAGGTCGAGATGGTCGTTCGCGACCAGGTTCCCGGCGTGGTCGCTGTTCTCCCAGTCACCCCAGAAGGAGATGCGCAGCGCGTCCCACCCCATGCGCGCGAACTGGGCCATGTCCTCGTCGATGAGCCGCTTTCGATCGCTGGTGAGGTAGCCGGCCGCGCGGTAGTCCGAGGCTGACGGCAGTGTATAGTTCGCCCCGAACAGCGCGACCTCCCGCTTCGAATCCCTCCAGCGAATGACCCCGCTCGCGTCGACGTAGACCTGGCGCATCGCCCGGAGCGGCGACGATCGCTGCGCGGCCGCGGGTGCGGATGCGACGAGGACGAACGCGATCAGGGCGACGAGCCGCACCGGGAACCTCCGGACGTTATTCGGGTAGTGGCGCTTTTGGCGCGAACGCTTACAATACAGGCGCGCGAGAGCCGACGATGGCCAGCATTACCCCGCACCACCGCGTAAAGGGGGGGGTTGATGGCGTCACCGCTGCTCATGCCGGTATCCTGTGAAGTCGAGCGCACCGTTCTCGTGCTGCGGTTGGTCGGAACCTACTCGCCGACCGACGTACGCGCAGCGATTGGCGCGGCGCTCGCGGAACCCGGCCGGCCGCAGCTCACCGGCCTCGTCGCCGACCTCCGCTACTCCGAGTCGATCGCGACCCGCACCCTCGCAGACCTGACCGCGATCATCGGCTTCCTCGCCTACCACTCGGCGTCGCTCGGCAACCGGATCGCGATCGTCGCCCCGGAATCCGGCGACGACACGCTCCTCAACATGGCGAGCGTCGACCTGAGGACCGGGGGCGTCGACGCCGTCACCTTCCGCGACATGAGCGAAGCGCGAACCTGGATCAGCCGGTGACACGCCGCCGCATCGCGCGGCGGGCGCGCGAGTGCTATTTTGCGCAGTCGGCGCCG
>DASZNJ010000192.1:0-5742 GCA_035551575.1 Gemmatimonadaceae bacterium
ACGGGGGCCGGCGATGACCGCCGGCCCCCGTCGTCACTGCCACCGCCACGATGCCGACCAAGATCCGCTCGCTCTCCGCGCTCCTCGTCGCCGCCGGCGCGTTCGCCGGCTGTGCCAGCTTCAGCTCGGTCTTCCCCTCGCACGAGGACGTCTTCACGCCGATCGCCCCGAACGTCGGTGTCACCCGTGTGCAGGGCAGGGACACCACCTGGGTCCTCACCGGCACCGGCTACGAGCTGACGGCGGGCAATCGCAACCTGCTCCCCCCGGTCCAGGCGGCGCTCGACGGCGCCGCCGCCGACTTCCGCGCCTACATGGGCGGCGACCCGCCGACCGTCAGCATCGTCGCGATACAGCTCAAGCGCGGCCAGCGACCCGACACCGCCCGTCTCGCGCAGATCAGGGCGGGCGGCGCCGTCCCGGTGTACGTCCGCCTCGCCGAGCAGGGACGCGGGATGGCGGTCGGGACGATGATGAGCGACGACATGGTCTCGCTCTCGCCTGTCGTCCGGAAGTGGATGAGCACCCTGGCGAGCGCCCCCGCGTCGCCGGCGGGGGCGAGCAGCAGCGCCGGCGTCCCGAAGTGGCTCGAGGTCGCGGTGCCAAGGCTGGTCGACGGCTGGAGCGACGCGGATCTCGTCGCGGCGCAGGTCGGGCTGCACCCCGACCGCATCATCGGGCTCCGCTCGATCTTCTCGGGGCTTCGTCCCGCTGACGACGGCAACGCGCGCCGCGGACGCGGGGGCGCCGATTCGCTCAACGCGGAGTTCGACCGGCGCGGGCGCGGCGGCGCGCGCGCCCGCTACCAGCAGGCGCGGCGCAATCCGAAGGACCTGCCGGCGCTCAGCGGCGCCGCGCTCTGGGACGCGGAGGCGGTGAGCGTCACGAACTACCTCGCGTCGCGCGAGGGCCGCCCGTTCATCGGCAGCGCCGCGCGCGCGCTGATGGCCGGTGCCACGATGGACGCGGTCCTGGCCGGCGCGCAGATGGTCCCGCGCGACGTCGACACCCTCGACCGCGCCTGGCGGGACTGGCTCGCGACGCAGGCCGAGGCGGTCAGGAACCCGCGCTGAGCCGCCCCTGATGCGACCGGGGACACCAACGCGCGGCGTGAGCCGGGTGTAATCAGGATGCAGTCGCCGGCGGCGCGACGGGCGGCCGGGGCGTGACCGCCGACGACGCGGTCGATGCCGCGCTGGTCGCACGTGTGCGCGGCGGCGACCTCGATGCATACGACGAGCTGGTGCGCCGGCACATGCGCCGCGCCCACGCGGTCGCCTACCGCCTGCTTGGCCATGCGGAAGATGCGGAGGACCTCGTGCAGGACGCGTTCATCCAGGCGCTGGACAGGATCGACAGCTTCGACGCCGAGCGGCCGTTCGCGCCCTGGTTCTTCAGGATCCTGACGAACCGCGGGCTGAACATGCGGCAGTCCCGGGCGGTGCGCGCGGTGTCGGAGATCCCCGAGGGCACGGCGAGCGACGACGACTCGCCGGAGCAGTCGGCGGAGCGCGAGGAGCTGCGGGCAAGGCTGCGCGAGGCGGTGGCGACGCTCCCCGAGCGGCAGCAGCTGATCGTGCAGCTGTTCGAGATCGATGGCTGGACGAGCGCCGAGATCGCCCGCACGTTGGGCATCTCGGACGGGACGGTCCGCTGGCACGTCCACGAGGCGAGGCGCGCGCTGCGCGAGGCGCTTGGGCCGCTGCGGCGGCAGGAGCAGAGCCGATGAGCGAGGAGCGAGAGAGCAGCGTCGAACCGATGCCCGATCCGGTGTTGCGGGCGGCGCTGGCCGATGCCTTCGGCGAGCAGCCGGCCGGCGTCGACTGGGGGCGGGTCGGTGCGCGGGCCCGCGACGCGGCGTGGCTCCGGCTTCGGGCGCGGGCGCGCGTCGTCCCGTGGTGGGAGCAGCTCACGCCATGGGCGACCCGGCTCCTCCCGTTAGGCGCGGTCGCCGCTGCGGCCGCGCTCGTCCTCGCCGCGGTCACCCCCCGCGCGGCAACGAGGGCCGCCGACACGGCCGTCGCCTCGTCCATCGCCGACGCCCGCGACGTGATCGCCGATGCGATCGCCGCCCCTGACGGCTCGAGCGCCGTCCAGAGGGTCGCCGGACCGGTCAGCGACGACTGGCTCTGGAGCGCGACCGCAGCGGCCTATGCCGGCACGGCGCCATGAGCGCGCCACTCGTCGGCTCCTCCCCCGCCCGCGCGCCGGCGCGCGGCCGCGTCCTCGGGCTCCTCGCACTCGGCATCCTCCTCGTCGCCGCCGCCGGTGTCGCGACCGGCGTCGTCCTCGAGCGGCGGCTGCTCTCCCGCCACGACGACCGCGAGCATGGCTGGCGCGGTGAAAGACGCGAAATGCGCGAAGGAGGCGAGGGCGGCCCCGGTCACGCCATGCACGAGCGGTTCGGCCGGGACCTCGACCTCACCCCCGCGCAGGCGGCGAAGATCGACTCGATCTTCGCCAACCATCGCCCCGCGATCGATTCGGCGCGGGCGGCATCCGAGCCGAAGATCCGCGCGATCATCGAGCAGATGCGCGGGGAGATCGATGCCGTCCTGACACCGGCGCAGCGCGAGAAGATGCGCGCCCGGATGATGCGCAAACGGCCCCGCTGACCGTCGCGCGCTGTTCGCGCGCTATTCGCGCGGTGGCGCGCCGGGGTGGTCGTCGTGGTCCCCGCGCCGCTCGCGCATCTGCTGCACGTTCCGGTCGAAGACAACCTGCTGCTCCGGAGTCAGCACCGCGCGGATCTCGGCCATGTGTGCCTGCATCATCTGGCGCATCTTCTCGCGGTCACCGGCGTTGTTCCGCGGATCCATCCCCTGCATGGCCGCACGATGACGGGCGTGGATCGAATCGACCTGCGCCTTCTGCGCATCGGTGAGGGTGATCCCCTCGAACAGCATCTTGTCCATCCGTCCGCCGCCCATTCCCCGCATCCCGTGCATCCCCGACATCCCCGACATCCCCGACATTCCCGACATCCCCGTGTCCGCGACCACCGCGATCTGCGGCTGCGGAGCGGGACTGGTGGTCGTTGCCGCCGGTCGCTGCGCGCAGGCAGCGATGACGCTGGCCGCGATCGCGGCCGTGATGATCTCCTTCATGCTCCCTCCATTGGTGTTCCCCGTGTCGATCCCCGCCCGACGCCGTGAATGACGGGCCCTCAGCTGATACAGCCCGCCACCCTGGCTCGTTGGCTGAGCCGGTCCGCCATCCCCGTCGCCACGCGTATCCAGCGTTCGTGCGGGGCCAGCCGTAGTAGGGGTCGTGAACCGATGGCCACGAAATCCAGTGCGAGACCAAGCTTGAGCATTCGTCGTCGCGCCGCAATCGGCGCATTCCTGACCGCGGCCGGCGCGGTTGCCGCCCGCCCGACCGGCGCACAGGCCCCGGTTCCCGTCGCCGCCCCCGACGCGGCGATCCCGATCACCCTCGACGAGGCGATTCGCCGTGCGCGCGCCAGTGCGCCGGCGTCGATCCAGGCACGCGGCGCCGAGCGGTCGAACCGCGCCGCGGTGCGGTCCGCGTACGGGGCGCTCCTGCCTAACGTCAGCCTCGACTTCGGCTCGTCGCGGCAGTTCACCGACCCGAACAGCCGCATCCGCGTCGTCGACGGCGTCGCGCAGACCCTGGCCGCACCGCGCTGGAACTACAGCGACGGCCTGTCGCTGAACATGACGGTGTTCAACGGCGGGCAGAGCCTGTACAACATCCAGACCGCGAAGGCGCAGGTCGCCGCCTCCGAGGCCAACGGGGTCGCCCAGGACTTCCAGCTGGCGCTCGACGTCAGCCAGCAGTTCTACAACGCGCTCGCCGCGCGCGAGTCGGAGAACGCCGCACGCACCCAGCTCGCGCTCGCGCAGCAGCAGATGCGCTACGCCTCGATCCGGGTCGCCAGCGGTGTCGCGACGAAGTCGGACTCGCTGCGCTCCCTCATCCAGGTCGGGAACGCGCAGCTCGCGCTGCTCAGCGCGCAGACCAACCTGCGCGCCGCCGAGGCGGCGCTCACGCGCCTCATCGGCTCCGACGTGACGGTGACGGCGGCTCAGCAGGACACGACGCTCCCCCCCGTCGACTCGCTCGCCCTCGACACCGCGTCGCTGGCGCGGCTCGCCGAGAATGGCCCCGCGGTCAGGCAGGCGCACGCCGCGCTCGACGCAGCCCGCGCCTCGCGCCGCGCCTCCCAGGCTCCCTACCTCCCGACGGTCACCGCCGGCTACTCCCGTGGCGGCAGCGGCTTCGGCCGCTTCGGGATCGGCAGCGATCCGTACGCATACAGCGGGCAGCTGAGCCTCCGCCTCTCCTATCCGCTCTTCAACGGCTTCACTCGCGAGGCGAACGTCGTCCGCGCCGACGTCGCCGAGGACAACGCCGCCGCCGCGCTTCGCGACGCCCGGCTCGCCGCGCGGCAGCTCCTCGTCCAGAACGTGGACCTGCTGCGCACGGCGCAGCAGCGCGTCAGCGTCCAGCTCGTCTCGGTCGCCGCCGCGCGGGAAGACCTGCGCGTGCAGCAGCTTCGCTACACCGCGGGCGCGTCGACGCTGCTCGACGTGCTCACCTCGCAGAACCAGCTCAGTCAGGCGGAGACGGCGCTGATCCAGGCGCGCTTCGATGCCCGGGTCGCCCGCGCGCGGCTCGAGGCCGTCATCGGCCAGCCGCTCGCACCGGTCGCGCCCTGATGCGCCCCCACGAACACACCGCCCACGCAATGTCACCCACTCTCCGCCCGGCCCGCGTCGTCACCCTCGGACTGGCTGCGCTCATCGCCGCCGCCGGCTGCCGGAAGTCGCCGGCGACGACCATCGCGATCCAGACCGCGCCCGTCGAGCGGCGCGACATCGTCGCCAACGCCGAGGCGACGGGGACCGTCGAGCCGGTGAACATCGTCGAGGTGAAGTCGAAGGCATCGGGGCTGATCATCGCGATGCCGGTCGACATCGGCACCGTCGTCAGCGCCGGGCAGCTTCTCGTCCAGATCGACACGCGCGACGTGAAGAACCAGTACGACCAGACGGTTGCCGCGATGCAGGCGGCGCAGACCTCGCTCTCCGTCGCCGCCGCGCAGAAGAAGCGCTCCGACGAACTGTTCGCGCAGGAAGTGATCACCCCGCAGGAGCACGAGACCGCGGCGCTCGCCTACGCGCAGGCCCAGTCGGCGCTGGTGAAGGCCCGCACCGACGTCGATCTCGCCCGGCAGCGCCTCGAGGACGCGACCGTCCGCGCGCCGGTCGCCGGCACCATCATCGCCAAGCCGGTATCGTTAGGCCAGGTGATCACCTCGGCGACGTCCGGACCGACCGGCGGGACGACGATCCTGCAGATGGCCGACCTGAGCAAGGTGCGGATGCGGGCGATGGTCAACGAGACCGACGTCGGCAACGTCCAGCCCGGGCAGACCGCGGCCGTCGTCGTCGATGCGTTCCCCGACCGGAGGTTCACCGGCGTCGTCGAGAAGGTCGAGCCGCAGGCGGTGGTGCAGCAGAGCGTGACGATGTTCCCGGTGCTGATCAGCCTCGACAACCGCGACGGCAAGCTGCTCCCCGGGATGAACGGGGAAGTGACGATGACGGTGCAGGACAGGAAGAACGTCCTCGCCATCCCCGCTGACGCCGTCCGGGCGATGAAGGACCTCGCCGTCTCGGCGCGCGCGCTCGGGCTGAACCCCGACTCGGTGCAGGCGAAGCTGGCCGCGCAGATGGAAGCGCGGCGCGCCCGGTTCGCGCGCCCCGACAGCGCCGG
>DASZNJ010000193.1:0-2090 GCA_035551575.1 Gemmatimonadaceae bacterium
GAGCCGGCCGGCGCTGGCGCAGCTCGCGCGCGAGACGCTGGCCGCGGTCGACGGACACTAGTTCGGAGACACGCTTCTCAGGGGTGACCGTCATGTCCACGCTGCCGAAGCTGATCGATCATCTCGAGTGGGCCGACGCGAAGGCGCTGGCCGCGCTGCGCGGGGCCGCCAGGCCTGACGCGAAGGTGCGCGAGATCTACTCGCACATCCTCGGCTCCGAGCATACGTGGATCGCGCGCATCGAGGGACGCACGCCGAGCCTCGCCGTCTGGCCGACACTCGGCGACGGCGAGATCGAGCACGTCGCACGCGAGAACGTCGCCGCGCTGCGGCGGATCATCGAGGGAGTGACCGAGGTCGACCTCGCGCGCGTCGTCGCCTACCGCAACAGCGCGGGGCATCCGTTCGAGTCCACCGTCGAGGACATCCTCCTTCACGTCGCGCTGCACGGATCGTATCATCGCGGCCAGGTCGCGATGCTGCTCCGGCAGGGCGGAACCGAGCCCGCGCCGACCGACTACATCGCCTTCATTCGCGGCGCCCCGGCGGCGACACGCGCCTCCGTCCCGCAAAGCTGAGCCATGCACACCGTCGAGATCCGTCACTGCCCCGTTTGACCGGGCCGCAACCTGATAGCCGCCCGTGTGGCGGCCCGGTTGAAGGGGCGGGACGACGTCACCGTGACGAAGACGCGCGGCGACATGCTCGAGCTGCGCGTGCTCGTCGACGGGAGGGAGATCGCCGATTGGAGCGCGCGGGCGTGGCCGATGCCGTCGACGGTGCTGGCGAAGATCGAGCAGGCGATCGCCGCGGGGTGACGCGCGAGGGGAGCGCGGAGGTATCGTCTGCGAGCCGTCGCGCGCCCTCCCGCAACCCCCGGCCCATGCGCCGCACCGCCTGCTCGCTGGTGTTCCTCGCGCTCCTCCCGCTCGCGCTCCCGGCGCAGCGCCTCGAGCTCGCCCCTCCCGGCATCGCACCGGCGACGGCCGCGCCTGACGGCCGCTGGTGCTTCGGGATGAAGCTCCGCCCGCGCGACCGGTGTGCGAACTTCACCCTCCTCGAGATCGGCGCGCGCCTTCGCGCATCCGGGAACACCGACCACTCGACGCGCGATCCGGCGCACGCATACCCGAGACTCGAGGATCATGGGTATCTCGCGCTGGGGCTGGCGCACCGCGTCGCACGACGGTCCGCGTTAGGCGTCGTCGGTGAGGTCGCCCGCGGGGGTGGCGAGCGCGAGGCGATCGGCGTGCGCTTCGACCAGCAGCTCGGCGAGGTCCCTCGACTCGACCTCACCGCCGGCGTGATGCGCGTCGAGACGCACCAGCGCGGCGTCACGAGGCGCCGCTGGGCCAACGGCACCTTCGTCGACGGCGCGGTGCGGGCGAACGACCTGCTCGTGCTCCAGGCGCGGGTCGAGCACGTGCCGGGCGACGGGGGGCTGGTGAAGCCGGCGAGCGCGACGTTTGTCGGGATGCGCGTCGAGGGGGGCGGGGCGGTGAAGACGACGCTCGTCGCCGCGACAATCCTCGCCGCGCTCGAGCTCTACCTCTTCTTCTTCGGCGGCGACTAGCCCGTTTTCCCCGCGACCGCAGTCCCCGCCGTTCCCCGTTCAGGCGTCTTCCCTCCCATTCCCACTCCGGCGAGGAAGCCACCAACCACCCTTGCGGGCGCCTTCGCCATTCTATATCCTTCTATCCGGATATACGGATAGAGCAGATGACCCGCGCCACCATCTTCGACCAACTGAGCTCGCTCGCCGACCCCACCCGGGGACGGCTGCTGCTCCTGCTCGACAAGCACGAGCTGACGGTCGGTGAGCTGTGCGCGGTGCTCCAGCTCCCGCAGTCCACCGTCAGCCGCCACCTCAAGACGTTAGGCGACGAAGGGTGGGTGACCTCACGGGCCGAGGGGACGAGCCGGCAGTACCGGATCGCCAGCCCGCTCGACGCCGCCGCCCGGCGTCTCTGGCAGCTCGTCCGCGACCAGACCGCGCAGAGCACCCTCGCCCACAACGACGCCGATCGCCTCCGCGCGACGCTCGCCGAGCGGAAGCTGAAGTCGCAGGAGTTCTTCTCCGGTGCCGCCTC
>DASZNJ010000194.1:0-4156 GCA_035551575.1 Gemmatimonadaceae bacterium
AATGGAAGTCTCGAAGCTGCCTTGGGAATGGAAGTCTCGAAGCTGCCTTGGGAATGGAAGTCCCGAAACAGCTTGATCGAGGGACGGGCCCGACTTGCGGAACTACACCGGCCGCGCAGCTTCGTTCAGCGTCGTCGTTGCTGGTTCGCGTTTCACATCCCGTGCTGTTTCGGGACTTCCACTCCCAATCTCACTCCCACGGCAGTTTCGACACTCCCATTCCCAATCTCACCCCCGCCCCCTTGTCAAACCTCCTCGCCGCCCGCGCCCAGATGGCGCTCTCGCTGGCCTTTCACATCATCTTCGCCGAGATCGGCGTGGCGATGCCGGTGATGATGGTACTGGCCGAGTGGCGCTATCGGCGGACGGGCGATGCGGCGTTGCTCCTCCTCGCGAAGCGGTGGGCGAAGGGAACGGCGATCCTCTTCGCCGTCGGCGCCGTCTCCGGGACGGTGCTCTCCTTCGAGCTCGGCCTCCTCTGGCCAGGGTTCATGAGCTTCGCCGGACCGATCATCGGGCTCCCGTTCTCCCTCGAGGGGTTCGCCTTCTTCACCGAGGCGATCTTCCTCGGGGTCTACCTCTACGGGTGGGATCGCGTCGGGGGGCGCGCGCATCTCGGCGCTGGCGTCGTCGTCGCGCTGAGCGGGGCGGCGTCGGCGGTGTTCGTCGTCATGGTCAACGCCTGGATGAACACGCCTAACGGCTACCAGCTCGGCAGCGGTGGTCGCCTCACCGGCATCGACCCGCTGGTCGGGATGCGCAGCGCGGCCGCCTTTCCCGAGGCGCTGCACATGCTGCTCGCCGCCTACGCCGCGACCGGGTTCGCCGTCGCCGGGATCCACGCCCTGCTCCTCCTCCGCGGTGGTGCGCGCGACTTCCACCTCCGCGCGTTAGGCATCGCCCTCCTCGTCGGCGCGCCGGCCGCGGTGCTGCAGCCGCTCTCCGGGGACATCAGCGCCCGGATGGTCGCCCGGACGCAGCCGGTCAAGCTCGCCGCGCTCGAGGGACAGTGGGAGACCGAGCGCGGCGCGCCGCTCCGGATCGGGGGCTGGCCCGACGCCGCGCGCGAGGAGACGCGCTGGGCGCTGCAGATCCCCGGCGCCCTCTCACTGCTCGCGTTCCACGACCCGCGCGCCGAGGTGAAGGGGCTGAAGAGCGTTCCCGCGAGCGACCGTCCGCCGGTCGCGGTGGTGCACATCGCCTTCCAGGTGATGGTCGCCTGCGGGACCGCGCTCGCGCTGATCGGGCTCTGGGCCGGGTGGGCGGCCTGGCGGCGGCGCGACCTGGCCGGGGAGCGCTGGCTGCTGCGCGCGCTCGCGATCGCCACGCCGTTGGGCTTCGTCGCCACCGAGGCCGGGTGGACGGTCACCGAGGTCGGGCGCCAGCCGTGGGTGGTGCAGGGGCTGCTCCGTACGGCCGACGCGGTGACGCCGATGCCGGGGCTGGTCGTGCCGATGGTGCTCTTCACCCTGCTCTACATCGGGCTCGGCGCGATCGTCGTCGCATTGATCGCGTCGCTCGTCCGCGAGACGAGCGCGGGGGTGATCGCATGATGGCGGTGATCGGACCGATCGGGCTCCCGGAGATCGTCGGAGCGGTGATGATGGTCGCGCTCAATGCCTACGTGCTGATGGGGGGCGCCGACTTCGGCGGGGGAGTGTGGGACCTGTTCGCCTCGGGGCCGCGGCGCGACGCCCAGCGCGCGCTCATCGCTCACACGATCGGCCCCATCTGGGAGGCAAATCATGTCTGGCTGATCATCGCGGTCGTCATGCTCTTCACCGCGTTCCCCGACGTCTTCTCGCTCCTCGGGATCCTGCTGCACATCCCGCTCTCGCTGATGCTCTTCGGGATCGTGCTCCGCGGGTCGGCGTTCGTCTTCCGCAGCTATGGCGCGCGCGACGACGCGGCGCAGCGCCGGTGGGGACGCGTCTTCGCGGTGTCGAGCGTCATCACTCCGCTCCTGCTGGGAATCGTCGTCGGCACGATCGCCTCTGGCGCCCTGACGGAGGGGCTCGACGGTCTCGTCGGCGCCGCGGTCGGCGGGACCGGTGGACCATTGGCTGGCGCGTCCACCGAGCCGCGGGGGCTCTTCGCCGCGGGGCGCGCCAGCTTCTCGTCGGTGTTCGTCGCCCCCTGGGCGTCGCCGTTCCCGGTGGCGATCGGCGTCCTCGCCCTCACCCTGTTCGCCTTTCTCGCCGCGGTCTACCTCACCGTCGCGGCGCATGACGAGACGCTGCGCGAGGACTTCCGCCGCCGCGCCCTCGCCGCCGCGATGGCAGTCTTCGCCGCAGCGTTAGGCGCGATCGTCGTCGCCTCGTTCACCGCCCCCCAGGTGAGCCGCGTCCTCATCGAGAGCCCGGCGGCTCCCTACCTCCAGGCCTTCACCGCGATCGCCGCCATCACCGCGATCGCCGCGCTCTGGACCCGCCGCTACCAGCTCGCCCGCCTCGCCGCCGCCGCGCAGGCCTCCCTCGTCCTCTGGGGCTGGGCCCTCGTGCAGTACCCGTTCATCGTCCCCCCACTGATGACCCTTCGCGAGGCCGCCGCCCCCCGCATCACCCTCGAGCTCCTCCTCACCGCCCTCGCCGCCGGCGCCGTGGTTCTCATCCCCTCCCTGATCTACCTGTTCCGCACCTTCTCCCGCTCCCGCATCAACGCCGCCTGACCAGCCCCCGCCATTTCTCGATCAGCCCGTCTCGAGATTTTCAATTCCCCGAGCAGTTTCGAGCCTCCCATTCCCCCAGCCGTTTCGAGACTTCCATTCCCCGAGCAGTTTCGAGCCTCCCATTTCCCCAGTCGTTTCGAGCCTTCCATTCCCCAAGCCTTCCGCCTTTACCACTTCATGACCGCCTCTCCCTGCCAACCCTCCTCCGTGCAAGGTATGTCAAACCCATGACCCTCACCGGTGGTTCTCGATGCGCCGCGCCGCCCACGCCCTCGCCGCTCTCGCGTTCGCAACGACCGCGCGCGCCCAGACCTCCACCGCCTCCGTCCACCCGAACGTCCCCGTCCTCGCCACTGCGTCCCCTCGCACCGGCGACATCCTCATCGACGGGAAGCTGACCGAGACCGCCTGGGCCGCGGCCCAGCCGATCACGCGATTCACCCAGAGCCAGCCGAACGAGGGCGCGCCGCCCACCCAGCGCACCGAGGTTCGCATCCTCTACGATCAGGATGCCATCTACGTCGGGGCCCGGATGTTCGACTCGTCAGGCAGGGCCGGCGTCCGCGCGCCACTGGCGCGCCGCGACCAGCTCCTCTCGACGAACACCCTCACCAGCGACAAGATCGCGATCGTCCTCGATCCCTATCACAACCATCGCGACCGGATCTGGTTCGAGGTGAACCCGGCCGGGGTGCGTGGAGAGATGTTCACCGGCGACCCATCCTTCGATCCCGTCTGGGAAGCGGCCGGCAGCATCGACGACGAGGGGTGGACCGCGGAGATGCGCATCCCCCTCTCGCAGCTGCGCTTCTCGCGCGACTCCATCCAGACGTGGGGACTCCAGATCTGGCGCACCATCGACCGTCTTCATGAGCAGGACATGTGGTCGTTCTGGAAGCAGAACGAAGCGGGCGGTCCCCCCTTCTTCGGCCATCTCCTCGGGCTGCGATTCGGCGCACGGCCGCGGCAGCTCGAGCTGCTGCCGTACGCGGTCGGACGCTCGCGGTATCGCTACGCACAGCCTGGCGACCCATTCCACCAGAGCTCGGAGGCCGACTTCCGCATCGGCGCAGACGCGAAGGTTCTGCTCACCTCCAACCTCACCCTCGACGCGACGGTCAATCCCGATTTCGGCCAGGTCGAGGTCGATCCCGCGACGGTGAACCTCAGCGCGTTCGAAACCTTCTTCCAGGAGAAACGCCCCTTCTTCGTCGCTGGAAGCAACGCCTTCGACTTCGGCAACTTCAGCTGCTTCTTCTGCGACAACGTCTCCAACCTCGGCCTCTTCTACTCGCGACGCATCGGCCGCCGGCCGCAGCTCGAGGACTACGTCCGCGAGCACTCCACCTACAGCGACCTTCCCGAGACGGCGCGGATACTCGGCGCCGCCAAGGTCACCGGGCGCGCCGGCGAATACACCGTCGGGCTCCTCGACGCGGTCACCAATCGCGAGACCGCTCGCTTCCGCGCCGACGGGATCGCCGGCGA
>DASZNJ010000195.1:0-4394 GCA_035551575.1 Gemmatimonadaceae bacterium
CGAGACGCGCAGCCCATCGCCGAACAGCGCGCCCCGCGAGTCGTCATCGAGCAGCGCCTGATGCTCGCCGGCGATCAGTCGCACCGTGGGCCCATGGACCGGCCGCAGCGACGCGGCGAGCGCGCGCCTCACGTGCGGGAGCGGAGCGTCGTTGACGCGCAGGGTGTCGCCGGCACGGAGGGTGCGACCTTCGAAGCCGCCGAACCGTGCCGGGATGCAGCTGCTCCTGCTGCCGAGAACCACCGGCACGTCGATCCCGCCGGCGATCGCGATGTAGGCGCGGCAGCCGCTCCGCGCATTGCCGAGGGCGAGCGTCGCCCCCGGGCGCACCGGGAAGGCGTGCCACGGGGAGACCGGCTCGCCGTCGAGCGTGGCACCGAAGTCGCCCCCGCCTAACGCGACGACCGCGGCGTTGCTGAAGAGCAGCGCCGGCCCGGCGAGGGTGGACTCGAGCAGCGCCGCGTCCTCCTCGTTGCCGGCGAGGAGGTTCGCGATCCGCGCCGCCATGGTGTCCATGGCCCCGCTCTCCGGGACGCCGTCGTGCTGCATCCCGCGGCGCCCGAGGTCCTGTACGGTCGTTGACGGACCACCGAGGACGACGCGGACGTTCATCGGCCGGCCATCGCGTCGTAGCGCGCGCGCGGAACCGGCACGAAGCGCACTCTGTCGCCGACGCGGAGGAGCGCGGCCGGCGCGCGCAGCGGGTCGAAGAGGGAGAGCGGAGTCGCGCCGATGATGTTCCATCCCCCCGGCGTGGCGATCGCGTAGATCCCCGTCTGCCCGCCACCGATCCCGACGCTCCCCGCCGCCACGCGCGTCCGCGGCTCGGCGCGCCGCGGCGTCGCGAGGCTCGCGTCCAGCCCGGCGAGGTAGGGAAAGCCGGGGGTGAAGCCGATCATCTGGACGAGGTATGTCGGCGCGCTGTGGCGCGCGATGACCTCCCCGGCCGAGAGACCGGCATGACCGGCGACGATCTCCAGGTCAGGTGCAAGGTCGCCCTCGTAGCAGGTCGGGATCTCCATGGTCAGCGCGTCGGGGACCGCGACCGCGTCGATGCCGGTCAACCGCGCGTCGAGCACGCGCACCAGCGCCGCGAACGGCGACTCGCCGGCCCGGCCCCGCACCGCCGCCGGGTCATAGTGGATGGTCACGCTGGCGAAGGCGGGGACGATGTCGGTGATGGCCGGGTGCGCGCCCCTCAGGCTGCCGAGCACCGCCTGCACCCTGGCGAAGGTTTCGTCGCTGATCCGGTCGCCCACCCGGACGACGACGGCACGGTCGCCTAACGGTGCGATCGGGGGGGGCGGGCCGGTCACCGTCCCCCGCGGGCGCGCCTGCCGCCGGTGCGCCACCACCCGTACACCGGGACGCCGGCCAGGAGGATGAGCACCCCGCGCAGCGCGTTGTACGGGCTCGAGGCGACCGAACCCGCGATCACGTACGCCGCGGCGAGCACGAACAGCACGACGCTCCAGGGATAGAGCGGCGCGCGGAAGCGCCGTTCGTCGCCGGCGACGCGACGGCGCCGGTAGGCGACGAGCGTCGCCGCCGTCGCGGCGAAGAAGATCCAGTCCGCGAAGGTCACGTAGTCGAGCAGCTCGCCGTAGGTGCCGGTGAGGAGGAGGGCGATCGCCCACCCCGCCTGGAGCGCGATCGCCGCGACCGGGGTGCGGAAGCGCGGATGCAGCACCGCCAGCTGCCGGAAGAAGACCCCGTCCCGCGCCATCGCCTGGTAGACGCGCGGGGTGACGAGGATGACGAGGTCGAGGAAGCCGAACGTCGACACCGCGATGCCGGCCTCGATCAGCCTCCGCCCGAGCTGCCCGAAGCGGAGCTCCATCGCGTCGGCGGCGGGGGCGCCGCTGTGGGCCAGCCCGTCCACGCCTAACGCGCGGAGGTACGTCAGGTTCACGGCCAGGTAGACCGCGGCGACGATCAGCACCCCCCAGACCAGCGCCCGCGGCAGGCTGCGCTCGGCGTCCACCATCTCCTCGGCCACGAAGTTGGTCTGCTGCCAGCCGCCGTAGGCGAAGAGGACGGGCACGAGCGCCGTGCCTAACGCGATGGCGAGCGTCGCCGGCGGCGCGTGGGGCGCGATGCTCACTGGCGATGCCAGCGGGTGGGCGCCGGAGAAGGCGAGCCCCCCGACCACCAGCGCACCGACCGCGGCGAGCTTGAGGATGGTGAAGACGTTCTGCGTCACCGCGCCCGGCCGGACGCCGACGATGTTGACGAGGGCGAGGAGGACGATGACGCCGGCGGCGAGCGGGATGCGCGCCACAGGGCCGAGGCCGAGGAGCGGGGCCGCGTAGCTGGCAAAGGTCACCGCGACCGCCGCGGTCGCGCCGCTGGCGATGGCGACGAGCAGCGCCCACCCGTAGAGGAACGCCGGCAGCGGGCCGAAGGCGTCGCGCAGGTAGGCGTAGCCGCCACCCGCCGCCGGGCGAAGGGCGCCAAGCTCGGCGAAGATGAACGCCCCGAGGATCGCGACCACCGCGCCGATCGCCCAGACCAGCATCGTAAGTCCGGCGGTGCCGACGCGCTGGGCGACAATCGCCGGGTTGAGGAAGATCCCCGACCCGATGATCCCTCCGACGACCATCATCGTCCCGCTGAACGGGCCGATGCGCCGCGCGTAGCCGACCGGTGCCGCGTTCACGCTGCCCGCTGACGGCGTCGCCGGCGTGATCTCGCTACCAGTCGCCACGCCGCTCACCGCGGCGGTACGCGGCGAGGAGGGTGAAGATCACCCCGCCATTCGCGATCCCGAGCCCGGCGAAGAAGGCTGCCCTGCCTAACGCGTAGTCGTTGGTGTGGAAGCTCCACATCACGCAGTAGATCCCGACCGCCGCCCAGCCGATGCACCCGCCGGCGGCGGCCAGCCAGTCGTTGCGCCGCTCGCGGTCCGCCCTTGCCTCGGCGTCAGCGTTCCGTTCGACGAATTCCTCGAGCGTCCCGCGGGTACGGTTCATGGGGGAGCCGGTCATGGGAGGGGTGATCGGCCGAAGCTAAGATCCCGTCCCCACGGTCGCCAGACCGGACGGTCACTCCTCGGCGCCGGCGATCGCGCCGCGGTAGAGCGCGACCGCCTCGTCGTCGAACAGGCAGGCGACGATTCGCTCGAAGGCGGGCTCCCACTCCCGCATCGCCGCGACCGCGATCCGCGCCGCGCGCCCCTTGGGAAATCCGTACACCCCCGTCGATATCGCCGGAAACGCGATCGACGCGATGTCCCCTGCTGCCTGGGCACGCTCGAACGAGCTCTCGTACGCCTGCGCCAGCAGCTCGTCCTCCTGCTCCTTCCCCCCATGCCAGACGGGTCCGACAGCGTGTATGACGTAGCGCGCCCGCAGCCGGAATCCGGGGGTGATCACCGCCTCCCCCGTGGCGCAGCGACCGAAGACCCGCGTCGCCGCGAGCAGCCCCGGCCCCGCCGCCAGGTGGATCGCCCCATCCACCCCGCCGCCCCCGGCGAGCGCCGAGTTCGCGGCGTTGACGATCGCGTCGACCTCGAGCGTCGTGATGTCCGCGCGGACGACCTCGATCACGCCGGATGCCTAACGCTTATCATCACGATGGGGTTGCAGCTTCGAGACTTCCATTCCCACAGCCGTTTCAAGACTTCCCTTCCCAGGTGGTTTCAAGACTTCCATTCCCAGTCCCGCCTTCCCGATCTCGCCATGACGAAAACAGCTGATCACATGGTCGTTCACCATTCCCGTCGCCTGCATGAATGCCTGGCAGATCGTCGATCCGGCGAAGCGGAAGCCGCGCCGCATCAGCTCCTTGCTCAGTGCATCCGACTCCGCCGTCCGCGCCGGGATGTCGCCGTGCCCTCGCCGCCGATTCACCCGCGGCCTTCCTCCGACGAACCCCCAGACCCACGCATCGAAGCTGCCATGCTCCTCCTGGACCCGGAGGAAGGCCCGCGCGTTGCCGACCACGCTCGCGATCTTCTGCCGGTGCCGCACGACCGCCGGGTTCAACACCAGCCGCTCCACGTCCGCCTCGCCGAACCGCGAGACCGCGACGGGATCGAATCCCGCGAACGCCTCCCGATACCCCTCGCGCTTCTTCAGGATCGTCGACCAGCTCAACCCCGCCTGCGCCCCCTCGAGGGTGAGGAACTCGAAGAACACCCGGTCATCGTGCACCGGCACCCCCCACTCAGTGTCGTGGTAGAGGATGTCGAGCTCCGAGGAAGGCCAGCTGCACCGCTTCAGTGCTTTCTCGCTCATTCGAAGAAATTACACAGCGCAATTCGCCGTGCAGTTCCGCTGTCGCTCAACGCTAACGGCTAATGGCTAACGGCTGCCGTTCCCGGCTGGCCGTTCAGGGCGTCGGCGTCTTCGGCCGTCCATCCGCGTCGAGCAGCACGATCTCCCCCAGCCCCA
>DASZNJ010000196.1:0-4760 GCA_035551575.1 Gemmatimonadaceae bacterium
ATCTGGTGACAAGTCGCTACCACGCGCCATGACTTCTCCTTCACTGCCCACCTGCTGACCTTCTTGCCACTCCCCGCGACTCGTCTTCGCTTCGGACTCCTCGCGGCAGCCGCCATCGTGGTCTCGGTCGCCGGCTGTCGCGCGGCCGATGCGCGGGACGTCGTCGAGCTGCGCTTCTGGGCGATGGGCGCGGAGGGCGAGGCGGTGCAGCAGATGATCCCCGACTTCGAGCGCACGCACCCGGGGATCCGGGTGCGCGTGCAACAAATGCCGTGGACCGCGGCCCACGAGAAGCTGCTCACCGGCTTCGTCGGCGACGCGACGCCGGACATCACCCAGATGGGGAACACCTGGGTCCCCGAGTTCCAGACGTTAGGCGCGCTCGAGCCCCTCGACGCCTACGTCCGAGGCTCGACGGTGGTCGACAGCACCGACTACTTCGGCGGGATCTGGCGGACGAACGTCGTCAGCGACTCGCTCTACGGACTCCCCTGGTACGTGGACACGAAGCTGATCTTCTACCGGAAGGACCTCCTCGCTGCCGCCGGGGTGACCGAGCCGCCGAAGTCGTGGGCGGAGTGGCGCGAGGCGATGGTGAAGGTGCAGAAGGCTGGGAAGGCGAAGTGGGGGATCCTCCTCCCGACCAACGAGTGGCCGCAGATCACCGCGTTGGGGCTGCAGGAGGGGGCGCCGCTGCTGCGCGACGGTGGACGCTACGGCGGGTTCAGCGACCCGCGGTTCGCGAAGGCGTTCCACTTCTACGTCTCGCTGTACAAGGATGGCATCGCCCCGGCGGTGAGCAGCAACGAGATCTCGAACCTCTTCCAGGAGTTCGAGAAGGGTACCTTCGCGATGTTCATCAGCGGGCCGTGGCAGGTGGGCGAGCTGCGGAAGCGGCTCCCCACCTCGATGCAGGACGCGTGGGCGGCGATGCCGCTCCCGTCCCCTGACGGCAGCGACTACCCCGGCACCTCGCTCGCCGGCGGGTCGAGCCTGTCGATGTTCCGCGCCTCGAAGCACAAGAAGGAGGCCTGGGCATTGATCGAGTTCCTCAGCGAGCCGGCACAGCAGGCGAAGTTCACGGCCCTCACCGGCGACCTTCCCGCACGCGAGAGCGCGTGGCACCTGGCGAAGCTCGACTCCGATCCGCAGACCCTCGCCTTCCTCACCCAGCTCCGCAATGTGACGCCGACGCCGAAGGTCCCGGAGTGGGAGCTGATCGCGACGCGCGTCTTCGAGACCGTCGAGCGGGTGGTCCGCGGACGGGCCACCGAAGCCCAGGGGCTCGCCGCGCTCGACGCCGACGTCGACCGCATCCTCGAGAAGCGCCGATGGCTGCTCGCCCGCCGCTGAGATACGACGCCGACCACACGGTCGAGTACGAGATCGTCAGGCACGAGCCGGCGACCGCGCAGACGCGCGCGGCGTACATCTTCCTCGCGCCGGCGGCGCTGCTGATCTCGGTGTTCTTCGTCATCCCGGTGCTGGCGTCGCTCCTCCTCAGCCTCACCGATTTCGACATCTACGCCGTCGCCTCGCTCGGCAACGCCCGTTTCGTCGGGGCCGCGAACTACATCCGGCTCGTTCACGACCCGGTCTTCTGGAAGGCCCTCGTCAACACCTTCTACTTCGCGCTCGTCGGCGGCCCGCTCACCGTCGCCGCGTCGCTGGGCGCGGCGCTCCTCCTCAGCTCGAAGCTCGTCCGCTGGCAGGGCTTCTTCCGGACGGTCTACTTCGCCCCGTTCGTGACGACCCTCGTCGCCGTCGCGATCGTCTGGAAGTACCTCTACCACCCGCAGTACGGGATGCTGAACTGGGCCCTCGCGCGGTTGGGCGCGAGTCCTATAGACTGGCTCGGCGATCCGCACTGGGCGATGCCGGCGATCATCGTCATGTCGGTCTGGAAGAACTTCGGCTACAACATGCTGATCTTCGTCGCCGCGCTGCAGAGCGTCCCGCAGGAGCTGTACGAGGCGGCCGAGCTCGACGGCGCCGGCCCGGTGAAGCGCTTCTGGCACATCACCGTCCCGATGCTCGGCCCCGCCCTCGCCTTCGTCGGGATCGTGACGATGATCGGCTACTTCCAGCTCTTCTCGGAGCCGTACGTGATGACCCAGGGCGGCCCGCTCCGCGCGACCACCAGCGTCGTGCTCTACATGTACGAGGAAGGGTTCCGCTGGTGGCGGATGGGGTTCGCGGCCTCGATCGCCTTCGTCCTCTTCATCATCATCGCGATCGCGACGATGATCCAGCGCCGCTTCGCGAGGGCCGAGGCATGACGTGCAGCGCGTGAGCGACGACGCAGGCCGGCGCCGCAACCGGCGGGTGCTCGCGAAGGTCGGTGTCTACACCCTCCTCGTCGCCGGCGCCGTGCTGGCGATCTTCCCGCTCCTCTGGATGGTCTCGGCGTCGTTCATGGCGACCGGCGAGGCGAGCACCTGGCCGCCGCACATCGTCCCGCGGCACTTCACCCTCGACAACTACCGCTCGCTCTTCACCCGCCTCGCGTTAGGCCGGTCGCTCGCCAACAGCGCGCTGATCGCGACGGTGGTGACGCTGGTCTCGGTGATCATCAACTCGATGGCCGGCTACGCCCTCGCCAAGCTCCGCTTCCGCTCGCGGGCCGGGGTCTACAAGGCGCTCTCGCTCGGGCTGATCCTCCCGGCGCAGGTCGCGATGCTCCCGCTCTTCCTCATGATGAAGGAGATGCACCTCGTCAACACCTACTGGGGAGTGATCATCCCCGGGCTGGCGAGCATCTTCGGGATATTGCTCACGCATCAGTATGCCCTGGCCATTCCCGACGACCTCCTCGACGCGGCGCGCGTGGACGGGGCGAGCGAGCTGCAGCTCTACCGGCTCGTCGTCCTTCCCGTCATCGCTCCGATCCTCGCCACCCTCGCGATCTGGACCTTCCTCGGCACCTGGAACGACTTCATGTGGCCGCTCATCGTCCTCAGCGACGACCGGAAGTACACCCTGCCTGTCGCGATCGCCAACCTCGTCGGCGAGCACGTGCAGGACGCCGAGCTGATGATGGCCGGCTCGGTGGTCACCGTCCTTCCCGTGATGCTCGTCTTCCTCCTCCTCCAGCGCTACTACATCCGCGGGATCACCGCCGGGAGCGTCAAGTGAGGGCGGCTCTCGTCGTCGCGGCGTCGCTCCTCTTCGCGTCCGCGAGCGCGAGTGCGCAGCAGCCGCGCGTCCTCGATTCCTTCGAGGACCTCGGGCCCTGGCGCGCGCAGCCGTCCGATGGCGTCTCGGCGACGATTCATCCCGATGCCGGCATCGCCGGCAAGTCGCTGCGCCTCGACGTCGACTTCCACGGCGGCGGCGGCTACGCGGTCATCCACCGCGCGCTGCCGACGACGCTCCCTGACGATTACACCATCACCTTCCACGTCCGCGGCACCGTCCCGCCGAACAACATCGAGTTCAAGATGGTGGACTCCACCGGCGACAACGTCTGGTGGGTGAACAGGCGCGACTTCGTCTTCTCGCGGCGCTGGCAGACGGTGACCATCCGCAAGCGCCAGGTCTCCTTCGCCTGGGGGCCGTCAGGCGGCGGTGAGCTGCGGCGCTTCGCCGCGCTCGAGATCGCGGTCACCGCCGGCAAGGGGGGACGCGGCTCGGTCTGGGTCGACGAGCTGGCCCTCACCCCGCGCGCCCCGGCGAAGGCTCTCGCCCGCCCGACCGTCACCACCGATCCGGCGATCGGCAGCGCGAGCGCGGTCGTCGACAACGACACGCTCACCAGCTGGTGGCCGTCGCGCCCCGCCCGGTCGGTGACGCTCGACTTCGGCGGGATGCGCGAGCTTGGCGGTGTCGTCGTCCGCTGGGAGGCCAATCACGGCGTAGCCGACTACGACGTCGAGCTGCAGGGGGCGGACAGTGGCTGGCGCACCGCCTATCGCGTGCGCGGCGGGGATGGCGGCGACGACCCCATCCCACTCCCCGACACCGACGCGCGCGGGCTTCGACTGCGCTTCATCCAGCCGCCGAACCGGAGCGGCGTCGCCCTTCGCGAGGTCGTCGTCCAGCCGCTCGAGTGGACGTCCACGCCTAACGCGTTCGCCGAGGCGATCGCCGCCGGGGCACCGCGCGGCAGCTATCCGCGGTACCTGTCGCGGGAGCAGTCGTACTGGACGACCGTCGGCGTCAGCGGCGACCGGTCGCGGCCGCTGCTCAGCGAGGATGGATCGTTCGAGCCGTTCGCCGGCGGCTTCTCGATCGAGCCGTTCATCCATGACGGCATGCGCCTGCTGACGTGGGCCGATTCGCGGACGACGCAGTCGCTCGCCGACGAGGACCTTCCCATCCCGTCGGTGCACCGCGTGTACGAGCGCACCGCTCTCGACGTCACCGCGTTCGTCGACGGCGCGCCGCGGAGAGCGGTGGGATGGGTGCGCTATCGCGTGACCAATCACGATTCGGTCGCGCGGACGTTGACGCTCTACCTCGGCATGCGCCCCTTCCAGGTGAATCCCTCCTGGCAGTTCCTCACCGTGCCGGGCGGAGTCGCGCCGATCGACAGCATCCGTTCGTCGAACGGCGTGGTCGTCGTGAACGGCAGCCGGCGAATCGTGCCGGTGACGCGCGCCGCGAGCTTCGGTGCCGCGACGTTCGATGCCGGCGGGATGATCGGCTGGATCCGCCGCGACAGCCTGCCGCCGAGGACCGCGGCCCGTGACGCCGGCTCGCGCGCAGCGGGCGCACTCGCGTTCCCGCTCACGCTCCCCGCTGGCGGTGTGCGCGACGTC
>DASZNJ010000197.1:0-4469 GCA_035551575.1 Gemmatimonadaceae bacterium
CGACCAATCACTGCGGCTGGGGCCACACTTCTTTCTTTCCACAAAACACGACCGCTTCACAAGTGATTACGGGACAGCTAGTTAGCAGCGCACTGAACTGCTTTGCGTTCTGAGCCTGGAAGCAGTAGGTTCGTAATGTCTTCGGGAGCTACGGGGCCCTGAAGAAAAACCCCGACGTGGCCTGCCAGCCGCGTCGGGGTCGAACGGAGAGCGAGTGACTCTCTGTCAAGTTCTACACTGCAGGGGGCAAGCTATCGTGCGCACCCCGGTCGTCAAGAGTGTGCGTGATGGGTTGCTCCGGAACGGAGTGCCATGACCACACACGTGAAGGGACGGGAGCGGCCGCGGGTATCCGTGGCGAAGCTGGGGGAGTACGCAGCAGATGCCACGCCAAGTCGTCGCGAGCGCATTCTGCGGGACGCGAAGTTTCCGGCGCCATACATCACAGCGCGGTACCTGGAGGCAGCAGCGGCCGTTAGGCGTTGCCTCCTCGACGGGGGCGACGTTTCGGCAGCGCTCGCGGCCGAGGCGACTCGAATAGCCGCGCTGCCAAGTATGACGAAGTCCGAACAGACGGCCCGGGACTGCTCTGCGCGTGCGCTCCGAGCCCTCGGCCGGAGGGTCGAGGCACTCCCCCTTAAAGGTGTCACGGCGATCCCGCTTGGCAGGCCCAGCGTCAAGCTGTCCATCGAAGGAGTCAGTGTGTCGGTCTGTCCGCAGGTGTTGCTCGCGAGAAGGCTCCGAGCCGGCTCGACCCAGTACGGGGCACTCCTCATCGTGATGCGGATGTCGGAGGCACTGCGGCCGCGTAGCGGCCAGGCCGTCGCAGATCTGCTCCGTCGAGCGCTGGCGACCATGGGGCTTGAGCAGGAGGGCACGATTGACCCACGGCTGTGCCTAGTTGTTGATGTCTTCCACCCAGGCATCTTTCACGCGGCCGAGCGGGGTGGGCGCCGCATCGCGCGCGACGTCGAGTGCGCGTGCCGCGAGATCGCGGCGCGGTGGCCGGCGATCGAGCGGGCGGCATGAAGCGGGCGAGCGAGTCGAGCCATACGGCCATGACAAGCCACCACCTGAACAACGCAACTGCCGACCTCACCCCTCCGACCGAGAGCCCCGGCGAGCGAACGCGCGCGCTCGCGAAGCACGCGGCCAAGGGTGCGCTCGGAGCTGTGCCGCTTGCTGGCGGAGCTCTCGCAGAGGTCGTCGATGTGCTTTTCCGAGACCCGCTTGAGGCCCGCAGAGAGCGCTGGTTCGAGCAGGTGGCCGAAGCCATCGAGGACCTCCGCGCGCGCAAGCCTAACGTCGACGTCGATGGGCTCGCGCGGAACGAGGAGTTCGTCACGACATTGCACCATGCGACCGACGCGGCCATGCGCACCCATCACCAGGAGAAGCTCTCCGCGTTGCGTAATGCAGTGCTGAACGCGGCGCTGCCAGGCGCGCCAGACTCGGACATGCAGATCGTCTTCGTACAGCTCGTGCAGCAGCTTTCTCCCACACATCTTCGCATCCTTGCCGTCTATAACGACCCGCTGCAATGGTTCGCACAGCACGGTATCACGCCGCCGACGCTGTATGCAGGCTCTCGCGCTGAAGTGCTGCAGCTGGCGCTTCCCGACATCGCCCGGGCGAACTGGCGTGTCTATGCCAAGCAGCTCGAGGACGCTGGACTGATGGGCTCCTTGGCGGGGATGGTCACGGGGCCAACCATCACGTCATCTGCGACGACCGACCTCGGGAAGGAATTTCTCGCCTTCATCTCGGCGCCAGACGCCGCGTAGCCGTCGCCCCTAAACCACGCCAGCCGCCCTCAGTCGTCTACTGAGCGCGGCTGGCGTGTGCTTTCTATTTCTATTGCCCCGCGTGCACAGGCACAACGGCGAACGGTTCGGCAGAAATTCAGTTTTCTAGAACAACTGCACACCGTGTCAAGTTCTACAGTTGCAGCGACAGCCGCGATCCCTAGATGTCGATGTTGCTCGCGAACTTCGCGTTCTCCTCGATGAAGATGCGCCGCGGCTCGACCTCGTCGCCCATCAGCTTCTGGAAGATCTCGTCGGCGTGCACCGCGTCCTCCATCCCGACCTTGAGCAGCGTGCGGTGCTCGGGGTCCATCGTCGTCCGCCAGAGCTGCTCGGGGTTCATCTCGCCGAGTCCCTTGTAGCGCTGGATGTTGATCCCCTTGCCGTCGCCGTTGCCGTTGCCGCCGCCCAACCGTTTCGCGTACTCGTCGCGCTCGGTCAGGTCGTAGGCGTAGTACTCTTCCTTCCCCCTGGCGACGCGGAAGAGCGGCGGCTGCGCGATGTAGATGAAGCCGGCGTCGATCAGCTCCGGCATCTGCCGGAAGAAGAAGGTCAGCAGCAGGGTGCGGATGTGCGCGCCGTCGACGTCGGCGTC
This sequence comes from Gemmatimonadaceae bacterium, assembly GCA_035551575.1. Taxonomy (GTDB): domain Bacteria; phylum Gemmatimonadota; class Gemmatimonadetes; order Gemmatimonadales; family Gemmatimonadaceae; genus JABFXC01. The sequence goes on from DASZNJ010000197.1 coordinate 2,401, forward strand.
GGTCATGATGATGATCTTGTGGTAGCGCGCCGAGTCGAGCTTGAACTCGTCCTTGATCCCGGAGCCGATCGCGGTGATGATCGTCCGGATTTCCTCGTTCGACAGCACCTTGTCGATGCGCGCCTTTTCCACATTGATGATCTTACCACGAAGTGGTAAAATCGCCTGGAAGGACCGGTCGCGTCCCTGCTTCGCCGAGCCGCCGGCCGAGTCGCCCTCGACGAGGTAGATCTCGCAGAGCGTCGGGTCGGAGAGCGAGCAGTCGGCCAGCTTGCCAGGCAGGTTGCCGATGTCGAGCGCCGACTTCTTGCGGGTCAGGTCGCGCGCCTTGCGCGCCGCCTCGCGCGCCCGCGCCGCGCTCATCGCCTTGTCGATGATCGCGTTCGAGACCCGCGGATGCTCCTCGAGGAACGCCGAGAGCAGCTCGTTGACGACCGACTTCACCGCGCTCTCCGCCTCGGAGTTGCCGAGCTTCGTCTTGGTCTGCCCCTCGAACTGCGGCTCGCGCACCTTGACCGAGAGCACGGCGGTCAGCCCTTCGCGCACGTCGTCGCCGGTGAGCGTCGTCTCCTTGTCCTTCTTCGCGAGGCTCGACTTCTGGATGTAGAGGTTGATGACTCGCGTCAGCGCGCTCTTGAAGCCGGTGAGGTGCGTGCCCCCTTCGTGCGTGTTGATGTTGTTGACGAAGGAGAAGACGTTCTCGGTGTAGCCGTCGTTGTACTGCATGGCCAGCTCGATCCCGATGTCGTCGCGCTCGGTCTCGAGGTAGATGACGTCGTTGTGGAGCGGCTTCTTGTTCGAGTTCAGGTGCTGCACCATCTCGCGCAGCCCGCCCCTGGCGTGGAACGTCTCCTCCTTCTCCTGGCCGGGCCGCTCGTCCCTGAGCGTGATCGTGACGCCCTTGTTCAGGAACGACAGCTCGCGCAGCCGCGACTGCAGCGTCGTGTACTGGTACTCGAGCACGGTGAAGATCGCCGCGTCCGGCTTGAACCAGACCTTCGTACCGGTCTCACGCGCGCCGACCTTTCCCAGCATCCGGAGCTTCGTGCGCGTGTCCCCGCGCATGAAGTCCATGTAGTATTCCTGCCCGCCGCGCTTGATCCACACTTTGAGCTGCTCGGACAGCGCGTTGACGACGGACACGCCGACCCCGTGGAGGCCGCCGGAAACCTTGTAGCTGTTCTTGTCGAACTTGCCGCCGGCGTGCAGCACGGTCATCGCCAGCTCGACGCCGGGCATCTTCTCCACCGGATGGATGTCCACCGGGATGCCGCGCCCGTTGTCCTCGACCGTGATCGAGTTGTCCTGGTGGATGATCACCGAGACGCGGTCAGCGTGTCCGGCGAGCGCTTCGTCGATCGAATTGTCGACGACCTCGTAGACGAGGTGATGAAGACCGCGCTCCGACGTCGAGCCGATGTACATGCCGGGACGCTTCCGAACCGCCTCGAGTCCCTTCAGTACCTGAATCTGTTCGGCACCATACGCCGACTTTTTCTCGTTATCGTCCGCCGATTTGGCCATGTCCACGCTGTCCGAAGAAACGCCGAAAACATCTCTGGGGTAACTCAGGAAATGTAACGGGTCGGAGCGGGGAAATCAACTCGGCGCTCGTCCGGTATCGCGTTGCACGGCAACGATTTAGGAAAGACCGGTCGCGGCGCATCGGGCGCGGAAAAAACGCGGGAGCGCCGTCTCCGGCGCTCCCGCGCTCCTTCCATGCCCGCCCGCGCCACGACCGTTAGGCACCGGCCGGGACGCGCCGTGCGCGCAGCGGCGGGAGCGCCGCCTCGATCTCGCGCCGCCGTGGCTCGAGCCAGGGGGGGAGCACGAGGTGCTCGCCGAGCGTCGCCATCGGCTCGTCGATCCCGAATCCGGGACCGTCGGTCGCCAGCTCGAACAGCACACCGCCTGGCTCGAGGAAGTACACCGACTTGAACCAGAAGCGGTCGATCACCGGCGTCGGACGGCGCCCGGCCTTCTCGACGCGCGCCCGCGCCTCGAGCTGGCGCGCCTCATCCTCCACGCGCCACGCGAGGTGGTGGATGCTGCCGTTCCCCCACGCGCCG
>DASZNJ010000198.1:0-8125 GCA_035551575.1 Gemmatimonadaceae bacterium
CGCCAGCAGCGCGAGCGTCGAGAAGGCGAGCGCCATCCAGCTCGGGATCGGGAGCGTGTTCCAGATCAGGTCCGTGATCCCGAGGACGTACGTCACCCCGATGATGACGATCCGCTTCCTCAGGGCGAGCCCGTGTCGCGCGGTGAGGAGCAGGAGCTGCTCTCGCGCGAGCAGCGACTCCATGCTGCTTCGTTCGGTCTCTCGGTCGGTCGTCACTGGATCTCGTTAGAGGGCTCCCATACAGACCGGGCAGAGCCGTCGCTCGTCACAACCGGGTGCGGGCGCGCCGGTACGCATCAAGAATTGAAAGACCGCGGCCGGGAGGCCACTATTACCCATGGTCTCGAAGCGTCGCGGATGGTTCCGCCTCTCGCTCGCGCTTGGCGCCCGGGCGATCCGCCACCCGCGAATCGCGGCCGACCTGCTCGGCGTCGCCTGGCGGTTCCGCTCGCGGCACTGGTGGCGGCGGCCGCCCTTTCTCCCCCTCCCCGACGGCGAGTACCTCCGCTGGCGGATGCACACCGCCTATGGCGACCACGACGCGATCCCCCCCGCCGACGACGTCGTGCGCTACGCACGCTGGTCGCGCGAGCAGGGATGAACGAGATGCTGGCGGCGCCGGCGACGCCGCCCCTCGCCCGCCAGCTCGAGGCGCAGGCGTACGCACTGGGCTTCGACCTGGTCGGAATCACGACGCTCGGGCCAGCGGAGACATCGCCCGCGTTCGACGCGTGGGTCGGCGCCGGCCGCGCCGGTGAGATGCACTACCTGCCGCGCGGCGCCGAGAAGCGGCGCGACACGCGGCTGCCTTATGCGGGCGCGACGAGCGCGATCGTCGTCGGGATGAGCTATGGCGGCGCCGAGCCGTCCGGGCCCGTCGCGCGCTACGCGCGGGGCGACGACTACCATGACGTGATGGTCGAAAAGCTCAACGCGCTGCACGCGTGGCTGGTCGCGCAGGTCGGGGCGCCGGTGCCCGGCAAGGCGTATGTCGACACCGGGCCGATCCTCGAGCGTGATCTCGCGCGGCGGGCGGGGCTCGGCTGGTTCGGGAAGAACACGAACCTGATCAATCCGGGGATCGGGTCGTTCTTCTTCCTTGGCGCACTGCTTGTCGAGATGGAGCTGCCGGCGAGCGCACCCTTCGAGGCCGACCGCTGCGGGAGCTGCACGCGGTGCCTCGACGCCTGCCCGACGGATGCGCTGGTCGAGCCGCGGGTGCTCGACGCGACGCGGTGCATCTCGTACCTGACGATCGAGCTGAAGGGGGCGATCCCGGAGGGGCTCCGCGCGCCGTTAGGCGATCTGCTCTACGGGTGCGACATCTGCCAGGAGGTGTGTCCGTGGAACGAGAAGTTCGCGACGATGCTGCCGGGGGGCTCGCCGTTCGCGCCGCGTGAGGCGTTAGGCGGGAAGGATGCGCGGACACTGGCGCGCGAGCTGCTGGCGATGACGCGGGAGGAGTTCAGCCGCGCCTTCAAGGGCTCACCGATGAAGCGGGCGAAGCTGCGGGGGTTGAAGCGGAACGCGGCGGTGGTACTCGGCAACGTCGGGATGGCCGAGGATGTGGCGATGCTGCAAGCCTCGCTCGACGATCCCGAGCCGCTGGTGCGCGAGCACGCCGCGTGGGCGCTCCCGCGGATCGCACCCTCGCTGCCGCACGCGGCGGGCGGCTAGAAGCTGCTGGTCCTTCACTTCAGGCGCCGACCCTGGATGACGCCATCGCCTCGGCGCACCGTGAACTTCGTCGCTCGACCATTCTCCATGACGAAGATGAGGACAAAGTCCGGATCCCCTCCCGCGAGAAACTCGTTATCACCGCGGTAGACGAGTATTCGTGACTCGTCCTGATTGGCTGGATGCGCCTTGAGTACGCCGTTCTCCTCGTAAACATCGAGCGTCGTCTGTTCACCCTGGGGCAGGGTGACAGCATAAATTCCCGCATACGCCTGCCGCTGAGCGGGCGTGAGGGGGATCTCTCTGACCAGGGGACTCGATGCCGTGGTGTCGCGCGGTTGCGTCTGCGCCGAGGCGCTCGCGGGTAGACCAAGCGCGAGCAGGAGGACGATAGAGAGCTGGATTCTCATACGGCCCTGGTCGCAGAGGCGTCGTGATGGCGCGGCCAGTGCAGCGCGACGAGGATCACGAGCGGCACCACGATGCCCACGAGCTGGGCGAAGACCGACATCCACCCGAAGGTGACTCGCGCCAGCACGAAGAGCACGAGCGATGCGATCGCCGCGCGGGTAGCCGTCCGGCGCCCCAACGGTGTGCCACGCAGCGCGGTGACGCCTGCGACGAGGAGCAGCGCGCCTGCCGACACCGCGAGGACAACGGCGATCAGGTACGCTGCGCCGAATCCGGTTCGAATTCCGGCCACTCCTTCGGCGATCGCGCTGAGAATCGAAACCGCGGCGAGCAGCAGGACTGCGATCGAAACGGACTTCATGATCCCTCCGCTAGTTGGAGTTTTCCTGCCACCGCGCGCACGCCACGCTTCGATGCGCAGCGCGGGCGCGCTCCGAATCACGTCCCACACCATACGGAGCCACAGATCGAACAGGCCCGCATCGCGGGTTCGCCACTGGTCACGAAACAGCTGCGTCATCTCGCCGCCGAACGCGGCGCGGAACGCCGGCGGGTAGGCACGGAGCAGCAAGCGAAAGACTCGTTCCGCTGCCGCCGGGCAGCCGGGCGGCGGCGCGGCGGCGCGCGGAGCCGCTGCGTCGCTCATGCGGTCCTCGCTCCGATCAGCTTCTTGCCGCGCGCGACGCGCACCATCGCCTCGAGGCGCACGGCCTCGGCCCGGGCGACGCGCATTCCGAGCTTCGTCAGGCGGTAGTAGCGACGCCGCTCGTCACCCAGCTCAGGGTCGGCGCGTTCCTCCCATTCTTCCACCAGGCCGCCCTCGAGCAGTCGCTTCAGCGCGCCGTACAGGGTTCCGGGCCCGAGCCGCACCATGCCCTCGGTTCGCTCGGCCACTTCCTTCATGATTGCGTAGCCGTGCCGCTCCTCGCCTACGAGCGCGAGCAGGATCTCGAACGTTGTGGGCGCCAACGGGAGGAACGACTCCGGGGTTCCGCTTGCGCGCTGCTCTCTCGCCATCCTCTCACTCCCGCCGCCTCGCGGCGGCAACGTGTCCGAATCGGCACCGAAATAGCTATATCGTCATGCGATATATCGCGTAATGTAGTAGTTCTGCCCGTTGTGTCAAGCGTGGCCCTGCATCGTCACTCCCGAACACGGCGCCGAAAGGGTTGACAACAGGGTGGAGTGTATCTATACTGCGTACAGTAATAATGACCCGACTCTCATGAACACCCATTTCGCCGTTGCCGTGCACATCCTGGTCTTCATCGCCGAACAGGGCGGTGCGCCGGTGACGTCGGAGGCCGTGGCCGGGAGTGTCGGGACCAACCCATCCTTCGTCCGGCGCATCCTGGCGCAGCTCGGCCGCGCGGGGATCACGAAGGCGCAGGAGGGGAAGCGCGGCGGCACGGTACTGGCGCGTCCGGCAAAGCGGATCTCGCTCAAGGACGTGTACCACGCGGTGGACGAGGAGCGCGAGCTGATCCCCGTTCATCCCTCGCCCCACCCGCAGTGCAAGATCGGCCGGAACATCAAGGGGGTCCTCGGCACCACCGTCGCGGTCGTCGAGGAGACGGTCGATTCCCAGCTCGCACGAACGACGATCGCCGACCTGTTGACGGACGTCGTGGAACGGGAACGCCAGCGCGAGCGTTCCGGCAGGGCGCACTAGAAATGCTTCGCGTGCACCAACTGTTACTGAATTGAATACAGTATCAGCAGCAGACACACTTTCCCTAGTCAGGAGAATCGGATCATGGCTCGCACGAAAATCGGCATCATCGGCGCCGGAAACATGGGCAGCGCATTCGCCACCCGCCTCACCGCCGCCGGCCACGAAGTCGCCATCACGGCCAAGGACCCCGCGCATGCGGAGAAGGCGGCCGCGGCAACCGGGGGCAAGGCTCGCGCAGTAAAGGCCGCGGAGATCGCCCGCAACGCCGACGTCGTCATCCTCGCCATCCCGTACGGCGCCGCCGCCGATGCGCTGCGCGCCGCCGGCGACCTCACGGGCAAGACGGTCATCGACATCACCAACCCGCTCACCGCCGACATGTCGGGGCTGAGCCTGGGGCACACCACCTCGGCCGCCGAGGAGATCCAGAAGGCCGCGCCCAAGGCCCGCGTGGTGAAGGCGTTCAACACGATCTTCGCACCCGTGCTCGGCGGGACCGCGAAGGCCCAGGTGCTCTACGCCGGCGACGACGCAAAGGCCAAGGACGCCGTGAAGGCGATCGTCGAGAGCGCGGGCTTCGAGGCAGTGGATGCCGGCCCGCTCGCGAACGCGCGGCACCTCGAGCCGCTCGGCATGCTCAACATCTACCTCGGCTACGTCGCTGGCCGCGGGACGGCGATCGCCCCCGCCTTCGTCGCCGTTGCCTGACGCTCGCCACCCTCACCGCAGGACACCTCAAGGAGACATGTCATGACAGCAAGAAGGCGCTGTTCGTCTACGCGCCGGACATCGCGATCAAGATCCATCCGATCCGCTTCGGCTCGGGGTCCTGGACCACGGTGATCGGTGTGATGACCGGCACCTTCACCAGGCCCATGCCGATCGGCGACGGGAAGTTCATCCAGCCGACGGGCAAGCGCTTCGGGCTCCCCATGGCAACGATGGGACACTGGTCGAACGGCACGATGGACCACGAGTGGCTCTTCTGGGACAGCCAGGAGTTCATGAAGCAGCTGGGGCTCCCGCAGTAGCACCAGGCGCGCGGCGGTTGCTGATCGAGGGGCGGCCGCGCGTTCATCAACTTTCACCGAGTCACATCCCGATGCCGCTCCACCTCGCCGACTACCGCGATCTCGTCGCGCTCGACCACCCGGTCGAGCCGGCGGAGCCGGCTGCCGTGGTGGAGCGGCCGGGCCTCCTCGGCCACGTCGTCAGGCATCTGCTCGCCGAGCGGACCGGCGCGCGGCTCGGCGTCGATCCAGACATCCCTGACGCGCGGGACGTGGTCGAGCTGCGTCGCCTCCTGCGCGCGCTGCTCACCGTCCGCGGGGCGGAGCCGCTCCCGCCGCACGTGCACCTCGCGATCGACCGCATCATGCAAGCCGAGCGCGATGAACGAGGAACGATTGCCGCGGCATCGCTCCCCCGGGTGCGGGGACACAGCAGCATCGCGCTCTGGCAGGGCGACATCACGACGCTCGGAGTGGACGCGATCGTGAACGCGGCGAATGCGGAGATGCTCGGCTGCTTCCGGCCATTTCACGCCTGCATCGACAACGCAATCCACGCGGCGGCCGGACCGCGGCTGCGCGAGGACTGCGGCCGGATCATGGCATTGCAGGGACACGCCGAGCCGAACGGTCAGGCGAAGGCGACGCGCGGCTACCACCTCCCCGCGTCGTTCGTGGTTCACACCGTCGGCCCGATCGTGCGAAACGTCTTGCAGCCGGAGCACGAGGCGGTTCTCGCCGGCTGCTACCGTGCCTGCCTCGACCTCGCGCGTGAGCTCCAGGGCGTGCGCAGCATCGCCTTCTGCGCCATCGCAACGGGGGTGTTCGGATTTCCGAAAGTGGCGGCTGCGCGGATCGCCGTGCGCACGGTCGCCGAGTGGCTGGAGGCGCATCCGGACGCGCTCGATCTCGTTGTCTTCAACGTGTTCACGGAAGCAGATCGCGCCGTGTACCAGGACGTACTCGAAGAAGGAGCATGACGACGTACACGGAGACCGCCGATCCCGCCACGGTTGCCCCGACCATCCGCGAATGGCTCGCATCGAGCGAGCGCGTTCTGATCGGCGCCGGCGCCGGCCTGTCGGTGGCGGCCGGAGTCGACTACGCAGACAAGGCGTCGTTCGCCCGCGACTTCCCCGACCTTGCCCGGCGCGGATTCAGCGCCTGCTACGAGTTCATCGGGCGGCGTCTCCCGCCGGCGATCTACTGGAGCTACTGGGCACGCCACGTCCTCGACGTCCGCTTCAGCGAACGGAAGTCGCTGGTCTACGAGCAGCTCCATGAAGTGGTGCGTGGCAAGGACGTTTTCGTCATGACATCGAACGTGGACGCGCTCTTCGAACGGCACAGCTTCGAGCGGGAGAACATCTTCACCCCGCAGGGCGACTTCGCGCGGATGCAGTGCCGCGCGATGGGTACCGCCGCCTGTGGCGATGCGACGTGGCCCAGTCGTCCGATTCTCGAGCGCATCATCCGAGCGCTCGATCCCGAGACGGGCGAGGTCGTCGATCCGGCCGTCATCCCGTGCTGCCCGCACTGCGGCGGCGAGGTGTTCCTGAACGTGCGCGAGAGCGCCGATTTCGTCGACGCGCCGTACGAAGAACAGGGGCACCGACTGCACGCGTGGCTACGCGAGGCGATGACCGAGCCCCTGCTCGTCCTCGAGATCGGCGCCGGCTTCAACACGCCGGGCGTGATTCGCTGGCCGCTCGAGAGCATCGTGTACCATCATGCGGGGGCGCGCTTCGTCCGCGTGAATCCGCAGCATGCCGAACTGCCGGAGGAGATCGTTCACCGCTCGCTGTCGGTGCGCGCGGGAGCCGGAGAAACCGTGCGGGCGCTCGTCGCCGCGTGACGGCGCCGTTTCGAGGACGCATCCAGATTCCCGTCGTTGGGGATCTGCGCGACCTCGCGGCTCTTACAGGCGGGCCCCGCTTCCAGCTCCAGCTCGGCGCGCGGCGTCGGCCGCATCCCCTGCCCGCGTACGGGCATCGCCAGGGCCAGGAATACTACGGCCGCCCTCGCGAAGGGAAGCATAGTTCCGGTGTCCCGCTGCATTGTACTTCTTCGCTGTTGATGATGCGAATCTTCAGCGGCGCGAGGTCGCGACGTAGAGAGTGTGCATCGGGCCCGTCGTATCGTGCGCCCGCACGCGGACCGTCTCGACGCGGAGCCCCGATCGCTCCAGTGCGTTCGCGAACGGACGATCGTCACCCACCGACCAGTAGACGATCGTGCCCCCGGCGCGGAGCGCGGCGATGGTGAGCGCGATCCCGCCTGACGCGTAGAGCGGCGCGTTCTCCGTCATCAGCATCCCGTCCGGCCCGTTGTCGGTGTCGAGCATGATCGCGTCGAAGCCGGCGGGATTCTCGCGCAGCACGGCGACGACGTCGTCGTTCACGAGACGCACGCGCGGATCGCGCATCGCCTCGGCCGACAGGTCGTAGCGCGGGTCGGCGTTCCAGGCGATCACCTCGGGCACCAGCTCGGCCACTACGACCTCGGCGTCGTCAGGCAGCTGTCGGAGCGCGGCGCGGAGGGTGAAGCCAAGTCCGAGGCCACCGATCAGAACCCGCGCGCGAGGGCGATCGCGGACCGGCGCGCAGGCGACGTCGGCCAGCCGGTCCTCGGAGAGGTGACGCCTGGTCGACATCAGCTCGACCCCGTCGGCGCGGATGAGGTAGGCGCCGTCGTGCCGGTAGAGCGTGAGCACCGCCCCGTTAGGCGTCCGCGCTTCGCCGAGCCGCTCGTATCGCTTCATGGGGCGCAGCGCCGGATCAGCATCAGGTTCGGCATCCTCGAAGAGACGAAGAGTGAATCAGCATGGACCGCGGTTACCTGGAACGCTGCGGCTCACGACCGCGGCGAGCTCATGCTGCAGCCGGACGAGCAGGTGCGCCGAGCCGGCCGACCGCCGACCAGTCGGCGCGCGCCCCGCGAGCGGCCAGCGGCTCGCCTCCGTTCATTTCGCGAGCGACGCGTTGTCGATCACGAATCGGTACTTCACGTCGCTCTTCAGCATCCGCTCGTACGCTTCGTCGATCTTCTGGATCGGGATCATCTCGATGTCGGACACGATCCCCTTTTCCGCGCAGAAGTCGAGCATCTCCTGCGTCTCGGCGATCCCGCCGATGAGCGAGCCCGCGATCGCGCGCCGCTTGAAGATCAGCGCCGAGATGTCCGGCGACGGGTGCGGGTCCTCGGGGACGCCCACCAGCACCATCGTCCCGTCGAGCCTGAGCAGCCGGGTGTAGGCGTCGAGATCGTGGCTCGCGGCAACCGTGTTGATGATCAGGTCGAAGGTGCCGGCGTGCGCGCGCATCTCGTCCTTGTTGCGCGAGACGATCACCTC
>DASZNJ010000199.1:0-5693 GCA_035551575.1 Gemmatimonadaceae bacterium
CATCTCGCCCCGCTTGCCCCCAGGTCGTTCCGGCTCGTAACAGTGGGAACGGCGATTCTGCGGACGCGGTCACGAAGGATCTGGCACCGAGTGGATGATGATCCTGACCATCGGGGCCCTGGCGCCGTTGGCCGGGGCAGGACGTCGCGCCGGGTCGGCATCAACGGTTGAACGACGATTCGCGGATCACGCGGATGCCGCGGATGCCGCCCCGGTCGGCCCCGCGGCGCGTCGTACGCCACCGGGGGGTGCCGGATCCTTCATAGACGCCTTCGCGGATCCTGCTTCGGGCAGCCGCGGGGGAGCCAAACCCCCAGCGGAACGATCCGCGAAAACCGCGAGCTCCGCGCAATCGTCGTTCCACCCGTCAGTGCTCGACGAGCGCGAGGCACTCGGTCCGCACAGCGAGCCTCACAGCGAGCCTCACAGCGAGCCTCACAGCGAGCCTCACAGCACGCCCCGCTAAAAGCATGGGCACGGAGGCGAGATCATCTCGCCCCGCCCGCCGTCCTCTCCCCCTCAACGGCAATGGCGCCCCCGCCCGCCGAACGCCACTATTCCCGCATGCACAGACTGGCCATCTTCGCCGCACTCACAGCATGCGCCGCGACGCCGTCCGCCGCGCCGTCAACCGCCGCCCCCGCCCCCGCCTCCCCCCGCACCATCGCCGCCGCGACCGCCGGGATGATCCGCCGCGAGGGGTGGATCCCGATGTACCTCGCCGAGGGCAAGCTCCTCCTCGAACTTCCCTCCGACTCCCTCCGCGCCCTCTTCGTCGCGACCCAGCCGACCGGGCTCGGCTCCAACCCGATCGGGATCGACCGCGGGGGGGACGCCGGAGCGCAGGTGGTCCGCTTCGACCGGAGCGGCGATCGCGTGCTCGTCGTCTTCGAGAACTGGAATTACCGCGGCGCGCGCGACAACCCGGACCACGCGCGCACGGTCGCCGAGGCGTTTCCGCCGAGCACCGTCGCGGCGCTGCCGGTCGCCGCGCGCGAAGGCTCGCGCATCCTCGTCGACGCGACCGCGTTCGCGCTCACCGACTGGCTCGGCGTCGGCGCGACGCTGCAGGAGGCGGAGCAGGGGAGCTATGCGATCTCCACCGATCGCTCGAGCATCAACGCCGCGCTCACCCGCGCCTTCCCGCGCAACACGGAGATCGATGCGTGGCTGACCTATGCGACCGTGGGGCGGCCGGGACGGATCGTCTCGCGGATCGTCCCCGACGGCCACGCGTTCACGCTGCGCCAGCACATCTCGCTGCTCCCGCTCCCCGACGGCGGTTACACGCCGCGGCAGCTCGACCCGCGCATCGGCTTCTTCGGCATCACCTTCAAGGATTACGCGCAGCCCATCGAGGCACCGCTCGAGCAGCGGTGGATCGCCCGGCACCGCCTCACGCGCGCGGACCCGGACGACCCGTCGAGCGCGATCGTTGATCCGGTGGTGTACTACATAGACCGCGGCATCCCCGAGCCGATTCGCAGCGCGACGCTCGAAGGCGCGCGCTGGTGGACCGACGCCTTCGATCGCGCGGGGCTGAAGGGAGGCTTTCGCGTCGAGCTGCTCCCCGAGGGTGCCGACCCGATGGACGCGCGTTACAACGTCGTCCAGTGGGAGAACCGCAACGAGCGAGGCTGGTCGATCGGGAGCGCGATCACCGACCCGCGCACCGGCGAGATCATCAAGGGGATGGCGCGTCTCGACAGCCACCGCGCGCGTACCGACTACAACATCTTCGCCGCGCTGATGGGCGCCGCCGCGACCCCGGCCGACACCCACTTCGTCCTCGCCCGCGTCCGGCAGGTGACCGCGCACGAGATCGGCCACACGTTAGGCATGGCGCACAACTACATCGCCTCGACGTACGAGCGCGGCTCGGTGATGGACTACCCGCCGCCGCGCGTCCGCCTCGCCGGCCGCGACAGCATCGACATCAGCGCCGCCTACGGCGTCGGCCCCGGCGATTACGACGTCTGGGCCATTCACTGGGGGTACGGGATCTTTCCGCCCGCGTCGGAGCGCGACTCGCTGCGCGCGATCGCCGCCGAGGGGCTGAAGAAGGGTTATCTCTTCCTCTCCGACGCCGACGCCCGTCCCGAGTACGCGTCCGATCCCCGGACCAACCTCTGGGACGACGCGGCCACCGCCGACGAGTTCCTCCGCCACGAGATGGACGTGCGGCGCGTGGCGATGAGCCGCTTCGGTGAGCGCAACATCCGTCCCGGCGAGCCGGTCGCGCTCCTCCAGGAGCGCTTCGCGCCGCTGTACTTCTTCCACCGCTTCGCGCTCAACTCCCTCGCCAAGACCATCGGCGGGATGGAGTACTCGAACGCGACGCGCGGCGACGCGCTGCAGGCGACGCGCCCGATCGCCGGCGCGCGACAGCGGGCCGCACTCTCCGCGCTCGCCGCCGCGCTCGCGCCGGCGGAGCTGGCGATCCCCGACACCGTCCTCACCCTCCTCGCGCCGCGCCCGTTCTCCTACGAGGGGAGCGTCGAGCTGTTCGGGAGCAGGACGCGCCCCGCCTTCGACGAGCTGGGCGCGGCGCGCTCGCTCGCCCAGATGGTTGTCGACGCCGTGCTCCAGCGCGATCGCGCGGCGCGCCTCGTCCAGCAGTCGATCCACGACGCGAACGCCCTCACGTTAGGCGAGACGATCGACACCCTGACCGCGTCGTGGCGGCGCCGGCCGGCGCGCGCAAACGAGCAGCAGCGCGCGCTCGACCGCGTCGTCCAGCGCGCGGTCGCCGACCGGTTGCTCGCCCTCGCCGCCGACGTGAACGCGTCTCCCGAGGCGCGCGCCGGGGCCGAGCTGGCGATCGCGCGGCTGCGGGCGACCGCGCTCGAGCGCGCCAGGGCCGGCGAGCGGGCATCGGCGGAGCAGGCGCACTGGACCGCGGTCGCCGGTGACTTCGCCCGCTGGCTCGATCGCCGCGAGCTGCCGCGCCCGACCCCCGCGCTGACCGCTCCTCCGGGCGACCCGTTCGGGGTCGCACCGTGAGGCGCCTGACGCTCGCCGCGCTCGCCGTCGCGACGCTCGGCGGCGGCGCCCCGCTCCGCGCGCAGGGGACGCTCGGCCCGGTCGCCCTCGGCGCCGGAATCGGCACCGGCTACCAGGCGCGCAAGGAGTTCAACGCGGTGGGGATGCACCTCTGGGTCGGCGCCGAGACCGTCCTCGACCGGCGGGTTCGCGTCCGCCTCGACCTCGGGATCCACCACTTCGGCTACGCGTCGCCGGCGATCGCGCCCTGCCCGCGCACGAGCTACTGCTCGCCCCCGCTCACCACCGCCCTCGAAGTCGGCGCGATCACCGGGACGGTGGTGTGGCGCGACACCACCGGGGTCCGCCGCTGGTACTGGAACGCCGGCCTCGGGGCCTACAGCGCGTTAGGCGGCCGCGACGCCAACTCCCGCCTCGGCCTCACCGCCGGCCTCGGCCGCGAGCTCGGCGCGGCCCGCGACTACTTCATCGAGGCCCGCGTGCACGCCCCCTACGACGGCAACGGCTACGGCGTCTTCTTCCCGGTCACCGCCGGCTGGACCTTCGGCCGCTTCGTGCCGTGACCGGAGCTTCCCCCTCGCGCCCCATCGGCGCCTCGCCGACCTCCCTCGAGCAGCGTGTCGAGATCGAGACCCCCGAACACGTCGCCTTCTCGTACACCATCGCCGGGATCGGATCACGGGCCGCCGCGGCGATCGTCGACCAGCTGATCATCTGGTTGCTGATGCTCGCGATGTTCACCCTGATGGTGGTCATCTACGGCACGGTCGCCGGCAGCGGGATGATGGACAGCCTCGAGCGCGCCTTCGGCTCGTGGGTGATGGCCGCGATGTATCTCGGCGGCTTCGCGCTGTCGTGGGGATACTTCGTCTTCTTCGAGGCGCTTTCCGACGGACAGACGCCGGGGAAGAAGATGTTCGGCCTTCGCGTCGTGCAGGACGGCGGGTACTCGATCTCCTTCGGCGCGTCGGGGGTCCGCAACCTCGTGCGCGTCCTCGACGCGCAGCCCGGCTTCTTCTACTTCGTCGGGATGGCGAGCGCGATTGTCTCGCGCACGTCGAAGCGCGTCGGCGACCACGTTGCCGGGACGATCGTCGTGCACGAGCGGGTGCCGGAGTTCGCGCCGGTGCCGGTGTCAGGGGTCAGGGGCCAGGGGTCAGCCACGGCGGGAAGCACCAGCGGCGCTGCGAACTCGCCGGCGACGGCGACAGCGACGGCGGTCGCGACCGCGCTGCTCACCGAGGACGAGTACGCGCTCCTCCAGCGCTTCATGGTCCGGCGGCAGTCGCTCGACCCGGCGCGGCGCGCCGAGATCATGCGCCAGCTCGCCACCCGTTTCGGCGACCGCCTTCCCGACGCGGGGAGCAGCGACGCCGCACGCATCGTCCGCCTCTACCAGTCGGAGCAGGAGGCACGGGCGCGCGGTGTCGCGGTCCGCGGCGAGACCGGCGCGGCGCGCGAGCACCACGCCCTCGTCGCCCGCGGCGCCGGGCGGTGGGCGGAGTTCGCGTCGCTCCTCGGCCGGGCGAAGCATGGCGGGCTGCGGGCGCTGCCGGAGTCCGAGATCGCCGACTTCGTCGCCCGTTACCGCGAGGCGGCGGCTGACCTCGCCCGCCTGCGCACGGCGAGCCGCGGCCGCGACACCGAGGCGCAGTACTACCTGAGCCGCCTCGTCGCCGCGGGCCACAACCTCCTCTACCGCCGCCGCGAGATCGCGTTAGGCACGGTCTGGACGTTCCTCACCGTGACCCTCCCGCGCGAGGCGCGGCGCTCCTGGCGCCCGATCGCCGCGGCCGCGCTCCTCCTCT
Source organism: Gemmatimonadaceae bacterium (assembly GCA_035551575.1). Lineage (GTDB taxonomy): Bacteria > Gemmatimonadota > Gemmatimonadetes > Gemmatimonadales > Gemmatimonadaceae > JABFXC01. The sequence continues at coordinate 4,812 of DASZNJ010000199.1, forward strand.
ATGGACCGGCGGCGATCACGTACTTCGCCGTCATCCGCGACCCCGACCTCCAGTACGACTTCGAGCCCCCGGGGATGATCGACCGCGTCGAGAACGCGGCCAGGAACGAGGCGCGCGGCAAGGGCTACATCGCCTACAACGACGCGCAGCGGCCGATCGTCTCGAGCCTGATCATGGCCAACAACATCAAGGTCACGATCGTCGCCTTCGCCGCCGGGGCGACCGCCGGCGTCGGCACCGTGCTCGCGCTCGTCTCCAACGGGATATCGTTAGGCGCGTCGATCGCGATGTACCAGAACTACCACGTCGCCCGCGTCATCCTCGGCTTCGTCGTCGCCCACGGCGTCCTCGAGCTCCAGGCGATCTGCTTCGCCGCCGGCGGTGGACTGCTGCTCGCCCACGCGATCCTCCTCCCCGGCGCCCTCACCCGCCGCGAGGCCCTCATCATCCAGGGCCGCCGCGCCGTGCGCCTCGCGACGATCTCGATCATCCTCCTCGTCTTTGCCGGCCTGATCGAGGGGCTCTTCTCCGCCGATCCCTACTGGCCCTTCTCGACCCGCGTCGCTGTCGGCGCGCTCACCGGGGTGCTGATGATCCTCTGGCTGACACGCGGCTCGAGGGGAGAAGCGGACCTCCCCTCCGAGGAAAACGCGTACGGCCAGGCTGCCTTGTGACTGCCGTCTGACCGGCGGCCTGATTGCCTCATGAGGCAGAACCGCCCGGCCATGAAGGCAACGCGGCAGGCGCTCCTGCCAGCTGGCATGCTGCAGGGACACGAGGCAATGCCGCCTGAGGCAGAACCGCGCGGCCATGAAGGCAGCGCGGCAGGCGCTCCTGCCAGCTGGCATGCTGCTGGGACACGAGGCAATGCCGCCTGAGGCA
>DASZNJ010000200.1:0-2139 GCA_035551575.1 Gemmatimonadaceae bacterium
CTCTACCAGGTCGGCGACGGCCACCTCTCGCGCTGTCACCTCGCGGTCGAGCCCGAGCGCCGCGCGCATCCACACCTGCCGCTCGCTGCAGCGGCGGCCGCGAGAGCGGGCCGATGACCGCAGCGGGAACCCGGTCGCCGCTTCTTTCGGTCCGCGACCTCAGGGTCCACTTCCCCCTTCGTGGCGGCTTCCTCGGTGGAAGGCGCGGCGCGGTGCGCGCGGTCGACGGCGTCTCCTTCGACGTCTTTCCCGGCGAGACCCTCGCCCTCGTCGGCGAGTCCGGGTGCGGCAAGACGACGACCGGCCGCGCCGTCCTCCGCCTCGTCGAGGCGACCTCGGGCTCGATCACCTTCGACGGCACCGACGTCCGCGCGTTAGGCAGCGAACCGCTGCGCAGGCTCCGCCGGCAGATGCAGATCGTCTTCCAGGACCCGTTCAGCTCCCTCAACCCGCGCATGACGGTCGGGGCGACGATCGCCGAGGGCCTGATCATCCACAGGCTCGCCGAGGGAGCGGCGATCGACGCGCGCGTCAGGCAGCTGCTCGATGAGGTCGGGCTCCGCGCCGACCATTCGTCGCGCTATCCGCACGAGCTGTCGGGCGGGCAGCGGCAGCGCGTCGGCATCGCCCGGGCCCTCGCCGTCGAGCCGCGCTTCATCGTCTGCGACGAGCCGGTCTCGGCGCTCGATGTCTCGGTGCAGGCACAAGTCATCAACCTGCTCCAGGACCTGCAGCGTGATCGCGGGCTCGCGTACCTCTTCATCGCGCACGACCTGTCCGTCGTCGAGCACGTCGCGGATCGCGTCGCTGTGATGTACCTCGGGAGGATCGTCGAGACCGCGCCCGGTGTGGCGCTGTACGGCGAGCCGCTGATGCCGTACACCCAGGCGCTGCTCTCGGCGGTGCCGGTGCCGGACCCCGACGCCAGGCGCCAGCGCATCGTGCTGCGCGGCGATGTCCCGTCGCCGGCGGCGCCGCCGAGCGGGTGCGTCTTCCACCCGCGTTGCCATCACCCGGCGCGCGACGCTGCCTGCGCCGTGATCACCCCTCCGCTCGAGCCCAAGGGCACGATCCCCGCGGAAATGTCCGGATCAGGCAAGCGTGCGGACCTCCTGCACCTCGTGGCCTGTATCAAGCAGCCGCCCACCACCGTGGACGAAGCCGCGCAGCGCGCGGCCGGAGCCACGAAGGCACCCGATCTGTACCTTCCCGTCGTCGACGCCCGCTGATCGCCAGCGAGCCATCACCCTGAACGCGCACATCGCCGTGACCGCACCCCCGCAGCAATCGACCGACGTCGGGATGACGACCCTCGACCAGCCGCCGCGCCCCTCCTCGGATCGCAGCTTCTTCGGCCATCCCCGCGGACTCGCCACGCTGTTCACCACCGAGATGTGGGAGCGGTTCTCGTTCTACGGGCTTCGTCCGCTCCTCATCCTCTTCATGACCGCCGCGCTCGCAGAGGGCGGGTTTGGCTTCGAGCGGAACGAGGCCTCGGCGATCGTCGGCATTTACGCGTCGAGCGTCTACCTCGCGTCGCTCCCCGGCGGATGGATCGCTGACCGTCTCCTCGGCTTGCGGCGCGCGATCTTCTGGGGGGCGGTGCTCATCTCCGCCGGTCACATCTCGATCGGGCTCTCCGCCTTCGCCCACAGCCGCGTCCCGTTCTTCATGGGGCTCGTGCTCATCGTGCTCGGCACCGGGCTGCTCAAGCCGAACATCTCCGCGATCGTCGGCGACCTCTACCCCGAGGGTGGGGCTCGCCGGGATGCCGGCTTCTCGATCTTCTACATGGGGATCAACGTCGGCGCGTTCTTCGGTCAGCTCGTCACGGGGATCCTCGGCGAGAACGTCGGGTGGCACTGGGGCTTCGGCGCCGCCGGCGTCGGCATGCTCCTCGGCCTCGTCACCTACGCCGTCCGCGCGCGATCGACCCTTGGCACGCTCGGCCTCGAGCCGTCCCGTCATCCCGATCCGCTGATCGACGCGCGGCAGAAGCGGCGCGGCGCAATGGCGACCATCGGCGCGCTCGCGATCCTCGCCATCGTCGTGGCACTCGCCGCCACGGGGGTGGTCACCCTCGACCCGCGGGCGATCGGCGCGAGCATGACGTACGTGCTCGTCGGCATCGCCGTCATC
>DASZNJ010000201.1:0-6090 GCA_035551575.1 Gemmatimonadaceae bacterium
CAGCGCCGGCGCCAACGCCGCACAGGAGCCCGGAGACCGCCGGACCCTCAGGTGAGGAGGAGGGCGCGGCCCTTTCGGAGAGCGCCGCGGCGGCGGGGAGCGCGGAAGTGGCGGCCGCTGATCCCGCGGCCGTTGCGCAGGCGATCGACGAGCACCACCGCGAGGAGGCGTACGACCAGGTGATCGTCGGCTACCTGCTGCAGATCGCCGACGAGCTGCGGACCGCCGATGGCCGCGACGCCGTCGCGCTGCGAAGCCGGGTGTCGCGACTGCTCGGTACGATCCGGCCGGAGACGCTGCGCAACCTGCTCGAGATGGGCAACGACGTCGGCCAGCGGCAGAAGTTCGTGCTCGACGCGACCCAGGGAATGGCGGTCGATGCGGTGATCGAGCTGCTGCGCGCGGCCGCCGATGTCTCGCACCAGACGATCTCCCATTCGATGCTGCGCCTGCTCTCGAAGCTCGCGGTGCATGCCGAGCATGGCGCGGCCGATCGTCGCACCGATGCCGACGCGGCGCTCCGCGAGAACGTGCGGATGCTCGTCGGCCAGTGGACGCTCGAGGACCCGAATCCCGATGCCTATCGCTCGGTGCTCGAGGGGATGTCGAGGGCGCGGCCGCGACTCGACACCGTGGCGGCCGCGGCGTTCCCGGTCGAGGAGCAGCGACTGGTCCAGATGGCGCTCGAGATCGGCGTCGCCGGCGATTCGACCTGGCGCGCGGTGGAAGCGATGGTGGCGAAGAGGCAGTTGCCGGCGCTCATCGCGATGCTCGAGCGCGGACCTCGCCCCGCGGTCGCGCAGCGGATCTGGGAGCGCGTCGCCACGCCGGAGCTGATCCGCGCGCTCGTCGCCGAGCCGCAGCCCGACTGGCCATCGCTCGACCGGCTGGTCGCGCGCGTCGGGCTCGGAGCAGCCAGCGCGCTCACCGACGCGCTCGAGGATTCCGAGGACGCGCGCCGGCATGGTCAGATCGTCAACCTGCTCGCCAGGCTCGGCGACGATGTCGGCCCCGTCATCGCCCGGCGGCTGCCGCAATCGACGCCGGCTGTGCAGGCGCAGCTCCTCCTCCTGCTCGGGAAGCTGGACACGCTTCCCGCGGAGCTCGATGCCGCGGCGTGGGCGCGCGACCGGACGCCGGCGGTGAGGCGCGAGGCGATCAAGCTGCTCTGGCGGCGCCCGGAAACGCGGGAGCAGGGGATCATGCTCGGCGTGCTCGACGTCGACGAGCGGACGGTGCTCGCCGCGCTCAACGAGGCCGCGCACAGCTGCCCGCGGGCCGCGCTGCCGGTCCTCATGAACCGCGTCGATCGCGACGACATCCCGGCCTCGCTGCGGGCACTGGCGATCCGCACCGTGGCGAGCATCAGGTCGCCGGACGTGGTCGACTGGATGCTCCGCTTCGTGATGGTCGGCCGCAAGCGCTTCTTCGGTGGGGAGCGGCTGGCGCCGAAGTCCCCCGAGCTGCTGGCCGCGCTCACCGCGTTAGGCAGCTACTGGCCGCGGGACCCGCGGGTGGTGGCGACGCTGGCGCGGGCGGCGAAGTCGCCGGACGCCGAGATCCGGCATGCGGCGATCAGTGTCCTGCGGCCGCTGCCTGACGCGCGCCGGCCGGCGGCGCGCCCGGTCGAGGAGGAAGGATGAGCGAACCGGTGCGCGTGCTGATGACGCTGGCGAAGGCGCTGTCGGCGATGGGGCTGTACCAGGCGGGGCACCCGGCGCGCGAGCGCGCGGTCGATCTCGCTTACGAGGAACTGGCGCGGCTGCAGCGTGCCGACCCGTATGCGCAGTTCTCCTTCCTCGGCGACGAGGTCGTGTACGGGCAGGCGGCACTGCGCGAGATGGGTGCCTGGGACTGGGGACGCAAGCTGGCGAGCGTCGGCATCCAGCGGCTCGAGATCGTGAACGTCGTCTCGCGCGAGGAGTACGCCGACTTCCTCGACGACGTCGTCGCGCGGCTGTCGATGGTCGGGGCGCCGAGCACGGTGGAGTCGCGCCCGGGTGCGGGAGGACGCCGGCAGAGCATCCGCTTCGGCGCGATCGGGATTCGCGGCGACGCGCCGCAGATCAAGGACGAGCCGCGCGATATCGCGCCGGGAAGCCGCATCACCTACGACCTCGGGGTCGAGGCGGACGCCGTGCGCTGGATGCACGACGAGGTCGCGACGCGCGGCGAGCTTCCATTGATGGAAGCGGAAGCGGTGGTGCGCTCGCTCGCGGTCGCGATGCACGGCGACAGCCAGATGGTGCTCCCGCTCGTCCAGATGAAGGAGTTCGACCAGTACACGACGACGCATTCGCTCAACGTCAGCGTGCTGACGATGGCGCTGGCCGAACACCTGCGATTGCCGGCCGCCGACGTGCGAACGTTCGGGGTCGCGGGATTGCTGCACGACCTGGGGAAGGTGCGCATCCCGAAGGACATCCTCGTGAAGCCGGGGAAGCTCACGGACGCGGAGCGCGAGGTGATGCAGCGGCATCCCGTGGACGGGGCGCGCCTGATCGTCGCCAGCGACAGGAACCTCGACCTTGCCGCGGTGGTCGCCTACGAGCATCACATCATGATCGACGGGGGCGGCTATCCCAAGCCGCACTACGGCCGTTGCTGTCACCACGCGAGCGAGCTCGTACACGTCTGTGACGTGTACGATGCGTTGCGCACCAACCGGCCCTATCGCGCGGCGTGGGAGTCGGAGCGTGTGCTGACGTATCTCGAGGAGCGCGCCGGGAAGGAGTTCGAGCCGAAGGTCGCCCGGGCGTTCGTCGAGATGGTCCGCGCCTGGGACCAGCGGGTGGCGACGGTCGGCGGCGCGGTGGCGGGGGCGCCCGAAACGGCCTGATTCGGCGGGTCGTGTGCAAGTCACGGGTCGGCCGGCGTCTCTCTGCAGCCTTCTTCGGAGAGTTCCAATGCGCCGTGCCCTGTCCGTCCCCGTTCTCCTCGTGCTCGTCCCGCTCGCCGCGAGCGCGCAGGGAACGATCATCCCGCGATGCCTGCCCATTCGTCCCTGCCCGCCGCCGATGCAGTGGGGGGTGGTCCGCACGGCGAGCCATGTGCAGGTGCGGATGGACGACCGCGTCCTCCACTATGAAGTGGAGGAGCAGTTCACCAACCGCGGGGGCGGGATCGCCGAGGCGGACTACATCTTCCCCCTGCCGGGCGGCGCGGCGTTCCAGGACCTGAAGCTGTCGATCGACGGCGAGCTGGTCGCGGGAGAGACGATGAGCGCGGACAAGGCGCGCGGGATCTACGAGGAGATCGTCAGGCGTCAGCGCGACCCGGCGCTCGTCGAGTGGATGGGCCAGGGGATGCTGCGCGCGCGGATCTTTCCGATCCGCCCGGGCGAGGTGAAGCGCGTGGTCGTGCGCTTCGACGCGGTGGCGCGGCGCGAAGGGGATGCGCTCAGGGTCGATTATCGCCGGGGCGCCAACAGCACCGCGACGAGGGATGCGCGAGGGACCGACGGAGAAGCCGAGACCTTCGTCCTCAGCTTCGCCGACGGGTCGGCGTCAGGCACGCCGTACTCGCCGACGCACAGGTTGACGCGGCGGGTGAGCAATGGGCGGGTGACGGTCGAGGCGGACGGGAACACGCGCGAGGTGACCATCCTCGTGCCGATCCGGCGGTCGAGCGAGGCGGCGGTGTCGCTGCTGGCGCACGCGACGAGCGAGAGCGAGAAGTTCGCGCTGATCACGCTGACCCCGCCGGCGCGGAGCGTCCGGCACACTCCGCGCGACGTGACCGTGGTGCTCGACGTCTCGGGGTCGATGAGCGGCCGCAAGCTGGCGCAGGCGAGGGCGGCGGGGCGGCAGGTGCTGGCGACGCTGGACGGGTCCGACCGCTTCCGCATCGTCGACTTCTCGACCGACGTGCGGACCTTTCGCGATTCGTTCGTCAGCGCGAGCGCGGCGAACATCCGCGAGGCGCAGCGGTACCTCGATGCGCTCGAGGCGCAGGGGTCGACCAACATCTCCGGGGCGCTCGACGAGGCGCTCCGCATGCACAGCCCGGAGGAGCGCCTGCCGCTGGTGCTCTTCCTGACCGATGGCGCGCCGACGGTGGGCGAGACGCAACCCGAGGCGATCGCGGCAGCCGCGGCGCGGCAGCGCGGGCGGGCGCGGGTGTTCACCTTCGGGGTCGGCGCCGACGTCAACGCGACGCTCGTGGAGCAGCTGGCGCTCGAGGCCCATGGCACGGCGAGCTTCGTCCGGCCCGACGAGGATGTGGAGCGGGCGGTGAGCGTGGTCGCGTCGCGGCTGACCGACCCGATCGTCACCGACCTGCGGGTGCGCGCCGACGGGGTGCGCCTCGACCGGATGCTGCCTGACGGTCCGACCGACCTCTTCGCCGGCCAGGACCTCGTCGTCCTCGCCCGCTACGAGGGTGACGGGCCAGCCACCCTCCGCTTCAGCGGGCGGTCGTCGGGGGGACCGGTCGAGTGGACGGAGCGGGTGAGCTTCCCCGGCCGCGAGCGTGGCAACGCCTTCGTCCCGCGGCTGTGGGCGACGCAGCGCATCGGCTGGCTGACGGCGGAGAAGCGGCGCGGCGGGGCGTCGACCGAGATGAACGACGAGATCCGCGCGTTAGGCGAGCGCTACGCGATCCCGACCGAGTTCACCTCGTACCTCGTCCAGGAGCCGAACAACGCCGCTGTCGCGCCGCCGATGCTGCGCGGAGAGGCGGGCCGGGGAGGTGGGGTGGCGGCGCAGTCCGCGCCGATGGCGTCGGACTTCGCGCGGGCGAAGGTATCGGCGATGCAGCGCGAGGCCCGCACGCTGGACGAGGTGGATGCGGCGGCGACCGCATCGGGGAGCGCGAGAACGGCGCGACGGGTCGGGGCGCGGCTGTTCGTCCTCCGCGACAGCGTCTGGACGGACGCGCGCGGTGACGCGCCATCGATGGCGAGCGTGCGGAAGGTGCGGGTGAAGTCGTACTCCGCCGCCTACTTCGCGCTCCTCCGCGCGGTGCCGGAGCTGGGCGAGCCGTTCGGGCTCGGCGACCGGGTGGTGGTCTTCGGCCGGAAGGTCGCGGTCGAAGTCGCCGCCGACGGCGACGAGCAGCTGAGCGACGCGCAGGTCGCCGCGGTCGCCGCGGACTGGTAGACTGGTCGCATGGACGCCGAGCAGCTGTTCCGGAGCTATCACGACACCCTGGTGCGCTACCTGACGCGCCGGCTCGGCGACCGCGACTGGGCGGAAGAGGTCGCGCAGGAGACGTTCGTCCGTGCGCTGCGGCAGCGGACACTCACCAACGAACGGGCGTGGCTGTTCACAGTGGCGAACAATCTCGTGCGCGACGAGGCACGGCGTGACGCGCGACGGAGGAAGCACCTGGTGCTGCTGCGCGAGGAAGCGCGGGCGCAGGAAGAGGCCGAGCCGGAGCCGACGTCGCTCGAACGGGCGCAGGAGGCAGCGTTCGCCCGGCGGGCAGTGGACGCGCTCGCCGAGCGCGACCGGCTCGCGCTGCTGATGCGCGAGGAGGGGCTGGATTATCCGGAGATCGCCGCAGCGTTAGGCCTGTCGGTCGGCTCGATCGGCACGACGCTGTCGCGGGCGCGGCGGCGCCTGGTGGAGGCATACGAAGCGCTGCAGAAGCGCGATGCGGGAGAAGGGGGACATGCAGCATCCTGACGAAGGAACGGTCCACGCCTGGCTCGACGGGGCGTTGAGTGGGGAGGAGGCGCGCGCGTTCGAGGCGCACGCGGCGGAGTGCGCGCAGTGCGCGGCGGCGGTGACCGAGGCGCGCGGGCTGCTCGCCGCGTCGTCGCGAATCCTGGCCGCGCTCGACTCGGTCCCCGGCGGCGTGCTGCCGGCGAGCGAACCCGAGATCGGGACGGACGAACGGGTCGTCCCCATCGGACGCTCGCCGATCTGGCGCTCGCCGGGCTGGCGCGCGGCCGCGGCGATCGTGCTGGTCGGGAGCGTGAGCTGGCTCGCGACGCGGTCGGCCGGAAACAGGGCCGAGAGCGACGCAGCCCCGGCCGCGATCTCGAGCGCCGCGCTCCACGACACCGCGCTTGAGTCGCCGGCGCGCTCGCAAGCGGACTCCCCGGCCGCCGCGGGCGAGCGGTCGGCGCCGCCGAACGCGCCGCCG
>DASZNJ010000202.1:0-33400 GCA_035551575.1 Gemmatimonadaceae bacterium
CGGGCCTCTCCGGCCCGGCATTTGCCACAGCCGGGCGTGCGGATTTTATCCTGCATAAACGCGACGAGACCGGCGCACCCGGCTGCGCGGAGGAGTGCCGGAAGATGGCGGTGTAACAGCGCCGAAAGAAGGATGTCGCGGCGAGGCTGAGGACGTATCCCGCGCCGGCGGGGAGCGCCGCGAGCAGGACACGTCGGCCCTGCGCGCCGAGTGCCGCCTCTGCGACGGGTTGCCCCGAACGCGTCCGCTTCGCACCTTTACAGCGACCACGGAGTTCGTCACCAGCACGTGTCGCCGGGCCACCGCCCGCGACACGTGTCCGCTCGCGCCCCATGACCGCGCCCCCAGTCCAGCCGCTCTGCTTCCTGCTCGCCGAACGGCTGCGGGCCTCCAGCGAAGCCATCTCGCGCCGGTGGCTCGAGCGGATCGCCGCGCGAGTCTCGCTGACCCCGAACCGCGTCTTCCCCACCGGCGAGCTGCTCGACCACGTTCCCCTCCTCATCGAGGGGATCGCCGACTTCGTCGAGAGCCCCGATCAGCAGATCGACGCGCAGCTCCCCGTGATCGCCAAGGCGCGCGAGCTCGGCACGCTGCGGCACACCCAGGGATTCGCGGCGCATGAGATCCTGAAGGAGCACGAGCTTCTCGGCTCGATCATTCTCTCCTTTTTCGAGGAGATGGTCGCGACCGACGCCGGCCAGGCGACAGCGCGCGAGGTCGCGTCGTGCCTGCGCAGCGTCGCGCAGGGCGTCGAGCTGATCCGGCAGGCGACGACGACGCAGTTTCTCCAGCTCTCGGCCGAGCAGGTGCGCGAGCGCGAAGAGCGCCTGCGCCGCTTCAACCGCATGGTCTCGCACGAGCTGAAGAACAAGGTTTCGGCGATCCGCGGCTCCGTCGCGATGCTGCGGGAGTCGTGGATCTCCCCGGACGAACGCGACCGCTTTCAGGACATCGCGCACGAGAACGCGATCGGGCTGCAGCAGGTGCTCGAGAATCTGGAAGAGCTGTCGAGGCTCGGCTCCGAGTCGCGGCAGCAGCGGAACGTGCTCCTTCCGCAGGCGGCCCGTGAGGCCGTGCGGCAGCTCCGGGATCAGGCCGCGGCGCGCGACGTCGAGGTCCGGATCGCCGACGATCTGCCGGCGATCGAGGTGAACGCGGCGGCGGTGGAGCTCATGCTCACGAACTATGTCTCGAACGCGATCAAGTACTCCGATCGAGGCAAGCTCCGGCGTCTCGTCGAGGTGAGCGGTGACTTCCAGCCGCGCTTCGCCGGAGGAAGCGGGGGCGAGCTCCTGGTACGGGTCCGCGACAACGGGATCGGCGTCCCGCCCGCGGCGCGATCGCGCATCTTCCAGCAGTTCTACCGCGCGCACGACCAGACGGTGACCGCCGCCGAAGGCACGGGGCTCGGGCTGAGCCTCGTGCGCGAGACCGCCGAGGCGCTCGGCGGACGCGCGTGGGCCGAGTTCCCCGAGGACGGCACGACGGTGTTCGCCTTCGCGCTGCCCTCGCGCCGCACGGCGGACGCGGCGGCCGCGGGGATCACACGCGACATGGAATCGTGAGCGGCGAAGGCCGCGTACGGCGCGCTCCGACCCGGGCGCGCCTCCAGGACACGGTGCGGCTCTCCGCCGATGGCCATGCGGAGGTGCCGGGTGACCTGGAGGCGCGAGTCATGCACGCCGTCTTCGGTCCGGAGGTGATGGCGGCTTCGTTCGTCGACGTGCTCGCCGAACGCGACCCGGAAAGGCTGGCAGAGCTGGGCCGGCTCGTGCGCCGCAAGTTGCGGGACCAGGGGCGAGGTAAGGAGAAGGCATGAGACGTCGCGCGCCCGCGTACCTGGCGCGTCCGGTGGCCGCGCGCGAGGAGCGGCGGAGGCGGGTGCTCCTGCTGGGCATCGGCGCGCTCATCCTGTTGAGCACGACGCCCGTGTTCGGCCACCACCTCGCCCGCGGGGGCGAGGCGCTTCTCCAGGGCACCGACCGCCTCGGGGACCTCTGCCTCGTGGCGCTGCACATCGTGCTCGCGCCCGTTCACGAGTTCTTCCACCTGCTGCTCGCCGCAGGGCTCGTCTACGCCGCGTGGGACCGGTCGCGCGCATGGCGCCGCATGCGGCGCACACTTGCTCCCCTGGATGCTGCGCATCCGCGGAAGGGAGACGCGTTCTGGACCGCGGCTCTCGCGGCGGGAGTCGATTCGGCACGGCTGCGCGTGGTCGAGGGGCTGCCGAACCCCGCGTTCACGGCCGGTTGGCTGCGGCCGCGCGTCTACGTCGCGCGGGAGCTGGCCGGTCGGCTGTCAGCCGCGGAGCTCACCGCTGTCCTGGCGCACGAAGGGGCGCACGTCGCGCGGCGCGACCCCCTCCGGCTCTCGCTCCTTCGTGTGCTCGGGCGGACCCTCTTCTGGATCCCGGCGCTGGCGCGGCTCGCGGACGATGTCGCCGACGAGGCCGAAGTCGCGGCAGACGACCGGGCAGCCGGCGATCAACCGCTCGTCCTTGCAGCGGCGATCCTCGCTGTCGCGCAGTCGGTGCCACGCGATGGAGCGCCTGGGGGGCTGCCCGACGCGCGGCTTGCCGGGGGCGTCGGGTTCACCTGCCACGACATCCTCGAGCGCCGCATCCGGCGGCTCGTCGGCGAGGACGCGGCCGTGCGCACCCACGTGACGAGGCGCTCGCTCGGCGGGGCGGCCGCGGCCCTCGCGCTCGTCTGGACGTCGGGATTGTTGATGGCGCACCCGCTCGCCGCCGGGTCCGGGCACGCGCATGCGATGACGGCCGGCGCGCAGCAGGGGGCCCGGGGCTCGACTCCGGCGGAGTGCGCACATCACGCGGGACCGGCGATCCTCCACGTCTTCTGCCCGGGCCTCTCGTTCGGCGCGACGCGCCACCCCTGCCCGCACTTCGCCTCGATGTCGATGTAGCTCGCGCCGAAGCCGGCCGGCAGCCTCCGTTCGCGGAGCGCCGCGCGGGGGATGGCGAGCGCGTGGATGGGATTCCGGGCAGGGACTTCCCGGAACGTCGACACCGGGGGTATGTTTTATGTGTGATAAAATGATTCGGCTCATGGCGCGCCGCGGGGACTGCTCGCGGCGGCTGAACGGATGACAATGACTGACGACCTCCTGCAGCACGGCATCGTTTCGCGGCGCGGCTTCCTGCGCACCGCCGGGGCCCTCGGCGTACTCGCGTCGCTCGAGCGCCTGACCCCGGCGTACGCGCGTCCGCTCACCGGCCTCATCGCGCCTCCCGGGCGGGCCGCGGTGACCCCGGAGGGGACGCGGCTCGTCGACCTGGTCGTCCGCGAGACGTCCGTCGGCATCGGCCGGCGGCGCGCGACGGCGACGGCGATCAACGACACCGTGCCGGGACCGTTGCTGCGCTTCCGCGAAGGTGACGATGTCACGATCCGGGTCCGGAACGCGCTGAGGGAGGACACTTCCATCCATTGGCACGGCCTCCTCGTGCCTAACGCGATGGATGGCGTGCCGGACGTGAACTTCCCCGGCATCCGCGCCGGCGAGACCTTCACCTACCGGTTCCCCATCAGGCAGTACGGCACGTACTGGTACCACAGTCACTCCGGGCTCCAGGAGCAGGTCGGCCATTACGGCCCGCTCATCCTCGATCCCCGGGAGCCGGAGCCGTTCCAGTACGATCGCGAGTACGTCGTCATGCTCTCCGACTGGCCATTCGAGGACCCGTACGAGATCCTCGACAACCTCAAGAAGCAGTCGACCTACTACAACTCCCAGCGCCGCACGGTGGGAGAGTTCTTCCGCGACGTCGACCGCATGGGACTGCGGCCGACGATCCGCGAGCGCCTCGCGTGGGCCAGGATGCGAATGAGCCCCACCGACATCTCCGACGTCATGGCGCCGGCGTACACGTATCTCGTGAACGGGTTGCCACCCGACTCGAACTGGACGGGGCTGTTCCGTCCCGGCGAGCGCGTGCGCCTGCGGTTCATCAATGCCGCAGCGGGCAGCTTCTTCGACGTGCGCATCCCGGGGCTTCCGATGACCGTCGTCGCGGTGAGCGGACAGTACGTCCAGCCGGTCGAGACGGACGAGTTCCGCATCGAGAACGCGCAGACGTTCGACGTGATCGTCCAGCCGACCGAGGACCGTGCCTACACGCTCTTCGCCGAGTCGATGGATCGCTCCGGCTACGCGCGCGGAACCCTTGCGCCGCGGGCCGGGATGAGCGCGCCGGTTCCGGACCGCCGCCCCCGGCCGACGCTGAGCATGATGGACATGGGGATGACGGGAATGGGTGGCGGCGACATGTCGCACATGTCCGGCATGGCGGGCTCGTCGCCGGCGCCGGGTACGGGAAGCGACATGGCGGGGATGGGTGCCGCGAGCGCTTCCGGGGGCGCCGAGGGACAGCTCCCCGACGGAACGATCGTGCGGACGAGCGGCCTGCGTGCACCCGGTACACTACCGGACGCCGTGATGCATGGTCCGGACTCCCATGGGGCGGGGAACGCCGCGACGCCGATGCAGACGCAGAGCCGGCTCGCCGAACCGGGCGCTGGGCTCGGGAATGATGGGTGGCGGGTACTGGTCTACACGGATCTCAAGCGCCTCGCGGCGGCGCCGGATTTCGGGCCGCCGGTGCGCGAATTCGAGCTGCACCTGACGGGGAACATGGAGCGCTACATGTGGTCCATCAACGGCATCAAGTTCTCAGACGCGCCCGGGCACATCCCGCTCAGGCTCGGCGAGCGCATCCGGCTCACGATCGTCAACGACACCATGATGGCGCACCCGATGCACCTTCACGGGATGTTCATGACGCTCGAGAACGGGCACGGCGCCGAGTGCCCGCTCGTGCACACGATCAACGTGAAGCCGGCCGAGCGCGTCTCGCTTCTCGCCACCCCCGCCGACCCCGGTCCATGGGCATTCCATTGCCACATTCTCTTTCACATGGAGCTGGGGATGTTCCGGGTCTTCCATGTCGCCGGGGCTGGCGAGTCGCTCACGGCGGCGGACGGGCGGCAGTGAGCGCTGCGGTGCGGAGGCGGACCGTGTGCGGCCGGCTGCCGCGGCGGGCGTGGGCGGTGTCGCTGGCGGCGAGCGCAGTCGTGCTGCAGGGGACCGTCGCACGCTCGGCGCAGGCGCAGGCCATGTCGCCCGAGCCCATGCGGACGACCAGCATGATGCTCGACCGCCGGACCCGCACGTTCTTCCTGGCGGACGTGCTGGACTTCCAGCCGAACGGTTCGGAGCGTCCAGTCACCTTCGAGGGGCTGGGCTGGATCGGCGGTGATTACCATCGCGTGTACCTGCGAGCGGTCGGCGAGCGACCGACGACGGGCGGCGGCGGTGATCTCCAGGCCGATCTCCTGTACGGCCGACTGGTCTCGCCGTTCTGGACGGCGGTGGCGGGGGTGCGGGTGGACACACGGCCAGGCCGGCGAAGCGCCGCGACCGGCGCGGGCGGGGGGCGAGCGACGCGGGGGCTCCTCGCCGTGGGGCTCGAAGGGATCGCCCCGTACTGGTTCCAGATGGAGCCGACGCTCTACGTGAGCCAGCACGGCGACGTCTCGGCCCGGTTGGAGACGTCGTTCGATCTGCTGTTGACGCAGCGGTTGATCGTCCAGCCTCGCGTCGAGCTGGACGGTGCGGTGCAGCGGGTGCCGGAGTTCGGGGTCGGTGCGGGGCTCAACGATGTCCAGCTGGGCGCACGCATGCGGTACGAGATCCGGCGCAAGTTCGCGCCATACGTGGGGGTATCCTGGAGCCGCCGCACCGGCGGCACGGCGGCGATGGCGCGCGCGAACGGCGAGCCCGTTCGCCGTGGGGCTGTCGTGCTGGGTGTGCGGGTCTGGCGATGACGCGATCGAACCTTCTGTCCTTCAGGACGCATCCGGAGTCTTCATGCATCATAAAACGGGAACGGTGACGGTTCATCGGCGGCCGGCCCCGCGGGCAGAGGTGTGTTCATGACTCGCATGCGGTGCGTTCGTCGCTCGAGCGCCATGCTCGTCACGGCCCTCGCCGCCGCGACGCTCGCTTCCGCCGCTGCGGACGCGCAGTCCGGCGCGCCTTCGCGCGGGGCCCCCACGCCTTCCATCACCGGCCCCCGCGATCCGGTCGCGGCGGCACGTGACTCGACCATCACCACATTGCTCACGGGGCCCCTCGGCAGCCGCTCGCCGACGGGCAGCGCGACGCTCGCGGGGAGGACGGTACGCGTGACGATCGCCGACGACCGCCCTGGCGTGTCGCGCGGCTGGCACGTTCACCGCGGGACGTGCGGGCGCACCGACGGAGCGGTCCCCGCGGCCAGCGGATACCAGCCCATCGCCATCGATGCACGCGGGGCTGGCAGCGCCTCCGCGACGCTCGCCGCATCACTCGCCCCCGATACCGGCTACGCGCTCGATGTCCACGATACGTCGCCGGGCGCGGCGCTCGACGCGATCGCGTGCGGCGTGCTCACCCAGCCGCCGGCCGCCGCCGGTGGCCCAGGGGGGGACGGATCGGGCGAGGCGGGCATGAACGACATGGCCGGAATGCCGGGGACGGCGACCATGCACGACATGGCGACGGCCGCGGGCGGGAACTCTTCTTCGGTGTCGTCGAGCGCGTCCACGGCGGCACCCGCCGACAGCCTCGCGTCGCTGCTCATCGCTGTCTACGACCGAATGATGGCCGACCCGGTGATCAGCGAGCGCGCCGCGACGGACCCCGTGCTGCGGCGACTGGTGGCGCGCCTCGCGGCCACCCGTGGCGCGGCAGGGAGCGCGACGCCTCACGACAGCGCGAGCATGCCGGGGACGCCCGGGATGGCGATGCCGTCAGGTGGGTCGAAGGGCGCCACGACGAATCGGGGGGCGACGAAGCCGGCGCCGAAGAAACCCGCGCCGAAGAAGCCCGCACCAGCCAAGCCTGCACCGACGCCGGCCCGGCCGAAGATGCCTCCGGGGATGAAGATGCCCGGGATGGATCATGAAGGCATGGGGCACATGCCGGGGATGCGCACGCCATGACCCGTGTCCGGTTCGCGTGGCGTGCGGCCGCTGTCACGCTCGTGCTGTTGATCGCCGCCCCGCGCCCGGCGAGCGCACATGGAAGCCTCAAGAGCTCGCAGCCCGCGGCGGATGCACGCCTGAAGGCGGCGCCGCTCGAGCTTCGCCTGAACTTCACCGAGGCGCCGGAGCTGGCGTTCACGCGCGTGACGCTGGTGGGGCCCGATGGCGAGGCCGTTGCCATTGCTCCGCTGCAGTTCGCCCTCGACTCGCACCGTTCGGTCATCGCCGCCGTTCGCGGGGCTCTCGTCGCCGGGACGTACACCGTGGTGTGGCAGATGGCGGGTGAAGACGGGCACGTGATGCGCGGGCGGTACTCGTTCACGATCGTGCCGGGTGCAGCCGGGGTGGGCGTCTCGCGAGGCACGTCCGCGGGGGTGGGGGAGCCGGGCGCCGAGGTGACGGCGCCCGGAGAGAGCGCGCCTCCGGCGGCGCACCACGCCGCTGCGACGCTGGAGGGCGACGGGTTCGGAGCTGGGTCGCCGCCCTACGTCGTGATCCGGTGGCTGCAATTCGTGGGGCTGCTGGTGCTGATCGGCGCGGTGGCGTTCCGCGTGTTCGTGCTCGGCTTCCTCCGTCGGGAACAGGGAGCGGCCGCGCCGATCATGGGCGCGGCATCACAGCGCGCGGCGCGTGCAGCGCTCTTCGCCACCGCAGCGCTCGGCGTGGCCACGCTCCTCCGGCTCGTCGCGCAGTCGTACGCGATGCACGGAGCTGCCGATGCGCTGAACATCGGCCTGATCGCCACGATGCTCGGGCACACGGTCTGGGGGTGGGGATGGATCACGCAGGTCGTCGGCGTCGCGGTGGCGGCGTCGGGCTTCGTGCTCGCCCGGCGTGGCGGCGCTGGAGGCTGGGGGATCGCCGCGCTGGGAGCGCTGATCCTGGCCGTCACCCCCGCGCTCTCGGGACACGCGGTGGCGGCGCCCCGTCTCAGGGCGCTCGCGATCCTCGCCGACGGTGCTCACATCATCGGGGCGAGCGGATGGCTGGGCAGCCTGCTCTTCGTCGTCGTGGTGGGGATCCCGGCCGCGCTGGCGCTCGCGGAATCGGAGCGGGGACGCGCAGTCGCGGACCTGGTGAACGCGTTCTCGCCGACGGCGCTCGTGTTCGCCGGGCTCACCGCAGCCACCGGGGTGTTCGCCGCATGGCTGCACCTGGGTACGGTGCCGGCGCTCTGGCAGACGCAGTACGGCCGCCTGCTGTTGCTCAAGCTCGCCATCCTCTCGGTCGTCGCCGGTACGGGAGCGTACAACTGGCTTCGCGTGAAGCCGGCGCTCGGCGACATCGAGGGCGCGGGGCGCGTCCGGCGATCCGCGTCGGTGGAGCTGGCGGTGGGTGTGCTCGTCCTCGTCGTGACCGCCATCCTCGTCGCGACGCCGACCGCGATGGACATCGCGGCGATGCGGCCCTGAAATGGATGAGCGGCGAGCCCCCGACTCTGATCGGGAGCGCGCCGCTCATCACATGCATCACCGCGGGATGTCCGGCGTGGCCTCCACCGATGCCCAGGCTATGCCGTGCCGAGTTTCCGCCGCAGCTCGGCGATTTCGCGTGTCTGGTCGGCGCGCATGCGCTGCACCATCGACCTGAGCTTCGCGTCGGTGAGCTTCGGGAGATACTCATCCATCATCCTGATGCCCATCTCGTGGTGCATGATCACCTGCTGACGAAACGCACGGTCGAACGCCGGCCCCGACCTGGCGAGCACGCTGTCGTTCATCGCCTTGTTCTCCGGCGTCAGTTTGGGGGTGTAGGGATCCTTGAACGTCCGCTCGAGCATCGTCGTCATGGTGTCGAGCTCCGCGTCCTGCGCCTTGTCGAAGGTGCGGGCATCAGCGCGGACATCCGCCGACACGCCCTGGCGATCGACCGTCGCGTGCGCGAGGGCGATGAGGCCCTTGTGGTGGTCGCTCATCATGCGCAGAAAGTCGCGGTCGGGATTCCCGGTCATGTGCGGCATGTTCGACATGTTCGGCATGTTCGGCATGTTCGACATGTTCGGCATGTTCGACGTCGGGGACTTTCCGGCCATGCCGCTGTCGTGTGCCATGCCGCTCATGTTGCCCATCCCGCTGTCATGGCTGGCGGCGGTGGTGGAGGCTGCGGGGGATGAGCCGCTCGGCGCACTGTCGCTCGCGGAGCCGGTACAAGCGGACGCGATGACGGCGATCACCATCAGGGTGAAGAACGGGAGGGCAGGACGGGCAGGGTGCGCGCGCATGGTTGTTCGATCAGAGGTGGTGGCCCGAATCCCCGGGCGCTCGACGGTGCCGACGACCTGCTTTACGGCGCATAAAACGTACCGGTCCCGATGCCCCTCCCGCGATGCGCCGATCGCCGTCCTCCTCGGCGCGGCGCTGCGCACGCGGCGCTGCCCACGCGGCGAGCTCCTGGCGGTCGCCGGGTTGCTCGTGCGGGCTCCGAAGCCGGTCGCACGCGCTGCGTCAGGCGACCATCCCGAGCAGCAGGAAGAGCAGGAACCCCACGAAGAACATCGCAGTCGCGAACGGTGTCTCCGCGCCTTCGTGCGCCTCGACCAGCAGCTCCTCGGTTACGAGATAGAGGAGGGCGGCAGATCCGAAGGAGAGAACCCCGGCGAGCGTGTGCTCGGATGCCCCGCGCAGCACCGTGTCACCCAGGACAGCGCCGACGACCAGCAGAAGCGATAGCGCAGTAGGCGTCACGACGGTCGCGGTGCGGCTCCCGCCGCGCGCGCCGACGCTCGATGCGATCGCGAGTCCGAGCGTCAACAGCTCGAGACTCAACGCGAGGGTCAGGAAGAGCCCCTCACGCGCTCCGGCCGCGAAGGCCACCCCGATCAGAAGCCCGTCGAGCAGGAAGTCCACGCCGACTCCGACGAGCTGGCCGACGTTCGCGCCTACCATTCCCATTTCGATGTTTCCGTCGGCCGCATTCGCCTCCAGCCGCCGTTCCAGGAGTGCGATGAGCAGCATCAGGGCGACGCCCGCGGCGAAGGTCCATCCGATCTCGAAGGCATCGTGGACGCGGACGATGTCCGGCAGCAGCTCGACGGCGACGACCGAGAACACCACGCCGGCGGCGAAATGCTGCACCGCGCTGCGCACCTTCTTCCCCGGCGGCCGCAGGGCCGCGGTTGCGGCGCCCACGGCCGTCGCCGCGACCGGGATGAGCGCCAACCCCATGAGAGTTGTCAGCGCGCTGGGCATCGGATGCACATCAGAGTCGACTGGATGCCGTGTGATCCCACTCGTCGGTCGCCGTCAGGAGCAGGCGCGTGAGCGCGGCGTCGGCGAGCCGGTAGAGAGCGAGCTTCCCATCCCGGCGGAAGGTGACCAGCCCCGCGGAGCGAAGCAGCCGGAGCTGGTGGCTGACCATCGACTGCGACGCCTCGGCGAGATCCGCGAGCTCGCATACGCAGAGTTCAGGGGCCTGGTCGTGCTGCCCCGGCCTGAGCGCGAGGAGCAGCCGCAGCCTCGTCGGGTTGGCGAGAGCGAAAAAAATCTCGCTGAGTCGCCGCACTTCCGTGGCGCGAGGGAGGGACAGGCGCGCCCGTGCGGCTGCGGCCATTCCAGCGGAGCCAGGGGTGCACTCCGCCCCGCAGGCCGGCCCTCCCCTTCGTGGCACGACGTGCTTCGTGCCCACTTGATAGTTCGGGCGAGGCGGCCTAACATTTGAGAGACGCTTCATACGTCAGCGTAACGCGGCATTCGTTCAGCCGTCAAGAGAGGGGTCAGCGGCGAGCGACGTCCGCGTCGACCGCATCCAGCTCACCTGACTTGCGCCTCCAGACAGAGGGCTTCCTCCTCGTGATCCGCCCGCGGGAAACGTTTCGTCGGTTCGGGCGCGCCTTCGTGGCGCTCGCTGTAATGGTCGGCGTGCTGTTCACGCCGGTCGAGCGTCTGCTGCCCGATGTTCACGACGGCGACGCGTGCGCGACGATCGAGACCGCCAGTTGGTCAGGGGAGGTTCCGGTCGTGAGCGCAGCGCAGCTTGCGAGCGCTGATGGAAGCGGCCAAGGTGACCAGCGCCTTCCGCTCGAGGCTCCGATTCACACCTCTCACGTCGATCACTGCGCGCACGCGCATCTTCTGACGCTGGCGGCTTCGCCACGTCTCGATGCCGAGCCAGTGTCGTCGCCCGGGCCGTTCGAGCTCGGGAGCCGCCGGCCCGCAAGCATCACGCTCGCGCCGCATCAGCGGCCGCCAATCGCGTAGTTCTCTCCCGGTGCCGCGACCGTCGCAACGACGCTCGCCGCACCCCGACGCGTAGCTGCCGGCGCCCTCCGCGCCCGCCGCGTCACCCAACATGACCGTCCCCCGTGCGTCCGTCCGCCTCGGACGGCGCACATCGCAGCCCGGGCCCGCGGCCCGTCGTTGCCGTTCCGGTTTTCCGAGAGAACTCCGTGTCGATTCGTTTCCCCAGCCTCCTCGCGCGATCGAGAGGCAGCTCATGGCGGGCCGCCGGCCTCATGGCCGTCGCGCTCGCACTCGATACTTCCGCCGTGTCGGCACAGAGCGTGTCCGATACGGTCCGTCTCACCCTCACCCAGGCGCGCTCCCTTGCGCAGCAGGCCAACCCGGAGCTGCTTGCCGCGCGGCTCGACACGGCGGTGGCCCGCGGCGAACTGCGCCAGGCCGGGATCCCCGCCTTCAACCCGTCGGCCGACGTGCTCGGCGCTGCCGGAGGAAATGGTGTGGAAGCCGGGCTGACGCAGCAGCTCGAGCTTTTCGGCCAGCGGCGTGCGCGCGTGCGCGCCGGTCGCGCCGGGGTCGCGCGAGCGGCGGCGACGGTGGCCAACGCTACACGCCTGACCTTCGGCGAGGTTGACCGCTCCTTCTATCGCCTGGCTTCTGCGGCGCGGCGCAGGGCACTCGCCGAGGAAGTGCTGGCCCTCAACGAGCGGCTGCAAGACATCGCCCAGCGCCAGCTCGGTGCTGGCGAGATCAGCCGCCTCGAGCTCAACCTCGCGATCGTCGAGCTCGGGCGCTCGCGTGCCCGGTCGCTTGCCGCACGACGGGAACAGGAGCAGCTCAGCATCGAGCTCTCGCGAGCGCTCGGACTCCCGCCGGGGAGGCCCATCGTCGCCGAGATCGATACGCTCTCGTCACGCGCCGCGCCGCTCGACACCGGGCGCGCCGGTGACGTTGCGCCGGTTACCGGGCCCGGGATCGCTACGCTCGACATCGACAGTCTCACGGCACTGGCGCTCGCACGGCGGCCGGACCTCGCTGCCGGGCAGGCCGCGGTGGCTCAGGCGCAGGCGAGCGTGGCGGTCGCGCGGCGCGAGGCATTGCCGAACCTGATCGCCCGCGCCGCGGTCGAACCGCGCGCGGCTGGGGGAGGCCGGGTCGTCCGCCCGGGCATCGGGCTCACCCTGCCGTTCCTCAACCGGAACCAGGGAGCGGTGCAGGCACGGCGCGCCGCTGCCCGACAGGCGGAGCTGGCGCGAGTCGCACTTGTTGCGCGCGTCCGGAGCGAGGTCGCGACCGCGGTGCAGGCCTATGAGTCTGCCGCCTCCGAAGTGCAGACGCTCGAGTCGACGGTGCTCGCACCCGCGAGACAGAACCGGCAGCTCGTCGAGATCGCCTTCCGCGAAGGAAAGGTCGGCTTGCCAGAGCTCCTGCTCATTCGCAATCAGGCCAGCGATGCCGAGCTCGAATACTGGGCTGCGTGGCTCGCGGAGCGGGAAGCGCTCGCGACTCTCGCGGAATCCACCGGTGAAAACCTCACGCCGCGGTCACGCGGCACCACTCCATAGCAGACGCGGGCCGCCCAGCGCGGCGCGCTCGACCGAGGCTTCGATTTCATGGACAGACAAGACGCAGCGCAGGAATCGGTAACTCACGGATGGGCCGCGGGCGCGCGGCGACGATGGCCCGCGCTGGCCATCGGCGTGGTGATCCTGATTGCCGCCGCGTGGGGGCTCACCCGGCGGAAGGCGGCCGAGCCGGAGACCCCCGCGCCAGCGGATGCCGGCGCAGCCACCGTGGCGGACAGCATCGTCCGCCTCGACACCGCTGCGCAGCGCATGGCCGGGATCGAGACGATGGTCGTGTCATCGAGCGCGGGCGGCGTGCTCACGGTGAACGGAACCATTACGTACGATGCGAACCGCGTCTCCGTCATCGCATCGCGCGTGGAGGGGCGGATCACCTCGGTCCGCGCGGATCTGGGACAGACCGTTGCAGCCGGTACCACGCTCGCTGTCGTCGAGAGCCCCGAGGTCGCGCAGATTCGCGGGGAGCTCGAGCGCGCGCGCGTGAACCTCGATGCGGCGCGGCGCAACTACGAGCGTGAGAAGCGGCTGTTCGAGCAGTCGATAACCGCGCAGAAGGAGCTCCTGCAGGCGGAGGCGGAGTTCCGTTCGGTGGAGTCCGACTACAGCAGTGCGCTGTCGAGGCTGCGGGCGATCGGCGCGACAGCCGGCACAGGCGCGGCGTTCGGCCTGGTGACGCCGGTGAGCGGGACCGTCGTCGAACGCAACGCGAGCCCGGGACAGCTCGTCGGGCCGGCGACGGACGTCTTCACCGTTGCCGATCTCGCGCAGGTGTGGATCACGGTCGACGTCTACGAGGCCGATCTCCCGCGCATTCGCACCGGTGCAACGGCGACGGTGCTCCCGACGGCGCTGCCCAATGAGTCCTTTACCGGCCGCGTCACCTACGCGGGCGGCGTGATCGATCCCGCAAGCCACACCTTCAAGGTGCGGGTCGCCGTCGGCAACTCGGCGCTCAAGCTCCGGCCGGGCATGTTCGCGCAGGTGCGCATTCAGACCGCGGACGCGGCGGGGGGTTCGGCAACGGCGAGCTACGTCCTTCCGGAACTCGCGGTCCAGGAGGTGAACGGGCGCCCGGTCGTCTTCATCGCGGGCTCGACGCCCGGCTCGTACGCCGTCCGTGCGGTCACGATCGGCTCGCGAGCGGGGAGTGGGACAGTGGTTGTCACGGGCGGGCTCCGCACCGGGGAACGGGTCGTCACCCGCGGCGCCTTCCAGCTGAAGTCGGAGCTGACGAAGGCGAGCTTCAGCGAAGGAGATTGACGATGATCGATCGCATTCTCGCGGCTTCGCTGAAGAATCGGCTGCTCGTTGTGCTCCTCGCGCTCGGCGTGATAGGCGGCGGTTTGTTCTCGCTGACGAAGCTGCCGATCGACGCATTCCCGGACGTTTCACCCACGCTCGTGCAGGTCGTCACCGAGGCTCCCGGGCTTGCTCCTGAGGAAGTCGAGAAGCTCATCACCTACCCGGTGGAGGTGGCGATGAATGGGATGCCGGGAGTGGTGCAGGTGAAGTCTCTCTCGGCGTTCGGCATCAGCCAGGTCTCCGTCTACTTTCAGGACGACGTCAACATTTACTTCGCGCGCCAGCTCACGCTGGAGAAGCTCCAGGATGCCCGCGAGCAGATCCCGCCGGGGCTCGGCGAGCCGAGACTCGGCGCGATCACCACTGGCCTGGGGCAGGTCTACCAGTACGTGCTGCGCGCCGACAGCGCCGCCGCGCGCGACGCGATGGAGCTCCGCACGCTCCAGGACTGGATCGTCAAGTACAACCTGCGCACGGTTCCCGGCGTGACCGACGTGCTCTCGTTCGGGGGCGAGGTCAAGCAGTACCAGGTGCGCGTCGATCCGCGCTCGCTCCTCCAGTACAGGGTCACGCTGGCCCAGGTGCGCGAGGCGATCGGGGCGAACAACCGCAACGTCGGCGGCGGCTACATCGAGCGCGGGCCGGAAGAGTACCTGATCCGCGGCCTCGGCCTCGCCGAGAGCGTCGGCGACCTCGCGAATGTGATCGTGGCCGACCGCGGAGGCACCCCCGTGTACGTACGCAACGTCGCAGAGGTGGCGCTGGGGCCGGAGGTGCGGCGCGGGGCGGTGACCATGAACGGGGAAGGCGAGGCAGTGAGCGGGATCGTGCTCAAGCGCATCTACGAGAATACCTCGCAGGTCATCAAGGGGGTGAAGGCCAGGGTCGTCGATGTCAACAAGTCGCTGCCGCCGGGGGTGAAAGTCGTCCCCTACTACGACCAGTCGGAGCTGGTCGAACGCGCGGTCGGCACGGTGAAGGATGCGCTGCTCGAGGGAGCGGTGCTGATCGTCGTCGTCCTGTTCCTCTTCCTGGGTGACGTACGGAGCGCGCTCATCGTGACCACGATGCTTCCCCTGTCACTGTTCCTCGCGTTCCTGCTGATGCAGTACTTCGGGCTGAGCGCGAACCTGATGAGCCTCGGCGGGCTGGCCATCGGCATCGGGATGATGGTGGACGGCGGCGTAGTGATGGTCGAGAACGTCTATCGACATCTCTCGGAGGCGAAGCATGCCGCGGAGCACGGGCCCGCGGGACAGACGGCCACCGGACCCGGGAACGACACTACCGCCGCGGAGGAGAGCGGCTATCACGAATCGAGGCGCCATCTCATCCTGCGGTCGGCGCGTGAGGTGGGCCGGCCGATCGTATTCGCGATCGCCATCATCATCCTCGTGTTCCTGCCGCTCTTCACCCTCCAGGGCGTCGAGGGAAAGATGTTCCGCCCGATGGCATTCGCGATCTCGTTCGCGATGGTCGGGTCTCTGATCTTCTCGCTCACAGTGATCCCGGTACTGTGCTCGTTCTTCCTGAAGGGCGGGAGTGAAGACGACAACTGGGTCATGCGGCAGGTGAAGAAGCCATACCTGCCGGCATTGCGGTGGTCGATTGCCAACCGCCGCACGACGCTCATCGCCGCCGTGGTGGCGCTCGCGGCGAGCCTCGCGATCGTACCCTTTCTCGGGAGCGAGTTCGTTCCCGTGCTCGAGGAGGGCTCGATCCTCTACCGCGCCACCCTCGCGCCGTCGGCCGGCCTGAACGAGGCCATCCGAACGGCGACGGAGCTCGAGCGGATGGCGAAGAGCTTCCCCGAAGTCGATGCGGTCGTCTCGAAGATCGGTCGTGCCGAGGCCGGGGGTGACCCGGAGCCGGTGAACAACATCGAGGCGATCGTCACGCTGAGGCCCGAGAAGGAATGGAAGACCGGGCGTGACAAGGCAGCGCTGGTGGAGGCGCTCGAGGAGAAGCTCGGTGCGTTTCCCGGGGTCGCGTTGAACTTCTCACAACCGATCGCCAACCGTGTCGACGAGTTGCTCAGCGGCGTGAAAGCGCAGCTCGCGATCCAGCTTTTCGGCGATGACCTCGACCAGCTCGTGGCGAAGGCGGACGAGATCCGGAGGACCGTCCTCGGGATTCGCGGTGCGACCGACGTGCAGGCGGAGCAGGTGACCGGACAGCCGCAGCTGCAGATCAGGATCGACCGCAACGCGATTGCCCGTTACGGCATCAACGTCGAGGACGTGCAGCAGACGATCGAAACCGCGATCGGCGGGGAACCGGCGGGACAGGTCTTCGAGGGGATCCGCAGGTTCGACATCACCGTGCGTCTTCAGGAGGCATTTCGGCGCGACGCGGACGCGATCGGCGGCCTGCTCGTGCCGACGCCGCAGAGCGGTATTCGCGTGCCGTTGTCGCAGCTGTCCGAGATCCGGACCGTCGTCGGCCCCAAGCAGATCAGCCACGACAACGGCCAGAGGCGCATCGTGATCCAGCTCAACGTCCGGGGCCGCGACCTCGGCGGCTTCGTCGCCGAGGCGCAACGCCAGGTGGCGGAGAAGGTGAAGCTGCCGCCCGGCTACTTCGTGACATGGGGAGGCCAGTTCGAGAACCAGCAGCGCGCGATGAGACGGCTGATGATCATCGTCCCGATCACGATCGTGCTGATCTACCTGCTCCTCTTCTCCAGCTTCGGCTCCCTGAAGCAGGCGGCGCTGATCATCCTGAACGTCCCCTTCGCGCTCATCGGCGGGATCCTCGGGCTCCTGATCTCCCGGCAGTATCTGTCGGTACCGGCTTCGGTCGGCTTCATCGCGCTCTTCGGCGTGGCTGTGCTCAACGGAGTCGTGCTGGTGAGTTACATCAACTCCCTCCGACAGGAGGGCAAGTCGGTCACCGACGCCGTCTACGAGGGAACCGTGATGCGGCTTCGCCCGGTCCTCATGACGGCCACGGTGGCCATCCTCGGCCTGCTTCCGCTGCTGTTCTCCAGCGGAGCCGGCTCGGAGGTGCAACGCCCCCTGGCTGCAGTAGTCGTCGGCGGACTGATCACGTCCACCGCGCTCACCCTGCTGCTCCTCCCCACCCTCTACGGGTGGTTCGAGGGCGCAAAAGTGGAGTACTGACCCATGCCCATCAATGAAATGGAAGGATCGGCGGCAGGCGATGGTGACGAGCTCTGGATGGTGGTCGCTGTCATCCAGCCGTTCAAGCTCGACGCGGTCATGTTGGCGCTCGAGGGAATTCCGGAATTCGGTGGGATGACGGTGACCAAATGCCAGGGATTCGGCCGTGCGAAAGTCCCGTCGGGGCGGGCGGAGGTCGCCGGCGCGCCCCGGCGCAGCATGGATTCGGGGCTGGCCGACTATACCGAAAAGGTGAAGCTGGAGGTGGCGGTGCGCGGCCGCGAACAGCGTCTGCGCGTCGTCGACACGATCGTTCGTACGGCGCACACCGGCAATCGCGGCGACGGCAAGGTATTCGTGTGGCCGTTCTCGCAGGCGGTGCGAATCAGAACGTTCGAGACGGATGGCGCGGCCATCGGAGGCGGCAATGAGTGAGCTCATCCGGCTCGATATTCCACTGATCCTTCCCGGCGTCCACGACGTGCAGGACGAGTGTGTCGCGCGACTGACCTCGCTGCTCGAGCGGCGCGACGGGGTCGAGAGCGTCCACGTGCTCCGTCCGGGAGCGCCGCCGGCTGATCCGGCGCACGCGACCGCCACCGGAGCTCACGCCGCCAGCGACGAGCCGCAGCTCTGCCTGCACTACGACCCGGAACGCCTAACGCTCGGGCAGGTCGTCGAGCTCGCGACGGCGGCGGGGGTCCAGGTCGGGGAAGACTTCGCGCACGTCGTGATCGAGTTCCGCATGGTGGGGAGCGAAGACGACGGCCGACGCCTCGAAGTCGCGCTGCGCACGCTGCGCGGCGTCACGGCGGCGTCGGTCAACTTCGCCGGGCAGATAGCACGGGTGGAGTATGACCGCAGGTTGATCGCGTACGAGGACATCGCGAGGCGCCTCCAGGCGGCAGGCGCCACCGTTGTCGAGGACGACCGCGCACGCACTGGCCGCAGCCACGTCGCGAGAGGCGCGGAGCGGATCGAAGATCACCTGCGGGGCGCGCACGACGGGCGCCGAACCGCGGGGAAGGTCGTCAGCACCGCCGCGCCCGCGGAGGCGCCGCCCGCACCGGCGGCAGCGGCGGCAGCGGAGTCTCCCGGGTGGTACCACCGGAATCGCGAGCTCGCGTGGAGCCTCATCGCCGGCCTCTGCGTGCTCGTCGGGCGAGTGGTGGCTCGACCCGACACCCCCGCGGCGATCGCGCTTTACAGCGTCGCGTATCTCTTTGGCGCGCGCGACAACATCGGTCACCTCCTGAAGGATCTTCGCCGCGGCCATTTTCAGTTCAACATCGACTTCCTCATGGTCGTGGCCGCCGTTGGCGCGGCCATCCTCGGCGAGTGGTTCGAAGGAGCATTGCTCCTGTTCCTGTTCAGCCTTGGTCACGCGCTCGAGCACTACGCGCTCGGCCGCGCGCGCAACGCGATCAAGGCGCTGTCCGAGCTCGCGCCGACACGCGCGACTGTCCTCCGGGATGGGGCCGAGCGCGTCGTCCCGATCGAGGAGGTGCAGGCGGGGGACCATGTCGTCGTGAAGCCGGCCGAACGTATCGCGGTCGACGGTACCGTCGCCGAGGGCCGGTCGAGCGTGAACCAGGCTCCGATCACGGGCGAGAGCGTTCCGGTCGAGAAGGTCGCCGGGTCGCAGGTCTTCGCGGGCTCCGTCAACGGCGACGGGGCCCTCGTCGTTCAGGTGACTGGCAGCGTAGGCGACCGCACCCTCGATCGCGTCGTCAAGCTCGTGGCCGAGGCGTCCACGCAGAAGGCGCCTACCCAGCAGTTCACCGATCGCTTCGAGCGAATCTTCGTTCCCGCGGTACTCGTCGCTGACGTTCTGCTGATGGTCGTCCCGCCGTTGCTCGGGATCTGGCCGTGGGGCGTGAGCGTCTACCGCGCCATGGCGCTCCTCGTTGCGGCGTCGCCCTGCGCGCTCGCGCTCGGGACTCCGGCCGCGGTGCTCGCCGGGATCGCACAGGCCGCGCGCAACGGTGTGCTCATCAAGGGCGGCGCATATCTCGAGATCCTCGGGTCGATCCGTGTCCTCGCGCTCGACAAGACCGGCACCATCACGAAAGGGGAGCCGGAGGTGACGGACGTGCTGCCAGGCGAAGGAAGGAGCGAACGAGACGTCATCGAGGCTGCCGGGGCCGTGGAGCGTCGCTCGCAGCATCCGCTCGCCCAGGCGATCGTTCGTGCGGCGGCAGCGCGGTCGATCCGGCTGCCGGATGCAACCGACGTGGAGGCAGTCACGGCTCGGGGCGTCAGGGGCAACCTCGGCACGCAACGGATCGAAGTCGGCCGCTTGCTCATGTTCGAGGATGCCCAGGTAGTCGTCGCCGCTTCGATCCGCGATTCGGTCGCACGCCTCGAAACGTCTGGCCGATCGACGATGATCGTCCGCAGCACGATGCAGTCCGGTGCAGGACGAGGCAGCGCGGCCCCTGGCTCCGATGAGGGATGGCTCGGCGTGATTGGAATTGCCGACCAGCCTCGGGAGAAGGTGCGCGAAACGCTCGACAAGCTCCGCGCGGCCGGGGTGAAGTGGATCGTCATGCTCACCGGCGACAATCGCAGCGTCGGGGAGGCGGTTGGAAAGGCAGTGGGGGTCGATGAGGTTCGTGCCGGGCTGCTCCCGGAGGACAAGGTGGCGGCGATCCAGGAGCTGGGACGGAAGGGACGAGTCGCGATGGTCGGCGACGGAGTGAACGACGCTCCCGCGCTCGCTCACGCCGCCGTCGGCATCGCCATGGGTGGGATGGGTACCGCAGCGGCGCTCGAGACCGCGGATGTCGCGCTGATGGGCGACGATCTTGGACGGCTCCCGTTCGTGATAGCACTGAGCCGCCAGGCCCGGTCGGTGATCCGGCAGAACCTGTACATCTCCCTTGGCGTCATTTGCGTGCTCTCCATCGCGACGGTTGCGGGGTTCGCCAGGATCGGCTCCGCCGTGATCGTGCACGAGGGGAGCACCCTGGTCGTGATCGCGAACGCGCTTCGCCTTCTCACCTTCAAGGGACCGTCGGTATAGCTCCGCCAGGCAACCCAGGACAGGACCCGGGGGAACCCACGCGGGCCCGAGCCCAACCGCCCGATCATTGGATGGCCCCGGCGATGCGCGGGCACCCACCACCGGCGCGAATGCCGGACGCGAAGAGTCGCATGGTGCCATGGCGCGTCGCCTGTTAGCTTGCACGGCTCATGCGCTGCCGATCCGCTCTGCATCTATGCGCTGCCCTGCTCGCGCTCGTCACCGGCTTGTCGAGCCCGATGGCGGCGGTTGCGCACGGGCTGGCACACGCACACGAGCAGGAGGCCCACGGCCTCGGACATCCGGTGCCTCGTGCGCCCGCCGCGCTCGGGGCGGTGGGCGTCAGCGCGGACAGCCCGCCCGACGGGGAGCACGCGTACCTCCACGCGGAGCGAAGCGCGGTCGCCCATCTCCCGGTCGCCGTACTCGCTGCGCCGCCGGTGGCCTCCCCCGTCCGCTGGGCTGTCCGCGCCTTGCGCCCCGGGATCCCGCCGGGGCCCGGCTACCCGCCACAGGAGCGGGGCTCCCCGCCGGACCAGTCTCGAGCGCCACCGCTCGGCTGAGTCGCGCGAACTCCGGCCGGCCTTCGGCCTGACGGATTGCCCGGTTGCGGCTGCGCTCTTCCCGGCCACCATCCTCGTGCCGCGATAGCGCGCTCTCCGCGGAACCGCAGAGCTCCATCACATCGTCACGATCGCCTTCGCCCGGCGGGCACCGCGCCCGACGGTCGCCTGCGAACACACGGAAACACATCATGCATTCACTCCGTCCCCTCGGCGCTGCGCTCTGCTTCGCGCTCGCCGGCGCGTCGAGGGCCTTCGCACAGGATGCTGCGCCGGGCGCGCCGCCGCCGCTGACGCTCTCCGACGTCCTCGGTCGCGCCATCGCGCAACATCCGCTGGTCGACGCTGCGCGCGCGCGCGTCCGCAGCGCCGAGGCTGCGCGTCTGACGGCTCGCTTGCTGGCGAACCCCACGGTCACCTACCAGGTCGAGAACGCCCCATGGCCGGGACGCACGCTCGCGGGCGTCGATCGCGAGGTGTCCACCTTCGCGACCCTGCCGCTCGAACCCCTCTTCCAGCGCTGGCCGCGCGTGCGCGCCGTGGATGCCGACGTGCGCGCGGCCCGGGCCGAGCTCGACCTCGCGCGGCGCGCCGTGAGCCTGAGCGCCGCCCGCGCCTTCTACCGCGTGGCGCTCGCCCAGGCCGCGGTGAGTGGCTCGACGGACGTGCGCGACCGCCTCGCCGAGCTGCTCACGTACACGCAGACTCGCGTGAAGGAAGGCGTGACTTCGGAGGGAGACCTGATCCGCGTCCAGGTGGAGCTGGACCGTGCCGAGGCGGAGCTGGCGCTCGAGGCGGCCGAGCTCGCGCGGGCGCGCGGCGAGCTTGCGCCGTATCTCGGCCCCGCGACAGTCATGACGTCGGGAGACGCACCCGAAGCCGTCCCGGTCCGTGTGGTCGTGGAGGCGACCGGACCGGCGTCCGGGATCACCGGCGCGCCGATCGAGCTCGCGCCGCGCGCGGTGTACCTCGCGCGCGCGCGTGCATCACGTCCCGATCTTCTCGCCGCGCGCGCTCGCGTCGACGCGGCGCGCGCGCAGGTGAGCTACCAGCGGTCGCTGAGCGTCCGGCAGGTCGGGGCGACGTTCGGGGCGAAGCGCATCGGCGAGGTGAACACGCTGATCGCCGGGCTCACCGTGCCGCTGCCGATCTTCGACCAGAACCGCGGCGAGGTGCAGCGCGCCACCGCCGAGGTGACGGCGGCGCAGCAGGAACTCGCCTGGCGTGAACGGCTGGTGTTCGCCGAGGTGGCTGCCGCGCACGAGGCGGCACGGCTCCTCGCCGAGCGGCGCGGCCGATTCGCTGACTCGCTCCTGGCGCGGGCGGAGGAGTCGCGCCGCATCACTCTTGTCGCCTACCGCGAGGGGGCTGCCAGCCTGCTCCAGGTACTCGACGTCTCGCGTACACTCGGCGACGTGCGGCTCACCGTCTACCGCTCGGTCATTGCCGAGCGCGAAACCCGCCTCGAGCTCGACATCATCTCTGGCAGCGAGCTGTCGGCCGGCTCCTCCCCCAACACGACCATGTTCCTCGACCCTTCCACCGGCTCGCGGCCATCCGCCCGCGATGGAGGCCGCCCGTGAGTCCTCGTCCGATCCCGATGTTGCCCGTGCCGCGACGTGCCGCCCGCGTCGCGGTACTGCCGATGCTGCTGCCGGTGCTCGCGCTGCTCGGCGCATGCGGTCGCACGGCGGACGAGGGCTCGACGGATGGTGCCGTCGCGACCACGGCGCCGGATGTCGTCGCCTTCACGCCGGCGCAGGTGCAGCACGGAGGGGTGCGATGGGCGCCGGCCGTCGGCGGGAACGCCGCCGCGACGCTGGAGGTACCGGGCCAGCTCGTGCCCAATGAGGACCGAACCGCGCGACTCGGCGCGCCTGCGCGGGGCCGGGTGCTGAGTGTCGCCGTTCAGCCCGGGCAGCGGGTGAACGCCGGCCAGGTGCTCGTCACGCTGCAAAGCCAGGAGGCGAGCACCGCGCGCGCCGATTTCGCGAAGGCGACGGCGGAGCTGGCGTCGCGCCGCGCGGCGGCAACGTACGCGCGAACGGCACGCGAACGGGCAGAGCGGCTGCTGGCGGCGAAGGCGATCTCGCGGCAGGAGCTCGAGCGCGCACAGGCCGACGACGAGCTCGCACGATCGTCGCTCGCGCAGGCGGAGGCGGAGGTTCAGCGCGCCCGTGCCGGGATGGCCCAGCTGGGCGTTGCCTCTTCGACGGGCGCCATGGTGATCACTTCGCCCGTCACCGGCATCGTCCTTTCGCGAGAGGCGGTGCCGGGCTCGGTAGCCGAAGCGGGGGCGTCGCTCGTGACCGTCTCCGATCCGCGCACGCTATGGCTCGAGCTGAGCGTGTCCGACCGGGCAGCGTCTACGCTCACCACCGGATCGCGGGTGCGCTTCAACGTGCCCGCCTTCCCGAGCGACACCTTCGAGGCCCGCGTTTCGAGCGTCGGCGGTGCGCTCGATCCTTCCACGCGCACGGTGCCGGTGCGCGCGCTCGTCGCCAACCCCGCGGGACGCCTGCGCCCGGCGATGTTCGCGACCGTCTGGATCGAGGCCGCCGCCGCCCAGGCGGCGGTGAGCGTCCCCGAGGGCGCCGTCCAGATGCTCGACGGGCGGCCGGTCGTTTTCGTCGCGACGCCGGACGGGAAGGGAGGCGCGCGGTTCGAGAGGCGCAACGTGACGCTCGGCGGCACCGCCGCCGGGCGGGCGCAGCTGCTCGCCGGGGTCACCGCGGGCGAAACCGTCGTCACCGACGGCGCGTTTGCCGTGAAGTCGGAGTTCTCACGCGGCAAGATGGCGAAGGAGTGACGCGGCCATGATCGAACGACTCGTCGCGCTCGCGCTCCGCTTCCGGATCGCCGTGGTCGCGCTCACCCTCCTGCTCGTCGTCGCGGGTGGGTGGGCGTTCTCGAACATCAGTACCGACGCTTTCCCCGACCTGACACCGAACCAGGTGCAGGTCATCACCGTCGCTCCGGGGCTCTCGCCGAACGAGGTCGAGAATCTGGTGAGCTACCCGATGGAGACGGCGATGATGGGACTCCCGCGCACGCACGGCGTGCGCTCCATCTCCAAGGCCGGCATCTCCGTCGTCACCGTTTCCTACGAAGACGACGTCGACATGTACTTCGCCCGCGCACAGGTCACGCAGCGCATGCAGGACGCGCTGGGGAGCCTCCCCGCCGGGCTCCAGCCGCAGCTTGGGCCACCGGCGACGCCGATGGGCGAGGTGTTCCAGTACCTGGTCGAGGCGACCGACTCGCTGCGCCCCCTGTCGCTCATGGAGCTGCGCAACCTCCAGGAGTACACCATCAAGCCGATGCTGCGCACCGTGCCCGGCGTGGCCGACGTGAACTCGTGGGGCGGGATGGTGCAGCAGTTCCATGTGCTCGCCGATCCTTCGAAGCTCGCCGGCTATGGCCTCTCGCTCGGCGACCTCGAGGCAGCGCTGCAGGCGAACAACGGGAACTTCGGCGCCGGCTACATCGAGACACGTGGCGAGCGCTTCACCGTGCGCGGGCTGGGGCGGCTTGCCGACACGCTGGACATCGGCAACGTCGTCGTGAGCACACGCGCCGGGGGTACACCCGTGTACGTGCGCGACGTCGCCACGGTCACGATCGGCCCGATGCCGCGCGAGGGAGCCGTGTCGCGCGACGGCCGCGGCGAGACCCTCTCGGGGATGATCGTGATGCTCAAGGGGGCGAACGGGAAGGAGGTCGTCGAAGGGGTGAAGGCGCGGCTGGAGGAGATCCGGCCGCTGCTGCCGGCGAACGTCGCGATCCGCCCCTTCTACAACCAGGGAGACGTCGTCGATCGCACCACGCACACAGTGTTCAGGAACCTGCTCGAGGGCGGCTTGCTCGTCATGCTCGTGCTGTTCCTGTTCCTGCGCAACATTCGCGCATCGCTCATCACCGCGTCGGTGATCCCGTTGTCGATGCTGTTCGCATTCCTGCTGATGAAGCGCTTCGGCGTGTCCGCGAACCTCATGAGCCTTGGCGCCCTCGACTTCGGGCTGATCGTGGACGCGTCGGTGGTGATGGTGGAGAACTTCGTGCGCAGGCTCGGCCACGCGGGCCATCCGACGGCAGAGAAACGGCAGGACATCATCCGCCGGGCGGCGTTCGAGGTGGGACGACCGATCGTCTTCGGCGTCTGCATCATCATCGCCGTGTACCTGCCGATCTTCGCGCTCGAGGGGCTGGAGCGGCGCATGTTCGCACCGATGGCATTCACGGTGTGCGTCGCGGTCCTCGGCTCGCTGTTCCTCGCGCTGGCGTACGTGCCGGTCGTGTCCTCGTATCTGCTCCGGCACGTGGAGGAGAAGCCGTCGCGCTGGTTCGAGGCGGTGCGGCGGCGCTACCATCGTGATCTGGCCTACGCGCTCGGCCATCGCCGCGTGGTGATCGGCTCGGCGGTGGCCCTTCTGGTCGCGGCGCTCGCCTCGGTCCCGTTCCTCGGCACCGAGTTCATGCCGAAGCTCGACGAGGGCTCCATGCTCATCGAGACGCGGCGACTGCCCAGCACCTCGCTGCCGCAGGGCATGGCGATCGCGAAGGAGGTCGAACGCACGCTCCTCCGCTTCCCCGAGGTGAAGAGCGTCGTCACCAAGATGGGGCGGCCGGAGCTGGCGACGGAGACGATGGGACTGTACGCCGGCGACGTCTACGTGATCTTCCAGCCGCGCGACGAATGGAAGGACAGGTCGGTGGACGCGCTGATCGTGCGGATGGATTCGGCGCTCGCGCAGATCCCCGGCATCGACTACAACTTCACCGCGCCGATGGCGATGCGGCTCGATGAGGCCATCTCCGGCGTACGCACGCAGCTCGGCGTCAAGGTGTTCGGCGACAGCCTGCCGATCCTCCAGGCCAAGGCAGCCGAGATCGTGCAGGTGATCGAGTCCGTGCCGGGCGCTGCGGACGTGTCGGCGGAGGTGAGCGCGGGCGCGATGCAGGTCGAGCTCGCGCTCGACCGCGGCGCGCTGGCGCGCTACGGTCTCAATGTCGCCGACATCCGCGACGCGGTGCAGGCCGGGATTGGCGGTGTGCAGGCGACGGAGGTGATCGACGGGCGCAAGCGCTTTCCGGTCGTCGTGCGGCTGGCCGAGCCCTATCGGGGCACGCCCGACGCGATCGGCCGGCTGGTGCTCCACGGGCCCCGCGGCGAGGCGCTGACGCTGTCACAGGTTGCCCGGGTCCGCGTCGTGGAGGGCCCTGAGCTCATCAGCCACGAGAACGGCGAGCGCATGTTGATCGTGCAGTCCAACGTGCGCGGCCGCGACCTCGGTGGCTTCGCCGCCGACGTGCGGCGCGCCGTTGCGGCGAGGGTGAGCCTTCCCGAAGGGTATTTCGTGACCTACGGCGGACAGTTCGAGAACCAGGAGCGGGCGATGAAGCGGCTCACCCTCATCGTGCCGCTCGTGCTGCTGCTCATCGCCGGGCTTCTCTACGCGAGCTTCGGCAACGGACGGCAGGCGCTCCTCGTGATGCTCAATGTGCCCTTCGCGCTCATCGGCGGCATCGCCGCTCTCTGGCTTCGCGGGCTCAACCTGAACCTGTCGGCTTCGGTCGGGTTCATCGCACTGTTCGGCGTGGCGGTTCTCAACGGCGTCGTTCTGGTTGCGTACATCAACCAGTTGCGGGACCGCGGCCGGCGGCTGGAGGAGGCGGTGCGCGAGGGATCCGAAGTGCGGCTCCGCCCCGTGCTCATGACCGCGCTCGTGGCGAGCTTCGGCTTCATCCCGATGGCGTTGTCGACGAGCCCGGGCTCGGAGGTGCAGCGCCCGCTGGCGACCGTCGTCATCGGCGGGCTCGTCACGTCGACGCTGCTGACGCTGATCGTGCTGCCGGTGGTCTACGAGTGGCTCGAGGAGCGGTGGCCCGACTGGGCGTCGGCGTTCCACCACCGCGTTCGGGGGCGCCGCCCAGCCGGGCGCCGGGGCGCACCGGAACCGGCCGGAACCGGGGACTGATGCGCTGGCGCCGTCGCGTGCGGCGCGGGCTGCGTCAGGTCTTCCGGTTCACGACTGCCTGACGGGGGCTGCGGCCGGGGGCGGCGCTCGCTTGACGGTCGGCACCTGGGCGATATACTAGCCGCGTGGACGCGGTTCCGCCGACGTGCAGCCCGGGAGGTACTGATGACGCATCCGGAGGCGCAACAGGTGTCTGGAGTGAGTCGCGCGATCGACGGCCTGGACGTCGATGCGCTGCGTACCGCGATTCGCGACGAGTATTCCGCGGTCGCGTCCGACCCCGGCCAGGGATTTCACTTCCACACCGGACGTCGGCTGGCCTCGATCCTTGGCTACGAGGACCGATGGCTGTCGAAGGTTCCTGAATCGAGCATCGAGTCGTTCGCCGGTACCGGCAACCCGTTCTCGCTCGGAGAGTTGACCGTGGGAGAAAAGGTCGTCGACGTGGGCTGCGGCGCGGGCATCGACAGCCTGATCGCTGCCAGCATGGTCGGACCGGACGGCGAGGTGGTCGGCGTGGACATGACGCCGGCGATGGTCGAGAAAGCGCGCGCCGGCGCGGCCGCCGCCGGGGCGACGAACGTTCGGTTTCATCAGGGGCTGGCCGAACAGCTTCCAGTGCCGAGCGGGTGGGCCGACGTCATCATCTCGAACGGCGTCCTGAATCTCTTTCCGGACAAGTTCGCCGCGCTCCAGGAGATGGCGCGGGTCCTGAAGCCCGGCGGCCGGCTCCAGATCGGCGACATTCTCGTCGAGAAGGCGGTGGGCGAGAAGGGGAAGCGCAACATCGATCTCTGGAAGGGTTGAATCGCCGGCGCTCTGCTGGAGGCAGAGCTCAAGGCGACGGTCGTCGCTGCGGGATTCGTCCGGTTCGAGATCGCCAGCCGTCAGGACGTCTACGCCGATGCTCCACAAGCATCGAGTGCGGCCAAGTTCGGGACGCTCGGCATCAACTTCAGCGCCGTTCGAGCGAGCGATGACGAAGAGTGGTCACGCGAGCTGGGGACATTGAGCTGCGCCACCTGAAGGACACCGACGGCAGGGCGCGACGAGGTGCGAGAGGTTCCCGATTCGCCATCGAAGGAAAAGTGCTGCGCGTGATCCGGTTCCCGGCGCCGCCGGGGGCGGGCCTCAAAACCCTTTCACCAACAGCCCCTCCTTCACGAACGCGTCGAGAACCGCGGCGTCGTGCCCCGGCATCATGTGCAGCTCGGGAACGGCGGCATGGAGCTGATTGAGCCCCGCCAGCTCCTCGCGAACCATGTCGCGATCCTCGCCGGCCATCCACTTCACAACGCGTGCTTTTTCTCGCCTGTGCTCGATGTTCCGCATCTGCCAGGCGACGTCACCCACGAAGAGGAACTCCACGCCGTCGGCGCGCCGGACATAGACCATCTGGCTGCCAGGGGTGTGTCCCGGCGCCTTGATCAGTACGACCCCGGGCGCGACCGCCTGGTACCGGACATAGTCGACGGACTGATATCCGTCGAAGAGATCGGACGGCAAATGCAGCGCGGCGAAGGGTTCCGCTGCCAGATTCTCCTTCAGCACGGCAACCTGTTCTCGCGTCAGGCGCGTGACGGCGAGCAGCTTCTTCGGGTCGGGTTGCGCGAGAATCCCGCCGAGGTGGTCGGGATGTTCGTGGGTGACGACGATCAGCGCGGCGCGGGCCAGCGCATTGCTCACCCGTGAATATGCGGCGCTGTCGAACGTCGGTGCGCTCATGGCGCTCGCCATGCTCGCGGTGAGCCCCGCATCGACGATTGCCAGGTGATCGGGGTAGACCAGCTCGTATGACGACACAGGCAGATCGACTTTTTGCCATCCGTCCCCGGCGACGACGATCGTCCTGAACGCGGACAGATGCGCGACCGTCTCGACGCGGATGAGCCGCGGCTTCTCCCCGGGTAGCGAGTCGGCGAGCCGCCTGACCTCGGCGATGTCGATGGCGCGGCTCCCGGCTGGCGCCGTGTGGCTCTCGACGAAGATCGCCCAGTAGGCGACGCCGGCGGCGGCGACGAGCACGAGAAGGGCGTAGCCCGCCCGCTTCAACCACTTCATTGGGTACTCCGACGAGCGAAGGCGATGGTTCGCCGAGTGATCACGGCTTTGCGTCCTGTACCCGGTGGTTCGGCCGCCAACAGAGAGGCCCATGTCGTGTTCGGCCGCGGCCGGCTGCAGTCTGATGGCCGTTGCCGGGGTAGAGATCATACCGCCCGAGCATACTAAGGGCAATACCTAAGTATAATCGCCTTTCACGGGGCCTGCGCGACACCCCCGTCGAAACTCCCGACCCCCAGCCGCGGTATACACACCAATGGCCGCCGCGCGTCGATCCCGATGACGGCTCGCCACCGCCGCCGCGCTGCCGACGATGCAGCGCTCGAAGCTGGAGGTTCCATGCGCATCATCTGGACGCTCGTGAAAGTGATCATCGGTCTCGCCATCGCGATCCCCCTCGCGATGATCGTCTTCGCGACCACACTCGGCGTGCTCGGCGCGCTCATTGGCCTCGCCTTCCTCGCCCTCAAGTTCGCCGTCTTCGCGCTCATCGCGGTCGGCGCGTTCAAGCTGCTGTCGCGCCTCGTCCGCTCGTCGCCCGCACCGGCCGGACCTGCCGCGCGGGCGCTCCCCCCGGTCGATCCGCATTACGATGCCGCGATGCGCGAGCTCGAGCTGGAGCTGGGCGAGCGGTCCCGAAGCTGATCGGAGAAGCTGATCCCCGACAAGCTGAACGGCCGCCCTTCCGGGCGGCCGTTCGTCGTTCAGGTCGAGTTCTGGTCTCTCGTCTCTCGTGACTCGTCGCCGTCAGAGTATCCCCCCGCTCCTCACCCGGAAATCGACGTTGTCGCTGATCCACTTCCACAGCTCCCCCTGATCCTCCGGCGGCGCGCCCTGATGGTAGTGCGACTTCCACGTCGCCATCACCTCGTCGTCCACGGTCCACATCCGCACCCGGCGCCGCGGGACGAGCTTCTCCCAGTGCACGGCGACGGTCGGCCGCGGGTACAACACCCGAACGGTC
This sequence comes from Gemmatimonadaceae bacterium, assembly GCA_035551575.1. Taxonomy (GTDB): domain Bacteria; phylum Gemmatimonadota; class Gemmatimonadetes; order Gemmatimonadales; family Gemmatimonadaceae; genus JABFXC01. The sequence goes on from DASZNJ010000202.1 coordinate 29,820, forward strand.
GTGTTCTTCGAGAGGTACTCGAGACCGCTGACGTCGATCTTCCTGTACTTGCTCAAGCTGTCGTCCTTCTCCGACGGGTTGTCCGGCAGTCCGTCGGTGAGCATCACGATGTTCAGCGGGGAGAGCACGAGGTTCTGCCGCTTCACCAGCGTCGCCACACGCTCGAAGAACGGGTTGAAGTCGGTGAGCCCGTCGTTCGACGGATACTCCTTCCGCAGGTATGCGGCGATCTCGGGGACGGTCATGTTCTGGAAGGTGTGGATCGGCTGGAAGGACTTGGTCTCTCCCGGCTTCTCCCCGCCGACCGAGCCGACGAACACGGCCGTCGGCTGCTTCAACCCGCCGAGCGCGTGGATGTGGGCGTAGAGATAGTTCGCGGCGAAGTCGATCGAGCTCTCGTAGCGACCCCTGCTCTCGAACGACCCGCTGACGTCGATCCCGATGACGAGGGTGGACCTCGCGACGCGGTTGCCGCTCGCCGGCGCGGCGGCGCCGCACGCGGCGAGCGTGAGGCCTGACGCGACGAGGGCGAGCCAGCCCGCCAGCGTCCTGTCGCGGGCGCTCACGAGGCCACCCGCGGCATCGCGTCGTGCGGCGTCAGCCGGCGCGACGTGCCCTCGAGCACCGGCCGCGGATGCGCCATCGGCGTCGCCGCGAGGATGTCGTCCAGCGTGCGGAACGGAAGCGTGAACATCGGCCGCGACTGCACCGCGACCACCGCGAAGTTGAGCGCCGCCGCGAGGAGCTGCAGCACGGGGAGGGAGAGCAGCTCGAGCATGCGCCGAGCCTCCTCGTGGAACCACGCCGTCTCCGCCTTGAGCGCGTTCACCGGCTCGCGCCAGAGCCCCGGGTCAGCCGGCCGCTCGGCGACGCGACCGCCATCGTCCTGCGTCAGCGTCTGCCGCGAGAGGATCGCCACCAGCGCCGGCGTCCCGAAGCGCCCGAAGAGGAACCAGGTCATCCCGCGCACGCCGAGCCAGCCGAACGAGGCCAGCGCCAGCGTCCAGCCGATCCCGAGCTGCACCGAACCGCCCGACTGCTGGGCGATCCACGGCGTGATCGCGTCGATCAGCTCCCGGTAGAGGAAGATCACCTCGAAGAACATCACCGCGCTCTCGACCACGAGCATCTGTATGATCGTCCCGGTCTTCTTCGCCTTCACCGCCTCGGTGACCACCTGGACGCAGGCGAAGGAGCCGGCGACGAGCATGAAGAGGAAGAACCAGAGCAGCGGCGCCATCACGCGCGGGTTCGGCTCGAAGCCGGTGAGCCCGCCGAACACCTCGTTGAGCGTCGGCTGCAGCGTGAAGGTGAAGATCGTCGCCTCGATCGCCGACCAGACGACGAGCACGAGGAACGCGACCCACGGCATCCCCGGCTGGAAGTAGCGGCGCGAGGTGATGTCGAGCAGCGTGAAGGGCGAGCGCACGATGCCGACGATGATGTTCTTGATCATCAGCAGCCCGAAGCGCACCGACCCGATCACCCAGCCGACGAGCGCGACGCCGACGCGCAGCATCCCGGCCCAGAAGAGCCACACGCAGCGCCCCGCGTCCCACCACGCCATCAGCAGCGAGGTGAGGAACCCGCCGCGGCCGGAGCGGAAGGGGAGGGTATAGAGCGAGACCGCGGTGCACCACATGCCGGCGATCGCGAGCAGCGCGGGAAGGAGCAGCGCCGCCCAGGCGAGGACGCGGAGTGCGGGATTCCCCGGCGCCGAGGCGAGGTTCAACATCGACCCCTGCCACTCGGCGAGCCAGCGCAGCGGCGCCGTGAGCGCGAGGATCGTCGGCTGCCACTGCGGGGGAAAGAGCTGCGCGAATGAATCGAACATGAAAGTCGCCTCGTGACCTGGATGCGGTTGTCGTGCTTCCAAGTCAGACGAGCGCGCTTTCGCCGCCGATACTGTGATTTCCATCCGCGTGCGACAGGTCACGGGATGGGTGCGCGCTGCGGCGCGTCGCGCGCCGCGTGCGCGGACAACATGGGCTCAGCGGCGCATGCTGTCACGCTTCGTGACACGCATCCTTACCGAGGGGCGAACGAATCTTCCGCGCTGGACGCCGCTGCCTGTTTCGAGCGGCGGCGGAGCGATCGCTCAGCCTTTCGCCTTCCTCGCCGGCTTCGGCTTCTTCGAACCGTTCAGCGCCACCGCCTCCCGCACCAGCGCCCTGAACGCCGCCGCATCGACTTCCTCCCCCTCGTGAATGTCGATCGCCCGCCTGACGTTTCCGTCGAGGCTCGCGTTGAACAACTTCTTCGGATCCTTCAGCGACGCGCCCTTCGCGAAGGTGAGCTTCACGACGCTCCTGTAGCTCTCGCCGGTGCAGATGATCCCGTCGCGCGACCAGACGGGAGTACCCATCCACTTCCACTCCTCGACGACGTCGGGCACCGCCTCGCGGATCAGCGCCCGCATCCTGCCTAACGTCACGCCGCGCCAGTCGGCGAGCTCGGCGATCCGCTTCGAGATGAGCGCCGATGCCTGCTCACCGGAGATCCCGGCGGGAGTCTTCTTCTTCGCCGGCATCGGTCAGCCCTCCGGGTTGCCGTGGCGCGGCGGCCACTCGGGCGCCGCGATCCCGAACTGCTTCGCATACTCGGCGTTGAGTCGCGGCCACTCGAACTTCATCGCGTCGCCGCCGACGATGCGGCCGACCGGATGCCCGCCGAGGAAGCGGTCGAGCACGTCGAAGCAGATGTGCCAGCCGGCCGCGCCCATCGAGATGAAGTTGCGGTCGATGTTGTGCCAGAGCGTCAGGCGTGTGCCCTTGCCGAGCGGCTCGAGCTGCCAGCGCATCGTGTTTCCACCCCAGTCGTACTCGAGCAGCCGCGGTGCTTCGGCGCGCGTGACGCGGGTCTCCGAGACCTGCGGCGCCGGCGTGCCGACCGTCGAGAGCTTCACGGGTCCGGTGGCGTCGAGCGCGCGGTCGGCATCGAAGGGAGCCCACTCGCGCAGCTGATCGGGGTCGGTGAGCGCGCGCCATACCGTCGCCGGCGAATGGCGCAGCTCGCGGACGAGCACCAGCGTCCACCGCTCACCATCCTTCATCGCCTCGGCGCCGGCGGCGGGTCCGGGCGAATATTCAGCGCGACCGCTCATCGTTTCTTCCTTGCTTTCGTGACGGCTGTCTTCCGACGTGACTTCCGTTCCTCCGCGTCGAGATGGCGCTCGAGCGCGTCGACATGGGCGGACCAGAAGCGCCGGAAGGGGGCGAGCCATGCGTCCACCTCGCGCAGTGGCTCCGGCCTGATCCGGTAGACGCGCCGCTGGGCGTCCACCCGCGCCTCGACGAGCCCCGCCTCGCGCAGCACGCGGAGGTGCTTGGAGACGGAGGGCTGCGGCAGGCGCAGCTTCTCCTCGATCTCGCCGACCGAGCGCTCCGACGACGCGAGATAGCTGAGGATCGCCCGCCGGGTGGGCTCCGCGATGATTCCGAACGACGTGTCCACGGCTTGTAAATACTATCAGCAGCATATACCTGTCAAGCTATATATGCCCCCGTCGCGGCGGCCCGGCGGCCGGGGGCCCGGCCAGTGGGCTACGGGCGCGGCCTGGCGGTCGAGCGCGAGTCGCGGTC